>NZ_JBFTKS010000043.1:0-32293 GCF_056396065.1 Allobosea sp. 05T433 | reverse complement strand
GTCGCCGAGCCGACATCGAGGCGATCGGAAGGCGAGCCGTCAGTTCC
Source organism: Allobosea sp. 05T433 (assembly GCF_056396065.1). Classification (NCBI taxonomy): domain Bacteria; kingdom Pseudomonadati; phylum Pseudomonadota; class Alphaproteobacteria; order Hyphomicrobiales; family Alloboseaceae; genus Allobosea; species Allobosea sp. 05T433. The sequence goes on along the minus strand of NZ_JBFTKS010000043.1, from coordinate 32,246 downwards.
GAGGAAAGTGTTCAGCCCGATCGTGCCGCCAGTCCCTGTATAGCTTGGCGTCGTCAAGACTGTGCCCGGCGGGGTGCCAGTGCCCATGTTCACAAGGCCGGCATTGGTGACGCTGGGTACAGTATGACTGAAGCCATTGAGATCGAGCGTTCCGCCGCTTGCGACCGTCACGGCCGAGTTCGGGCTGAGCGTGCTCAGTCCACCGGCCCGCAACGTGGCCCCGCTGACGTTCGTCGGTCCGCTGTAGCTATTGGCTGCTGTAAAGATGGTCGCGCCGGCAAGCACATTGACAGTACCGTTGCCACTGATCGCGTGTGCAAACACGTAGCCGGCGGACGTGTGATTGAAGTTGATCGTGCCGGTGCCGGCGCCAAATGCGACGGTCAGCGCGTCGATGGTGCCTGGTGCAGCCGCCGCCGTGCTGACGAGCGGGTCCGCGCCGATGTTCAGTGTGCCAATCGATCCGGTCTGCGCAGCGACCACAACAGAAGGCGCGGCAACGACGCCTTCGTTCGCAATCGTGAGCGTGCCCGTGCCATTGTTGCCAATGTTCACCCCCGAGATGTTGCTCCAGGTGGAGCCAGTGTCGGTCACCGTGACCGTGCCCCGCGAGCCCAAAGAACCGCCAACCAACCCGAGGAGATCGGTTACAGTGCCGCCGTCCGCGATCATGAGCACGCCCGTGCCCGCACTGCCGACCACAACGTTTCCGCTATTCGTCCACTTGGAGCCCGCGCCGGCCACCGTCACCATACCCGTCGCGCCGGCAAACGATCCCAGCACGCCACTAGTATTGGTCACGCTCCCACGGCTTTGGATCGTGAGTGAGCCGGTGCCCGAATCGCCGATATTGAGGACGCCACTGACATCCCAGGCGGATGCAGGCCCAGTTACCGTGACCGTACCCGTCGAGCCGGCAGACTCACCGACGGAGCCCCCAAAAGAACTGATCACCCTGCCGCCATCTTCGATTCTTAGAACCCCCGTACCTAGTCGGCCCACAAAGAGGAGGGCATTTGACCACGTGGAGCCGGTGCCGGTCACGGTCACCGTACCATTCGAGCCAAGCCTGCCGCCAATGAACCCGCCCCCAAACGGGAGGGTGGTCAATGTCCCGCCCTCCTGGATTGTGAGCGCCCCAACCCCATCCACGCCGACGGACACTTGAGAGGCCTGCGCGGGCAAGCCCGAGATCACCGTCGGAAACGGCGTCGTGGTGTCAATGACCGTGAAGTTCTGGTTCGTCGGAACACTACCGGGATTCCAATTGCCAGCCGTAAACCAATCAGATGATCCCGCTCCGGCGGTCCAATCTCTGAGGTTCTGGGCGCGTGTCGAAACCGTAGAGGCTGCGAGAAGTGCGATTGTCACCAGCGCCGTGTACGAGCCAAATCTCAAGCCGCGTGCCAGCAACCCCGAGTGTGGCGTAGTCGCCGCGATAAGCCGGCGGATTCGATGTCTTGCGCTAGCGCCCGGCAGCACATGTCCCAAATCCATTTTCGCGCCCTTTTGCGTACAGCCCGCGAACGTGATCGGTAGGCGATCGCGTTGCGAGCAGTCGAAGTCAGAAGCAAAGGCAGAGGCTGATCAGAATCGGATAGGCTACGCGTGACGATGCTCAGAGAAAGCACCGGCGATATCTACAAAATGTTTACGAGGGCATGTTTGTCGTCAATGCGGACCCATATATTTTGAGGTTCCGTTGCACGAACGCCACGATTCCAGCTGAAATTTTTGATCGGCGCAGTTACTGGGCCGACGGAGGCAGGCATTGTGACCATAGGGAAGTGATCCTGACCTGCCGCTGAACTTCAATCTAGCGATGTCTGCTTTCGGGCAGTCCGCCAATGTTTGTCGGTAGCGCGCTTATGCCAGCGGGTTCAGCGTGACGAACTTCTGATTTCCACCCTCCTGCGACCTTCGGAATGTCTGCAAACGGGCAAGACCACCGCGCCCGCCCACGACCCGGAAGGCCGGTCGTGGGCGGGTACCAAGCGATAGATTTCTCTGCACTGACGTGGGCAGGCCCGTGAAGGGTGTGCGACGCCGACGAGGGGGCGGCGACGCCATCTTGAATGATGCGACGGTTGGCCAAGCTCACGGCTGAGGAACAAACTTTCCCATCAACTTGCGTCGGCGTGACTTGCCCAATCCGTTATGTTTGCGGGTTCAATCCGTCAGTCTGATGGACTTCTCGCTGCACAGATCGATGAGGTCACTATCGCTCTCGACCTCGTCGCTGAACTTGGCAAGGACGKAGTAGCTGCAGCCCGCGGGCTTGTTCAGTTTGAGGGCAATGCTCTTGCCGGGCCCGAGCGGCTTGGTGAGCTTGGCGATCAGGCGCGGCTGCTCGCCCGAGGTCGTGATTTCCAGGGAAGCCAGTGGCGCGGTACGCGCGTTCGTCACCTTCACTTGAGCTGGCGGCTTGGGTGATTGGGCGACCGCGGGAGCAGTCGCGAAGCAAACGAATAGAGCGGCGCCGAACAGGCCGGCAGAAATAACGGGCTTATAATTCATTGTTGTTTCGTTCCCCGAATAGCGAGCTTGAAACGCTCCTGCATATCTCACAACGGTCTTTCGGGGAAAACAAGCAGTCAAACGAGGCTTGGAGTGCCGGTAGCAGGTTGCGGACGGCAGTCGAGTAGAAGCTGTCCCCGTTCGATGCATGGATGAGCGGCGCCGCAAAGATATTCTCCGCCAGCCGCCGCCCCTCCAGCAGGGAATCGCCTCCACGCAGTCGATGCAGGTCAACAAGACCGGCCAGGGCGATGACGAACCGGGAACGATCGAGCCGGCAACAACCTAACGGGTGCGAAAATCCGACCTATCCGTGCAAGTTTCCGCACGCACGCACGCATCGTCAGCGGCGATGGGCTGTCGGTCGGGTCTCGCCTGCCAGAGGGCGTAGCTGGGCCATGTCCGCGAATGGACACTCTTGGCCGGATTTCGGCTTCCGACCCAATACGCTTGTGTGACACCCCTTCGAGGTCCATAAACAATGCTCCAATGAGTGACGTTGATGGTTTCTCACCGTGGTTTGCGAACGCATGTGAGGGCTTCGAACACGTCGGTCTGGATGGGCGGCGGGGGCCGGAAAAGCGGTTCATTGAACGCGAGGAGCCCGGACATGAGCGAAGTCTTCAACTCGGAAGGGATCACACGTCGACGCGGCCTTTCGTTGTTGTGGTCGGCGGCCGTATTGACCCTGACAGGGACTGCAGCGGTACTGAAGTCATCACAGTCCCAGGCCGAAACCACCGGTATGAACCGGCGTCAGGATCGGCGCACTGGACGGGACGTTCGACGCACTGATCGGCGTACTAACCGTACGGAAAGACGCGTAGAGCGCCGAAACTGAGTGACCGGCGAAGCTGCCGCGTTTCGGGGCTCGACCCAACTCCCGCTCAAGGCCGCGCCCCGGCCTCGGGTCCATGACCATTGAACTTCGGCTTCCCGCCCTTCTCAGACCATGGCGAGGTCCGCTTTGCGGCAAGCTCGCCAATGTCAGGTCTCGGGCGAGCACCTGATCACCGCTCTCGACCCAAGTGAGACTTTCAAGCCTGTACCACCTGGGGGCCGAAGTTGATCTAAAGCCGGCATTCAGAAGGTCCGCTTGCCGGCGGCAGCGCGATAAGGCCGGTCCGGAACCTTGACCGTGTGAAGACGCCCCAGGCAGACACAATACCTGCTCGGCGAGGAGACCGGATCGTGCGTTCGCGTCAGGCGTGGACCGCCACCTTCCTTTGCCAAGCCGGTGCTGCGTTGTACCTGCCGTCATTTGGCGGTCGCGCCCTCCAGGGCCGGTGCCGCCTCGGGCGGCCGCTCGGACGCCTCTATCACGACCGGCGAGCTTATTCGGAACCATGCGACGTACAGCGCCGGTAGGAATATCAGCGTCAGCCCTGTCGCGACCGCAAGCCCGCCCATGATAGCGTAGGCCATCGGGCCCCAAAACACCGTTGGGGCAATTGGAATCATGCCCAGGATCGCCGCCGCCGCTGTTAGCAGGATGGGACGGAAGCGGTGCACCGTTGCCTCTACGACGGCATCCCACGGATGCAGCCCATGGGCTCTTTCCGTCTCGATCTGGTCGATCAGGATCACCGAGTTGCGCGCGATCATGCCGACAAGCGCGAGGACACCCAGGATGGCGACGAACCCGAGCGGCTTGTTCACCAGCAGAAGAGCCAGAACGACCCCGATCAGACCCAGGGGCGCCACGCTCAGCACCAGGAACAGGCGCTGGAAGCTTTGGAGCTGCACCATGAGCAGAATGAGCATCAGCGCAAACATGAGGGGAACGACCGCGATCACCGACGCCTGCGACTTGGCGCTCTCCTCCGCCGTGCCGCCGACGGCCACGTTGTAGCCGCCGGGCAGGCTCGCAATCAGCTTGTCCATCCTGGGGGCCAGCTCCTCGACGATCGATGCCGACTGGGCGCCGGGAGCGACATCCGCCTGCACGACGAGGCTCGGCACCCGATCCCGCCGCCAGACGAGCGGAAACTCCAGACCGTAATCCACGGATGCGAGCTGGGTGATCGGCACCGTCCGGCCGTTCGGCAGCGGAAGCTGAAGATCGCGCAGGGCCGCCAGCGAGGTGCGTTGCTCGCTGCCGGCGCGGACGACGACGTCGATGAGGTAGATGCCGTCCCGCACCTGGGTTACCGACGCGCCGGTCACGACACCGTTGAGGGCCTGAGCCACATCCTGGGAGTTTAGGCCCAGCAGCCGGGCCTCGTCCTGGTTGACACGGATCTGAAAGGTTCGTGCCGGCTCGATCCACTCGAAGTTGATCTTCTGGACATACGAATCCGAGCCCATCACGTCGGCGACCTTGAATGCGGTCTCACGGACGGTGTTCACGTCGGGTCCGGTGACGCGATACTGCAACGGCCAACCCACAGGCGGCCCAAGCTCAAGCGGATACACCCGGGCGACGACGCTCGGGAACTCAGTCTCCAGCACCCTCTCCAAGCGGGCCCTGACCCGCTCCCGGGCCTCAAGGTTCTTCGTGACGATCACCGCCTGCGAGAAGAAGTCATTCGGGAGCTGGACATTCAGCGGTAGATAGAACCGGACGGCGCCACGGCCCACATAGGTGCTCCAGTGGTCGATCTCGCCGTCACCCTTCAGGATACCGTCGAGCCGGCTGACCACGGTCTCGCTCGCTTGGATCGAGGCATTCTGAGGAAGCTTGAGATCGACGAGCAGTTCGGGCCGGTCCGAGGCTGGGAAGAACTGCTGCGGGACGAAGCGCATTCCGTAGAGCGCGAGCCCAAACAGGACAAGCGTCGCCAGGATGGTGGCCCAGCGCGCCCGCATGGCGACGATGAGAAAACGCCGGAACGCCCGCATCAGCCGCCCCGGCTCGGCATGGGCGTGCTTCGCTTGCCTGGGCAGGAGCCAGACCCCGAGCAGCGGCGAGAAGAGCACGGCGACGAACCACGACGCGACGAGCGCGATGCCGACCACGGCGAAGATCGAGAAGGTGTATTCCCCAGCGGAGCTGCGGGCGAAGCCAATGGGGACGAAGCCCGCCACGGTGACCAGGGTGCCGGTCAGCATGGGGAACGCGACCGACGTGTAGGCAAAGGTGGCGGCGTCCTCCTTGCTGGCGCCCTGTTCGAGCCGCGTGATCATCGTCTCGACCGTGATCATGGCGTCGTCCACCAGGAGGCCGAGGGAGATGATGAGCGCGCCGAGCGAGATCCGTTGCAGGTCGATGCCGGCATACGCCATCGTCATGAACACCATGGCGAGAACCAGCGGGATCGACAGCGCGACGACTGCGCCCGCCCGCAGACCGAGGCTGAGGAAGCTGATCACCAGAACGATGGCGACGGCCTCCCATAGTGTCTTCATGAATTCCTTGATCGAGTGCTCGACCGTCACCGGCTGGTCGGCCACGAGCACAGGCTCGATCCCAATGGGCAGGTCCACTCGGATCGCTGCCATGGCATTTGCGATATTCCGGCCGAGCGCCAGCACGTCGCCGCCGTCCCGCATGGAAATGGCAATCCCGATGGCGGGCTGTCCGTTGGCCCTGAACATCGGTTGAGGCGGATCGCCGTAGGCGCGCCGGACCGTGGCGATGTCGCTCAGGCGGATGATGCGCCCGTTGGCAACGAAATTGACCGCCAGCAGGTCCTGCTCGGAGCGGAACTCTCCCGATACCCGGATCAGGAGCTTCTCGTTGCCGGTCTCGACCACCCCCGCGGGGGCGACGGCATTCTGCTTCTGAAGGGTCGCGACGAGGGCGGCATTGTCGAGCCCGAGCCCTGCGAGTTGCTCGGTCGAGAACTCGATATAGATTTTCTCGTCCTGCGCCCCGACGACGTCGATCTTGGACACGTCGCGCACCAGGAGAAGCCGCGAGCGGGTATCCTCGACGTAGTCGCGCAGCTCGCGGTGGGTGAACCCACTGGCAGTGAAGCCGTAGACGATCCCATAGGTGTCGCCGAACTCGTCGTTGAAGCCCGGGCCGGTCACTCCCTGGGGCAAGGTGTTCCGGATGTCGCCGATCTTCTTGCGGACCTGGTACCAGATGTCAGGGACGTTCCGGGCCGCAACCTCGCCTTTCAAGTTGACGAAGATCGTCGTCTGGCCGGGTGTCGTGTAACTGCGGATGTAGTCGAGATGCGGGGTCTCCTGGAGCTTCCGTTCGAGGCGCTCAGTAACCTGCTGAAGCGTGTTGTTAAGGGTCGCGCCGGGCCATCCAGCGCTGACAATCATGGTCTTGACGGAGAATGCCGGATCCTCGGCCCGCCCCAGGGCAAAGTAGGAGGCGCTCCCCGCAGTCAGGACGATGAGCATCAGGAAAACGATGAAGGAACGATGGTGGATTGCCCACTCGGACAGATTGAGCCTCATGACGTAGCTCCGAGCAGTCGGACCTTCTGCCCAGGTCGCAGGGCCTGGACGCCAGCGGTGACGACGACGTCGCCGGCTTCGATGCCCTGGGAGATAGTCACGCTGGCCGGGTCGTAGCGGACCACGTCGATATTGCGCAGTGACACGGTTTGCGCGGCGGGATCGACCACCCAGACCGCCGGACGTCCATTCGCTTCGGTCAGCGCCGTTGCCGGGACCTCAATCACCTCGCCGGAGGTCTCGGAGACCCGCCCGACCACGGTCGAGCCGAGACGCATGGCGGTGGGCGGGTCCGTCAGACCGACCTTCACCTGGTAGGTACGCGTGACCGGATCGGCTTGCGGTGCGATCTCCCGCACCCTGCCGATGGCCTTCACGGTGGCGTCGTCCGCCAACGCGATGGTGATGGTCGCCTGACGCGGCCTCATGCGGACGAGTTGCGCCGGCACGTCGAACACGGCGTCCCGCCCGCCCTGACGAGCGACCTGGACGATCATTTGCCCGGCCCTCACCACCTCGCCGGGCTCCGCCCCTTTGGCGGTCACGGTGCCGGGTGCGTCAGCCTGGAGTTCGGTGTAGCCGAGCTGGTCCTGGGCGTTGCGCAACTGCGCCTGTGAGGAATCCACCTGCGCCTCGGTGGTCTGCAACGACTGCTGGGCGTCATCAAACTGGGCGCGGGTCGTGTAACCCTTCTGGAGCAGGCTCTGTTGCCGCCCGAAGGTGTTCCTCGCCTGGGTAAGCTGACCCTGCGCGGCCGACAGGCTGGCCTGAGCCGAGCGGAGGGCATTCTGCGGGTTCTGCGGGTCAAGCCGCGCCACGACCTGACCGGGCTTGACCTGATCGCCGACATTGACCGGCCGCTCCAGCATGCGACCGTCGATGCGGAAGGCGAGGCTGACCTCATTCTGGGCCCGGATCTGTCCGGTCAGGGACACGGATTGCTCATCGGCGCGGCGCTCGACCGTAATGGTTTTGACGGGCCGGATCTCCGGTGCCGGGGCTTCGGCCTGCTGGCACGCGCCCAGCAGCCCGAGCAGGATCAGTGCGGGCCAAGGGGTTGTGCGCCCCGGAGTGCTTGAGACGGCGCCGATAGACATGCCCATGGCATCCTCCCGAGCGCGCGAGCGGCAATCTCATGATCGCGTCCCGATCAGGGTGCGACCGTCGACATGCCGTGCCCCTTGTCACCGGCGAGAGGCCGCGCCGCAAAGGTCAGCGAGGAAGTGCTATACAAAATACGCCTCTTGCCGGGGGCCGCAAGCCGCGTTCGTGGTCGTGCGGCTGCCCTCGACCAAGCCTTACGGCCCTACGGCGACGAACAGGAACGCCGCAAAACATGACCTGGTGAACCTGGCGCGAAGGTCGTTGACGCGAGCGCTGCCCGGAACCAGAAGGCCGAGGGGGCAGCCATGGGCCAGTTCCGGCCGAGATAGTGCACCGAGGTCGATGTCCGAACTGGATCCGGAAGCGGGTGTTCGGCTCGCTTATGCGCCGTGCCTTACGGCACCACCGCAAAGAACAAGAAAACGGCGAAGAGGACCAGATGCACGACTCCCTGAAGCACCGTGGTCCGGCCGGTGCCCAAGGTGATCACGCTGATAAGCAGCGTCAGCGCCAGCAGGACTTGATCCTTTGCATCCAGGCCGAGTGTGAGCGGCTGCCCAAGCATGATCGAAACAGCAGCAACGGCCGGTATGGTCATGCCGATTGTCGCGAGCGCGGATCCCAGCGCCAGGTTCAAACTGGTCTGCATTCGATTGCCCGAGGCCGCGCTCCTTCGGGCAGTAGCACCAGCGCAGCGATGATAATTCCCACGACGGCTTTCGGCACCCTAAGGCGCGTTACTCCAAGTTCCACCATGGGCGTCAGAAATTTGGCGAGACCGACGACGGCGACCAGGGAGACGAAAAGAAGGCCGGCGCTCAGAACAGCGATTCCGTTAGTGGGAGGAGGCGCGTGCACTTCCTCGTTGTCGGTTTGGAGTGGGAGGAAGTAATCGCGGTGCCGTACGGTCTGGACGAAAACAAAGGAGCTATAGAGCACCAGAGACACAAGCCCAGCGAAGACGAGTTGCGATATGCTGTATTGCGGACCGAGTTCGCTGGCCGCAAAGTTTGGAAGGATCAGGGTGAGGCCGGTCAGCGCGGCTAACACCGCCAAGGCCGCGCTCGCCCCCTGGAGTTGAAATCCCTGTTCGTGGTAGCGGGCGCCGCCCAAGAGTAGACAGGCGCCCACGATGCCATTGCACACAATCATGACAGCGGCGAATACCGCGTCGCGTGCCAATCCGGTGTTTTCGGCTGGAGCTGAAATCGTGATCGAGATGATCAGTGCCGTCTCAATCACCGCGACCGCCACGGCGAGAACGAGCGTTCCAAACGGCTCGCCGACGCGGTGCGCGACCACCTCCGCGTGGTGAACGGCCGCGAACACCGTGCCTAGCAGGGCTATTCCCGCAGCCGCGGTGGCGCCCCCGCCGCCGACGGAAAATGCCAACAGGAGGATCACCCAGCCCAGTACAGGCCACGTCCAAGTCCACCAAGGCACAATCCACCCTCCTGCGACCTTCGGAATGTCTGCAAACGGGCAAGGCCACGGCGAGGGGGCCGAGGACCAAATCGACATGGAGGACCAGGCTGCGCGGCTGAAGGCTGCCGCCAAGGGCCGCACCGGGCTCATGCAGCGTGCAGCGTGGTGCCCAGGCCGAGGTCGCCTCGATGCGATGCGCAATGCTCATGACGCCATCGAGGACCGCGCCGCCAGGCTTGTGAAGGCACTCGATGAGGTGCGGGAAGCGATTGTTGCGCATATGATGGCCGACGGCATCTCCGCGACGGAAAGCCTTGGCCGCATCATTGTCGCCAACAGTGGCCCGAAGCTCGATGCAGCCGTGCGCTTCTTCCGACGGAGCGAGGCATGAACGTGTGCGTGGTTGACCGGGCTGCTCACCGGGCTCAGCATAAGGAGTGGCAAAACCTCCGCCATGACCCGCCTCGACGGCCAGGAGCCGCAGTTGCGGAGAGCCTGAGACTTCTCCATCTCCGAACCCCCCGACTACTCCCCCAGAGGTGTCGGGTGCCTGAGACCCCGTAGAGCCAATTTCGAGATGGTCTCTACGGGGTTTTTTCCCACCCTGTTGTGCAATTAATTTCACTAGAACCGGACGAATGATGGGCGCGGCGCTGCCTCGACGCCGGCGCCGAAGTCATTATCGTCAGACGCAATGAGGGCGGTTAAGGGCTGCCGAGGCGTGCTGTGACTGGATGTAGCTGCCGCAGTTGTTGCGGCCTGGTAGGCTCCGAGCTTTGCTTCGCCTGGGCGAGCCTATCACGGAGTTTGAGCCTCGGCTTGCGGACCTCGCCGCGCAGCGCCTCCTGGGTCAGGTCGAGCAAAGTTCTACGAATTGAGATCCGCGCAAACGTGTAAGGCAGCCTCGTTGCGCATTATTACCATCTTCGCTGAGCGGCCGTTTTTCCGGCAGATCCACATCTCTGTTCTCAGACGTGTCGCGGCCTTCAGCAACCGCTTCAGTAGCGCGGCATGCCGACGTATCTGTTGATAAGTGATGCGCCCCAATGCGCCGGAATGCGTGAGTGCCTGCCGAATAGGATTGTTGGCTTATTTGATGGCCTTTATGAAGATAATTGATTGAATATCAGTTTGATAACAATGCATTAGGCTTATATTTCGATCCCGGCCAGGGGCACCATTCATTCTCGATACGCCTGCTCACTGGCGTTTTCGGAAGGCTTTCAAGCCCGGTATTCCCGCCTTGTGGCGCGCCCTGGCCATGTCGCGCGCTTCTTGCGGACGACCTCCCATCAGCACTGCATCGCCACGGAGGCTCTTCTGTCAGCGATCGCCTGCGCGCGGCATCCAGAGTCGGCGAAGCCCGAGCGTCGCGTTGGCCTGCACTGACAAGTGCCCCGATCGGCCGCGATATTGCGATCCGCGTTGTCATGCATCATGAAGGAAGAGGGTGTCTGCATAGGCGGTCGAAACTGCGACGCGGAACAATTTCAACGCGTCATTCGGCGCATCGGGGGCTGCGCCGGGATGATCTACAATCTGCAATTGCTCAGAGGCTTGGCGGCGCTTGGAGTGAGTTTCTACCACAGCGATTTTCAGATCGTCCGCGGCATCTCAACTGAATTCTATGGCGTGTCCATCTTCTTCGCGATCAGCGGTTTCATCATCACCCATGTGACACGCCAGGATAGCACCGGGTTCCTGCTCAAACGCCTTGTCCGTGTGGTGCCTCTCTACTGGATCGCAACTGCGGTTTTCTTCATTTTTACACCCTATACGTGGCCGCACTTGCTCGAGAGCCTTCTCTTCGTTCCGGCCGACAAGCCGCCGGTGCTGCGCGTCGGTTGGACCCTCAACTATGAAATGTTTTTCTACGTGCTGTTTGGTGTCGCGCTCGCGATAAGCAAGAGGTGGGCGCCACTGATCGCTGCGGTTGTGCTACTGCTCTTGCAGGCGGTTCAGCATTTTGCCCCATGCGGGCGGGTCTGCTCGACCTATGGGGGGAGGGTGACCGGCTTCTTCGTGATCGGCATTGCTCTCTACTACGTTTGGCTTGCCGCGCGGCTCTGGATGCCTCCGTTGCGCAGGACAATGAAGGTCGTGTCCGCGATCGTTGCCGGCGGCGTCGTCACGATCTGCGTGGCGTGGCACGAGCCGCCAGCGGCTGTGGCGCTCATCATCGTCACAGCAGTTCTCTTGACCGCACTCTTGGCCGAAGCATCCGGCCTCGCCTGTCGGAATCGGGCCCTGCTTGCGCTCGGCGGCATGTCCTATTCGCTCTACCTGACCCACCTGATGGTGATCGAGCCAATGCGGATCGTAGCCACCAAGCTGCCCTGGCTCGATCAGGCGCAGAGCATTCCGGTCATGCTCGCGTCTGTCGGCATGAGCGTATTGCTGGCCTATGTCGTTTTTCGCTTCATCGAAACGCCGATGCTCGCGGGCTTCCGCGCGTTAATCCAGATACGGCGTCGACCAATCCCAACGCCCCCCTGACTGCTCCAACGCGGCGGTCTCTTATCGCCAGGGCGCCAGGAAGCTCAGGCGACTTGTTGATCGCGAGCACCGCTCGCCCACTCCCCCATAACCAAGGCAGCCCCGACGCGTTTCATTATTGGCCCGCCACTGCGAAGGCACTAGGCGGGCCTCGATCGTGTTGAAAGCGCGAGCTATGGTCCTCTGTGCAGATCGGTTGTCCCTACGGACTGTGACATCGCTGGGCAGGAACGAGGCCCCTGGCCTGAAACCGCGCAAGATCAACGCACAGAAGCTGATCGCGACACACGGATGCTGTTCGCTGCTGTCGATCGGGCCACGCGAACATGGACACATGAGCCTGCGGCACGAATGTCCGCCGGGGGCGGCGGCGCCAGATCGCCATCGATTTGTACATCCGATGTACCACGAATGGAGACATGGTCGGCGCGTCTCATTTCAATGAACGAAAGCGACGAAAACCTATTTGTGGCGATACAGAATGCGGACTTCAACTGCGCGAAACGGCTTCCTTCACGTTGAAGCGCGACAATGAAACCTGATGCCTTTGGCGTGGCATTTTCGCTTATAATGAAGGGCCCTGCGTAGAACCGGCCCTTCATCACCAGCAGTCCCGAAACAAGTTCATCGGGGCCTCCATCGATGCGCACGGAGAATTTTTGGTCTCGATGCACCAGCAGGCACTGTATAGCCGCGATGACGTATGCGAGTTTACCAATTATCTTCTTCGCATCTTTGTTCAGGCGGCGAACAACCGCACCATCGAATCCAACTCCTAGAGTTTGGACGAATACTCGTTCTCGACGCCCCACAGCAGAGTACAGTCCCGGATAGACCGGCACTGAATATCCCTCATTGATGAGGCGAGCGGCTTCCACGATATCAAGCGGGATCCCGAGTTCCTGCGCGAACAAATTCGCAGTGCCGAGTGGCAACACACCGAGTTCGGCACGCGATCCGATCATGCCCGACGCGGCCTCCGATATCGTGCCATCGCCGCCGACTGCCACGATGCAGTCATGCCCATCGTGGGCAGCTTGCCGCGCCAGCCTTTCCGCGTCTCCTGCCATCCTGGTCTCGACGACAGTCGAGTTGGGAAAGAGTTTTGCGAGATCGCAAGCCGAGAACCCACGAGCCCTTCCGGCAACCGGGTTGAACAGAACAAACATAGTTATGACCCGGTATTGGTCCTACCGAACCCGAGATACCGGACACTCCTTCTTCAGGTTTGTGCCCGCACAGCAATGCAATCAATGCCTCGTGGACCTTGATAGCCCGCGATTTGCTCGCGCTCCAGTTACCTGTTCACCGCCTTCTATCAATCGACAGGACTACACTCCATGTGTACGCGCTGGCCGGGTTCGTTATGCGTGCGGCAAGAGACGAGGGCCAGCGGGGTCTTACTGGGTTCCTCGGGCATCGAAGCGGGCACAATAGGTTGAACGGGCCGAGCGACCGGCTTCGGGGCCCGTACAGCGACCGCTGTCAGCTTGGGCGCTGGCCTGGTCACCGTTACCGGCTCACGCACGATCGAATCTGGCTTGTTCGCCTCCGGCGCGGGGTCAGAGAGAACGAGAGGCGCAGTCTGCGGCTTCTCCGCTTGAGCAGACTGCCAGGGTCGCCAACTCCCCAGCCGAGCAAAAGTCTCGACCGTCGGCTTTGTGATCGCTTCGACCGTTGGCATCGCTTGTGGCGAGCAGCCAGCAGCCAGCAAGCCGGCAAGGCTCACGCGACAGACTAAGTTCACCATGCTGGCCCCTTGTCAGACATGTGGCAAAGTTGCGGCATTATGAGCGCGGAATGTAGCCGTTTTGTGCCGCGCAAGGAAAGGCCCCGCACTCGCCTTCGGTCTGCGCGCGCCTGAGCGCCACAGACCGGAGGCCGACCTTGATCCTTACGGTAGGGAGCGCTCTCCCACTATCAACCCACAAACGCCTCTCATCGCCCATTGGTCAGCGCTATTCGCGCTTAGATCGCAACGCGCCACTTTGAGCACCTTGTCCAAGCATCGCCTCCGCCCTCAGGCTCATCGAACGGCGCTCTCGGCCGTGGCGGTCGCCCGCCAGAGGCATCGGGGCCATCGCAGCGCCCACACCGCGCCTCTGCGAAGCGCCCCGTATACATTCATGACTTGGACCTTGTCCGCGCTGGTCGCTTGGCCTGGGGCCTCGAGCTCGCTAAGCCTGAAGCCTGCACCCTGCCCGAGGCTCTCTTGCGTATCCTGCTGATCAATCCCAACACGACCCAGGCGATGACGGATCTCGTCATGCAGGTCGTGGCGCCGCATGCTCCGTCCAATGTCGCCCTGCATCCGGTGACAGGCCGCTTCGGCGCGCAGTATATTTCGAGCCGCAGCGCGGGGGTGATTGCGGCCCATGCCGCCCTCGAGGCCTATGCCGAGCATGGCGCCGGCTGCGACGCGGTCTATCTCGCCTGCTTTGGCGACCCAGGGCTTCACGCCCTGAAGGAGGTCTCTCCCGTTCCGGTCATCGGCATGGCGGAGGCGAGTTGCCTGGCCGCCGCGGCGATGGCGCGGCAGTTCTCGATCGTCACCGGCGGCGAGCGCTGGGGACCGATCCTGCATGAATTCGTCGCCATGATCGGCCTCGACGGCCGGCTTGCCTCGGTTGAAACAGTCACTCCGACGGGGGCCGATATCGCCCGTGATCCCGATGGCTCGATTGCACTGCTCGCCGCAGCCTGCCGCAAGACGGCGGAACGCGACGGCGCCGGAGCCGTCATTCTCGGCGGCGCCGGACTTGCCGGCCTCGCCGCACGCGTCCAGCCACTTCTCGATATTCCGGTGATCTGCTCGGTCCAGACCGGCATGAAAGCGGTCCTGGCCGCTCTCAATGGCGGTACGGCGAAACCGGCAAGCGGCGATCTCGCCTTCCCGGCGCCGGTCGGGAGCGTCGGCCTGTCGCCCGCGCTTACGGCCCTTCTCGCCAGGTCCTGAACCGGGGAAGGTCCTGAACCGGGGAGCTGCCGCCGGCATGCTCAGCGCAGCAGGAGCGCCGAGCAATAGAGCCCCACGCCAAAGACGATATGGCCCGCGATGTTCATGGCGCGGATCTGGCCGGCATTCGGCTTCTTCGACGCCGCGATGCCGGCGCCCATTCCCGGCTGCAGGATGAACCAGCCGCAGCCGACCGTGACGAGACCGACGATCAGAGCAGGCGCGAGGCTCGGATTGCGGGCCCAGTCGAGCCCCCAGATCGCCAGCAGGACCGCCGCGAACAGGATGCCGATCAGGTAATGCGCGATCCAGCCGAGGGCGCGTTCGTTCGCCACCGGCTCGGAGCGTCCAATATCCTCATGCGCCAGTCGACCTTGCGCCAGATGGCCGAACCAGCGCCCGGTCATAGCCCAGTTCGGAGTCGGCAGGCCGAAGGCGCGGTTCAGGAACTGGGCCCAGAGATCGAACAGGATTGTCGCGCCGACACCGATCAGCACCGCGCGCAGAAGAAACTCAAGCATCGCATATCCCCGGAAACCAGCCATGGCGCATCGACCGTCGCGCCTTGGCCGCCATGGAAGGGAAGAGGCCCCGCGAGGTCAATCGCAGGGGGCGGTCTTCCCCGCGCGCGCCGCGCAGGGGCGCCATGCGCTGTTCATCCCAGGAGGCGATATGCCGCCAGCTTACGGAACCCTGGGAGCACCGAGGCCGTTCCCTTCGGGAGTCCACACGGGGGATAGCGGAACATGGCAGCCGAAATGACGACGAAAGCACGCGCGGGCGGTCCTCACGGAGTGGATGACCTGCCTTCGGTTGTCGTCACCAGCTATAATCTGGAGGTTCGCGACGAGGACGGCTTCGTTGGCGACAAGGCTAAACGTGGCGCATTTCTCGAGCATCTCGACGCCCTTCGCGAGCACCTGCGCCGGACCGGCGAAGACCCCATCACGGTCGACTCCGACAAGATCGGCAAGAAGGAGCTCGATGCGCTGCTGGGGGAAGGCGAGCCGCGCGAGGCGGCTCTCATCCTCAGCGCCATCGAACGCTACGCCCAGTCGCTGGCCTTCGTCATTCGCCGCTTCGCCAGGCTGAAGCCCTGGAGCACCGTCGAGCGTATCGTGGTCGGCGGCGGATTCCGCCAGAGCAGGGTCGGCGAGCTTGCGATCGCGCGTGCCGGCATCATCCTGCAGACCGACGGACATAGTATCGACCTTGTGCCGATCCGCCATCATCCCGACGAGGCCGGGCTGGTCGGTAGCGCCCATCTTGCGCCGAAATGGATCTTCGAGGCCTATGACAGCCTCGTCGCCGTCGATATCGGCGGCTCGAATATTCGCGCCGGCATCGTCGAGCTGCGCCAGGACAAGGCGCCTGACCTCGCCAAGGCCAAGGTCTGGCAATCCGAACTCTGGCGCCACGCCGACGAGGAGACCAATCGCGACGACGCAATCAAGCGGCTCGGCAAGATGCTCGATGCCCAGATCAAGCAGGCCGGCAAGGCGGGCCTCCGCGTTGCTCCCTTTATCGGCGTCGGCTGCCCCGGCCTGATCGAACGGGACGGCTCGATCGACCGCGGCGCGCAGAACCTGCCTGGCAACTGGCAAAGCAGCCGGTTCAACCTGGTCGAGAGCATCCGCGAGATGGTCCCCGAGATCGGCGGACACGAGACGACGGTCGTGATGCATAACGACGCCGTCATCCAGGGACTGAGCGAGATGCCGTCAATGCAGGATGTCGAGCATTGGGCGGTGCTGACCATCGGCACCGGCCTTGGCAATGCAAGCTACCAGAACCGGACGAAGCCGAAGGGCCGCGGCAAGGCCAAGAATGGAAAGGCCGACGATAAGAAGGGCTGACCGCTCAGCTCCGCTTTGCCGGCAGCGCCCACATCAGCCCACGCGTGATGATCGCGGGGAAGACAGTGAGATGATCCTCGTCCTGGATGATCTCCGTGGTCAGCTTCAGGCCGGGATAGTTGTGCGAGCGGAGCGCCTTCTCGAATTCCTGCAGGTCGGCGATCATGTCGAGCTTGCCGCTATAGCGCGGCGAGGCCTTGCTGATCGTCTCGAAGGAAGCGATCGCCATCAGCACATCGGCCTTCAGGTCCTTGTTCGTCTCGGCATAGGTGCGCTCGCGCGCAAGCATCACCTTCTGGTCGTACCAGAGCGAAGGGCTGCCGATGATATAATGCGAGAACATCTTCGGCTCGGTCAGCAGGATGTGGACGCCGAGCAGCCCGCCATAGGAATGGCCGGCAAAGATGCTGCGATTGGTGTCGGTGCGATAGGTCGCGGCAACGAAGGGCATCACCTCGTCGGCAAGAAAGCGGCGATAGGGCTCTGCTTCGCCGAAGATCGGTGTCCGGCCGGATTCGTCCTTCGTCTTTTCGCCATTGGGCGTCGGCGTGTAGTCCCGGCGGCGGCTGAACTGCGGCGTGTCGCCGAGCGCGTAGGAGAGACCGACCAGAATGAACTCTTCCAGCCCCTGGCCGCGATTGCCGACCCGGCGGGCAATGCTGCGCACCAGCGGGAAGGCGTAATCGGCATCGGTGACGAACAGCACGGGAAAGCGCCGGCGTGGCGAGGAGTGATAGGAGACCGGCAGGCTGACATAGATCTCGTAGTGGCGCTGCAGCGTCTTGGCATGGATCGTCCGGACCTCAGTGTCCTTCAGAACGAAGGGCGCCGGACTCGACGGGACCGCAACAGCAGCCGGAGGTTCGGGAGCCGGCTGGGCAACGGCAACGCTGGCGAACCCGAGGGCGGCAAGCAGGACAGGCAGGCGAGGCATTCGCCGGATCTCCGACATGAATGTGCCGGGATCGTGACGGTTCCCGGTCGGTCCGCCAAGAGCTAAAGCATCGGCCCGAAAAGTGGATTGCGGTTTTCGGGAAAGCCGATGCAATCACAGATGGTTAGATCATCGGACCGGATACGATATCCGGTCCGATGATCTAACGCCGCATGGCCGGCGTCTCGATCGGCAGGCCGCGCGCACGCCCGGCAAGATAGAGCTCGAGCGCCAGATATTCCGGCGCGCCGTAGTCGAACTGCGTCGCCCGGACGCCGAGCGAGCAGGCGCGCAAGCGCCGATGCAGCGAACCGACGCCGTCCCATTCCAGCCGATAGGCCGGATAGCCGGTCCCCGCGCCATGGCTGATCGTGTCGCCGCGCAACTTCTGGCCAACCAGCCCGTCATGGCATTGCTTGCAGGAGAGGTTGAGCTGCCCCTGGCGGCGCTCGAAGAAGGCCCTGCCCGCGTCGTAGAAAGGTTGTGCCGGACCGCGGGTCTCGACGTCCATCGGCAAGCCCCGCGACAACGAAGCGACATAGGCCGTCAGCGCCAGAAGCTCACCGCTCTCATAGCCGAAGGCCGGCTGCTTCTGCCGCTCCACGCGGCACTGTTCGATGCGCCCCTCGAGATTCAGGAGCTGCCCGGTGCCGGCATCCACCCGCGGATAATGCGTCGCCGCGCCACGCAGGCTCCTCTCCGGCTCGGCATGGCACTGGCTGCAGGCCTGGCTGGCCCCCGGCTTGCGACTGAAAAGTTCCTGACCCTGCTCGACCCAGAACCAGGCCGGGTTTCGCGTCGGATCATCCTGCTGCCGGCGCAGATCGGGCGACAGGAAGGCGCTCCCCGAGGTGATCTCTTCGCCGCCCGCGGCTGTGCCGAGCGTCGCGATCAGGAGTCCCAAGGCCAGCTTCAACCACATCGCCCGGGCTCACGTCACCGTCAGCCTGGCCGTCCGGGTGAAGACCGCTCCGCCGTCCTCGCGCCATTCGAAGACGATGTCGCCCGTCTCGACCGCGCGCGTCGTGAAGGAGACGAAGGGATTGGCCGAGACCCCCGTATACATGTCGAGCCGGAAGATCGGTTCCCCGGAATAGGTCGCCGTCAGCCGGTTCAGGATTTTCCGCGGAACGGTGCCTCCCTTGCCGTCGGATTGGCCGCCGCGATCCATCGGATGCCGCGTCAGAACGCGGATCTCGATGATCTCGCCGGCGCGAGCTTCCGTCGGCATGCTGATGCGGGCGTTGAATGCCATCGGAGATCTCTCCTCATCCGCCGTCGATGCAGGCGCTCAACGTCACGACGACATCGGCATCGCTCATGAGATAGCCCCCCGTGCTGAGCGCAGCGACGACGGTAACCTTCTGCGAGGTCGCCAGCCGCAAAGTGGTCGCGACCTCGGCGCGGCCGGAGCGGGGGCCAAGATGAAACCGCGCCATGTCCGGGAACGGGTTCTTCTCGGCGATAAGATGAATCCAGCGGACATGGTCCGCCTCCGTCATCGGGCTCTCGACCACGATACTCGTATCGACCGAATTGCCGTTCTCGACGAGCGCCGGAATCTCCAGCGTGATCCTGCCGCGCTCCGGCACCGCGCCATCGGTCAGCCGCGCGATCAGCTCCGGCAGCGCCGGCTGCGTCGCAGCCATCGCCACCTTCGGCAGGCTGGCAAGGCCGATCCCGGCCGCAGCACCGACGACGATGTCACGCCGGCTCGGGGCGGACTCAGAATGTCTTGAGAGTGGCGAGATAGGCAACGACATCCTCGATCTCCTGCTCCGACAGAGCCGGCTTGCCACGATAGACCGGGCCGACATCGTGCAAGCCCTCGGTCCGGTAATAGGGCGGCATCACCGTCTCCGGATTGAGCCGCGATGAATCGACCAGCCTCAGCCTGATCTGCCCGGCGTCGAGCCGGGCCCCGATGCCGGCCAGTGGCGGTCCTATCGCACCCTGGAACGGCTCTGCCGGATCCGCCCCCTGATGACAGATCAGGCAATTGCCGCGCTCCCGGTCGCGCAGGATGGCCTGCCCTCGCGCCACATCGCCGACACGCGCGCCGAGAGCCTTTGGAATCGCGTCCCCGACGACGGCGTAGGGCTCCAGCGCCGCGCCCGGCCGGGAGGAAGCCAGTCCTCCGAGCAGGAGGGCTGTGGCGAAGCCGAGGCGCGTCACACGCCGGGTCCTAGGCCTTCCGCAGATCCATGTTCTTCAGCGGGACCGAGCGCACACGCTTGCCGATCGCCGCGAAGATCGCGTTGAACACCGCCGGGGCGGCAACCGCGATCGTCGGTTCGCCGACGCCACCCCAGAAACCGCCGGACGGAACGATCACCGTCTCGACCACCGGCATCTCATCCAGGCGCAGCACGGTGTAGGTGTCGAAATTCTCCTCGACCATGCGCCCGTCCTTGACCGTGCACTCGCCATAGAGCGCCGCCGAAAGGCCATAGACGAAGGAGCCCTCGACCTGGCGCTCGATCTGGGCCGGGTTGACGGCGTGGCCCGGGTCGGTCGCCGCGACGATACGGTGAATCTTCAGCTTGCCCTCTGCGCTGACCGAAACCTCCGCGACCGCCGCGACATAGGAGCCAAAACCCATGGTCTGGCAGATGCCGCGATAGACCCCGGCCGGCAGGGTCTTGCCCCATTCCGCCTTCTCGGCGACCGCATTGAGAACTGCCAGATGCTTGGGATGGTTCTTCATCAGCGCCCGGCGGAATTCGAGCGGGTCCTTGCCCGCCGCATGGGCGAGCTCGTCCATGAAGCATTCGAGATAGATCGTGTTCTGGTTCAGGTTCACGCCGCGCCAGAAGCCGGGCGGCACATGCGGATTGCGCATCGCATGGTCGATCAGCAGATTCGGGATGCCATATCCGATCGAAGCCTCCGGCCCCGGGGGATTGAGGCCCTGGAAGACGGCGGGGTCACGCCCGTTCTGGATGTTCTGCGGGAAGATGCCGGCAACGATCGACTGGCCGGAAATGCGCATGTGCAGCCCGGTCAGATTGCCATCCTTGTCGAGCCCGCCGGTCAGTTTGCACTGCGTCACCGGGTGGTAGCGGCCATGCAGCATGTCCTCCTCGCGCGACCAGACCAGCTTGATCGGCGTGCCGGGAATCTGCTTGGCGATGGCAACCACTTGCCTGACCCAGTCATGCACCGCGCCGCGCCGGCCAAACCCGCCGCCAAGATCGATCTTGTAGGCCTCGCATTTGGCGATCGGCAGTCCCGAGGCTTCGGACGCCGCAGCCAGTGCCGCCTCCCCGTTCTGGGTCGGGGTCCAGACCTCGCAGCGCTCCGGCGTGTAGCGCGCCGTCGCGTTCATCGGCTCCATCGTGGCGTGGTTCTGGAAGGGGTAGGAATAGACCGACTCGACGACACGCGCCGCCTTGGCGATCGCAGCCTTCGCGTCTCCGACCTGGTTACCGATGACGGCTTCGGGCGCATCGAGACCTTCCTTGAGCCAAGCAGCGATGCTCTCGCTCGAGACCTTGGCATTCTCGCCATTGTCCCACTCGATCGGCAGCGCATCGAGTGCCGTCTTCGCCTGCCACCAGGTCTCGGCGACGACGGCGACGGCCGTCTCGCCCACCGGCACGACATGCGTCACACCCGGCATGGCCTTGACCTTGGCAGCGTCGAAACTCTTCACCTTGCCGCCGAAGACCGGGCAGTCCTTGATTGCGGCATTGAGCATGCCGGGCATCTTCAGATCGATGCCGTAGATCTTGGCGCCATTGGTCTTGTCGACCGTGTCGAGCCGCTTCAGCGGCTTGCCGGCAATCGTCCAGTCCTTCGGATCCTTGAGCGGAACATCCTTGGGAGCCTCGAGCTTCGACGCCGCCTCGGCGACCTGCCCATATCGCAGCGAGCGGCCGGAAGCCTTGTGCGTGATGATGCTCTTCTCGGCGGAGCACTCCGCCGCCGGCACGCTCCACTGGTTCGCGGCAGCCCGGATCAGCATCATTCGCGCCGCCGCGCCGCCCTTGCGGACATACTCATGCGATTCCCGGATGCCACGGCTGCCACCCGTCGAAAAATTGCCCCAGACGCGGTTGCGCGCGACGTTCTGGCCCGGCGTCGGATATTCGGTCGTCACCCTGGCCCAGTCGCAGTTCAGTTCCTCGGCGACGAGCTGGGCGAGCCCCGTCAGCGTCCCCTGCCCCATTTCGGAGCGGGCGATGCGGATCACCACCTTGTCGTCGGGATGGACCACCACCCACGCATTGATTTCCTTGACGGCCCCCTGCGCCATCGCCTCGCCAGCGAACGGTATGGCAAAGCCGAAGGTGAAGGCCCCGGCCGCCGCAGCGGAGCCGGCGAGCATGGTGCGGCGGGACAGGGTCGCAGATGTGTCAGCCGAGGCAGAAATCATATCGTTCTCCAGATTCCGTTAGGGAAGCAGGGGAGCAAGGGCACCTGGCCCGTCGCGCTCGACCCTACCCAGGCGAAACGTGAAACATGCGGACCGACGCTCAGCCGGGCCGACGCGAAGAGGCTTAGCCCCGGCCGAGCGTGCCGCTGGCCGCCACATCCAGGATTGCCGCCTTGACCCGCGTATAGGTGCCGCAACGGCAGATATTGGTCATTTCATTGGCGATATCGGCGTCGCTCGGCTTGGGATTGGCCTGGAGGAGCGCAGCAGCGGCCATGATCATACCGCTCTGGCAGTAGCCGCATTGCGGAACATCATGAGCGATCCAGGCTTTCTGCACCGGATGCGATCCATCCGGCGAAAGCCCTTCGATGGTGACGATCTTCTGTTCCGCCGAAACGGCACTCACGGGGAGAGCGCAGGAGCGCGCCGCGACCCCGTCGATATGCACGGTACAGGCACCGCATTGCGCGACGCCGCAGCCATATTTCGTTCCGGTCAGGCCGATCTTTTCGCGTATCACCCAAAGCAGCGGCGTGTCGCCATCGACCGCCACATCCACCACTTTGCCGTTTATGCTCAGCTTCGCCACCGCAACCTCCCGGTTCGATTTCAGAAGAGTGGCGAGAGAGCCAGCGCGCCTCGCCAGGAGTCCACCGTGCCAACGGGCACGCGGACAGATTGTATTTAGATGAGATTGAAATCCAGAAAGCGACCTTGAGCCAATGCCAAAAGTGCGAGCGCCGCGCCCGTATCCCAGACGCTCCGCTCCGGGATGACCTGTACGATCCCAGCAGGATCGACCCAAAAATGCGCAATCAGCCCCCTGATCGCCATGATCACGTCCTGATTATCGACGATCAGGGCAATCCTCGCATTTCGCTGACTGCTCCATTTCTCACATCAATGTGATGAATCAGGCGCCAGTTCGGCATTCCCAGCAACAAGGTGCCGTCCTTGCCCCATCCGACGCATTTTCCGATCTCGCCTTGCCTTACGCAGCTGGAGAGGGCGAGGTGCGGCATCGCGTCGAATCAGCCTGAACGAGCCAGGATCGCCATGACGGCCCGCGCCATACGAGAGGTTTCCATCGCCACGGCGTGGCGCGCCGCACTGGCAGCGCTTGGGCTTCTGGCCATAGCCCTGATCTTTGCCGCACAGAGCTGGGCCCAGGCTCCCGATCCGGCCCCGGCCAGGACGCGTCTCGACGCAGCGCGTGCCGAACTCGCCCAGATCGAGACCCTCTTCGCCAATCCGAATGCGACCGATGCCGAGCTGCAGCGCCACCGGCTCAGGCTGCAGCCTCTGCTCGAACAGCTCCGCCATATCACCGAGGAACAGGCTCCGAAGACCGAGCAGGCCAAGTTGCGCATCGAGCAGCTTGGCCCGAAGCCCGACGCAAAGGCGCCGGCCGAATCCGCCGAAGTCGTCCGAGAGCGCGAAACGCGAGAGAAGGCGTTTGCCGACGCTGACGAGACTTTGAAGATCTCGCGCTCGGCCCTTCTCCAGGCAGAACAGCTTCTGGCCAGCATCGGCGACCGGCGCCGCGACCTCTTCGCCAAGGCCTTGTTCGCGCCGGGGCCCGCCATCGTCAACCCGGAGCTCTGGGGCGCAGCACTGTCGACCTCGCCGGAGGACATGCGCGCGTCCGGCCTGATCTTCGGGGACTGGCTCTCCGTCGTCGTCGAAGCATCCAGCACGGCCCGCGGAGCGCTTGTCGCTGTCGCCCTCCTCGGCGCGATCCTGCTCTACGTCGCCCGTGCACGCTACCTGCCGCGCTTTGCGGAACGGCTCGATCCAACAGGCGATACCAACAGCTTGCGCTGCCTTCACGTCGCGCTCGCCCATATCGTGGCCGGTGCGGCCCCACCGGCGCTCGCAAGCTGGTTGATCTACGCCGCGCTCAAAACTGCGGGCCTCCTGCCGCCACGCATCCAGCCGGTCATCTGGGCGATCGTCGTCGGGCTCGCGATCTTCGCTTTCGTCCAGGCATTGGCCGACGCGCTGTTTGCTCCCAACAAGCCGCAGCGGCGCCTTGTCAGCGTCATGGACTCGACGGCCCGGACCGTGGTCTGGATCGCGGCGTCGCTCGCGCTCGTTGTATCGACCGGCAAGGTGCTCGAGGCCTGGCTCCAGGCCATCGCCGCCAGCCTGGCATCGTCGATTGTCGTCCGCGGCGTGGTTGTGCTCGTCTTCGCGGCGGTCCTGATCGCCGGGCTTTACCAGCTTCGCGACGACAAGGAAGTCGAGGAGGAGGCCTGTCTCGGCCCCTATGTGGCAGTCGATGGCGCCTCGCTCGGGCCGATCCGCATCTTCGGCTGGATCGTCGGCCTCGTCATCGCATTGGCTGCATTGACGGGCTATGTCGTCTTCGCCTCCTTCCTGACCGAGCAGGTGCTCTGGCTCGGCATTCTCGCCTGCCTGTTCGTCCTTGCCTACCAGCTGCTCGATCTCGGCATCAGCGAGCTCTTGACCGGCAACGGACATTTCGCGCTGACCCTGAAGGCCGGCGTCGGCATCCGGGGCTCGGCGCTGCAGAAGATCGCCGTCATCGTCACCGGGCTGCTCAAGCTCGTGCTGATCGTGGTGACGTTGATGCTCGCGCTGGCCCCCTGGGGCCTGGAATCGGTCGATTTCCTGACATCGCTGCGCGCCGCCTTCTTCGGTTTCCAGGTCGGCGGCGTCACGATCTCGCTGTCCTCGATCATCGTCTCCGGGTTGCTCTTCGCGCTCGCCCTGACGGCGACACGCGGCGCCCAGGGCTGGCTTGAAGGCAAGTTCCTGCCGACGACGCAGCTCGATACCGGTTTGCGCAACTCGATCATCACCGCCGCCGGCTATCTCGGCTATGCCGCAGCCGTCGCGCTCTCCGTCTCTGCGCTGGGTCTCAGCCTCGAACGCCTGACCCTCGTCGCCAGCGCCCTCTCCGTCGGTATCGGTTTTGGCCTGCAGTCCGTGGTCTCGAATTTCGTCTCGGGGCTGATCCTGCTGTGGGAGCGCCCGATCCGGGTCGGCGATCAGGTCGTGGTCGGCGACGCGGAAGGCATCGTCAAGCGCATCAATGTCCGCTCGACCGAGATCGCGACCTTCGATCGCTCGACCGTGATCGTGCCGAACTCCAACCTCGTCTCGGGTGTGGTCAGGAACCGGGTGCGCGCCGATCGCACCGGCCGCTCGCTGATCTCGATCACCGTGCCCAGGAGTTTGGACGCGTCCGACGTGCGCACGATGCTCGCCGAGGCCGCCCACTCCCATGGCGACGTGTTACAGAAGCCGCCGCCAACCGTGCAGTTCAAGAAGATCGGCACCTCGACGATGGATTTCGACCTGATCTGCGTCGTCGCGGATGTCGACATCGTCGGCCGCGTCACCAGCGATCTCAACTTCGCCATTCACAAGCGCCTGACCGAAATGGAAGGGCCGGCAGCCGGCGCAGAGCTGCTCGTCAAGGGCCTCGACGGAATCGAACAATCGCTCGGAGACATCGCCGCCGCCGTCGGGCGCGAAACAAAGCCTTCGCATCGCAAGAAAGCCGTAACCACCGCGCGCGCATCAAGGCCCCGCCTCCTCAACGGTGAGACGGGGGAGGAGGAGGAGCCGGAGGAGCAGGTGCGGCGCGAAACCACGCACGCGCCCGAGCCGGCCAAGGATGCGTCCAAGGACGACAGCAAGGAATGATGCGATGCCCAAGCCTTTCCGTGCAGCCGCCGTGGCGCACCGAACCGTGACCTGCCCCGCCCTCGTCGCCGGTGCGCTCGCCGTCTTCGGCATTGCCGGCTGCACCGAGCCTGCCCGGACCAGCCAGCCCGCTTTCTACCGCGATCTCGGCTCGCCCTCGGCCCGGGTCGATGCAAATGAGGCGCGCGCCATGATCTCGGCCTACCGGATGAACCACGGGCTCGGCACGCTGAAACTTGATCCGGCCCTGGTCGAGGCTGCCGAGCAGGAGGCCGGCGCCATGGCCGCGGCCGACAAGCCAGTCCAGGCCGAAGCCGTCAAGGCGCGGCTGGCGCGGGCCGGCCAGCCGGGAGCGGAAGCCAATCTGTCCGCCGGCTATCGGCGGTTGGCCGAAGCTTTCTCGGGCTGGCGCGACTCGCCGCAGCACGACCGTGTCATGAAGACGCCGGGCGCCACCCGCATGGGCATTGCCACCGCCTATGCGCCGGGCTCGAAATATCAGGTCTACTGGGCACTGATCCTCGCCCCCTGAGGCAAGGCTGACGCGCTGAGACGAAGCTGCCTCAGGGTTTCGCGCCGAAGGGCAGCGGCGGTGCATCCGCCTTGAGGACGATCCCGACACGGCGGTTATAGGCGAGATAAGGATTGTCCTTGATCAGCGGCTCGGTGTCGCCCTTGCCGGTGACGGAGGCGAAGCGGTCATCCGGGACACCCGTATTGCTGAGGATCTCGCGGACCGCCGCGGCACGCGCCACGGAGAGCTCCCAGGGATTGCCTTCCGGGGCCGCTCCGGGACGTGGCGCCGCCGTATGGCCCGTGATCGCGATCTTGTTGGACATCCGCCGCAGCGTCGGGGCGACGGCCGCGAGCAGCTTGCGCATGCGCTCGTTCGGCTGCGCCGAGCCCTCGGCAAACATCGCCCGCCCATCCTGATCGACGAGCTGGATATCGATGCCCGCCTCGGAAACCTCCACCAGGATGTTACGCGAGAGCTCGGCGATCTCCGGCATCTCGCGCAGGGCCTGCCGGAGCGAGGCGGCCGCGAGCGCAAAGCCACGGTCATGCGTCGCCGAGACCAGGCCGTCTTCCTTCTGCTGGTTGTGGTTGGGCGCTGTCGTGTCGGACGCATCGCTGAGCGGCCGGATATAGGCGTTCTTGATATGGGTCTTGGTCGGGATGCCGTCGACCTCGACGATGCCGGCGAGCCGCATGTCGGTCTGTGTGCCGAAAGCCTCGCGCATCGAGCCCGCGACGATCTGGAGCTTGTTCTTGTCCTGGCTCGAATAGGCCGCGACCATGACGAAGAACGCCATCAGCAGCGCCATCAGATCGGCGAAGGTCACGAACCAGCCGTGACCGCCATGGCCGCCGCGATTTTTCTTCGCCATCGCTCAGGTTTCCGTCAGGCCGCTTGGGCCATCTCGGCCCGATGATGGTCGGGGAGATAGGCGAGCAGCATTTCGCGCACCAGCGTCGCGCTCTTGGCATCGCGCATCTGCAGGACGCCGTCGATGATCAGCGTGCGCGAGATCTCTTCTTCCTCGAGCTTGATATGCAGCTTGTCGGCGATTGGCAGCGTGAACATGTTCGCGACCATCGCTCCATAGAGCGTCGCGAGCAGCGCCGTCGCCATGGCGGGGCCAAGCTTGGACGGGTCGCTCATATTGGCGAACATCGTCACCATGCCGAGAATCGTGCCGATCATGCCCCAGGCCGGGGCGCAGTCGCCGATGGCGCGATAGACCTTCGAACCCTCGTCGAGCCGCTGCAGGAAGTTGTCGCGGTCACGCTCCATCGTGTCGCGGATGAACTCCTTGTCATAGCCGTCGGCGATGTAGCGCAGGCCCTGGGCCAGGAACGGATCGGAGACCTCGACGTTTTCCAGCGCGACAGGGCCGCTCTTGCGGGCGATCTCGGCGACGCGCGTGATCTCGTCGATCAACTCGCGCGGATGGATCGAGCGCATCGTGAAGGCGAAACGGAAGCCCATCGGAATGCCATGGGCAATCACGGTGAACGGGAAGCGCAGCATGGTCGCGGCCGAGGCACCACCGAAGATGATGATCGCGGCGTGCTTATCCCAATAGGCGGCGAAATTGCCACCATCGATCATGATCAGCGAAATGATTGTCGCGATACCGCCCAGAATGCCGACGCCGGTTGCGATATCCATTTAAGCCATCCTGATCCACGCAGATCCAGCACCCGCGCAGCGCCCTGTCTTGGCAGTCTGGTAACCATAGCGGGAGCGGTTTGAACGAAGCGTTAAGCTTGAGCACTTGCTCAGGCCCGCGGCTCGGATAATGCTCCGCGGATGTCCTTGTTTGCGCTCTATGCCCGCGTCCTCGGCGAACTCGGCCCCGAAAAGCGGCTGGGGCTGATCCTTGCGCTCGCCAATATCCTGCTGGCGGCCGCAGCCTTCGCCGAGCCGATTCTGTTCGGCACGCTGATCGACAGGTTGACCAGCATCCAGAGCTCCGGCCAGCGACCAAACTGGAGCGACATCAATGTCCTGATCGCGGCTTGGGTCGGCTTCGGGCTCTTCAATATCGGAGCCAGCGTTTTCGTCGCCCTCCATGCCGACCGGCTGGCCCATCGCCGCCGCCTCGCCGTGATGGCCGACTATTTCGAGCATGCCCTGACCCTGCCGCTGGCCTACCACACCCAGACTCATTCCGGCCGGGTGCTCAAGGTGATGCTGGAAGGCACCAGCGGCATGTGGGCGCTATGGCTCTCCTTCTTCCGCGAACACTGCGCCAGCTTCGTCGCGCTCTTCATCCTGCTGCCCTTCACCCTCTGGAAGAACTGGCAGCTCGGGCTGCTGCTGATCAGCCTCGTCGTGCTCTTTGGCACGCTGACGGCCTTCGTGCTGCGCAAGACCGAAAAGCTCCAGAGCAATGTCGAAGGTTACCACTCCAACCTTGCCGAACGCGCCTCGGACGCGCTCGGCAATGTCCCGGTGATCCAGAGCTTCACCCGCATCGAAGCGGAGGTACGCGGCCTGCGCTCCACCATCGCCAGCCTGCTGGAGGCGCAGCTTCCGGTGCTGTCCTGGTGGGCGATCGCGACGGTGGCAACCCGCGCCTCGGCAACGCTCACCGTGCTGGCGATCTTCGTCGTCGGCACCTGGCTCCTGATGATGGGGCAGACAACCGTCGGTGAAATCGTCACCTTCATGGGCTTCGCCACCATGCTGGTCGGCCGGCTTGAGCAGATCGTCTCCTTCGTGAACTTCATCTTCATGCAGGCGCCGAAGATGCGCGAATTCTTCGGGGTGCTCGACACCATGCCGGCCGTGCGCGATCTCCCGGGCGCGCCCGATGTCGGCCGCCTCGAGGGCCGCATCACCTTCGATGACGTTTCGTTCTCCTATGACGGCAAGCGCGCGGCGGTCGCCGACGTGTCCTTCGCCGTCGAGCCCGGCGAGACCATCGCCATTGTCGGCTCGACCGGCTCCGGCAAGTCGACCACGCTCGGCCTGCTGCACCGCGCCTTCGATCCGCAATCCGGCCGTATCCTCGCCGATGGCAGTGATATTCGGGACATCTCGCTGCTCAGCCTGCGCCGCAATATCGGCGTCGTCTTTCAGGAGCCGATGCTCTTCGCTCGCTCGATCCGCGAGAATCTCACCGTCGGCAAGCCCGACGCGACCGATGCCGAGATGCTTGAGGCGCTCGACCGGGCCCAGGCGACCGAAGTCATGGCGCGCCAGACCGACGGGCTCGACACCCTGGTTGGCGAACGCGGCCGCACGCTGTCTGGCGGCGAGCGCCAGCGCCTTTCGATCGCGCGCGCGCTCCTCAAGAACCCACCGATCCTGATTCTCGACGAAGCCACCTCCGCGCTCGACGCTGCCACGGAAGTGAAGCTCCAGAAGGCGCTCGACGAGGTGATGAAGGGCCGCACGACTTTCGTCATTGCGCACCGCCTGGCCACCATCCGCAACGCCAACCGGATTCTCGTTTTCGAGCAGGGCCGCGTCATCGAGATGGGCTCCTTCGACGAACTCGTCGCCAGGGGCGGACGCTTCGCCGCGCTCGCGCGGGCGCAGTATCTCGTCACCGACAAGCCGGTCGCGATGCTGGCAGAGGACGCGGTCAGCCCGCTCGCCCAGAAGCTCGCCGCCGATTGACCGCGTGCTGCACCGGACGGCCTTGGATCATCGGCTGTGCCGAAAACCGCAATCCATTGTTCGAGCCGATGCCTTAGATCATCGGACCGGATATCGTATCCAGTCCGATGATCTAACCCTTTGTCTTTGCATCGGCTTTTCCGAAAACCGCAATCCACTTTTCGGGCCGATGCCTTAGCGCGGCCTCTCCTTGTCCGGTTCGTGATGCAGACAGGGATCGAGCTTCACATGGTTGGGTCCGACCCGTTCGAAGCTGCCGCTGGCCACGACCCGGTCGCCGAGCTTGCTGCCATTCTCGGCATAGGTGACGCACAGAACCTGCGGATCCGGCGCATGACAGAGCGCGAGATAGACCAGCGCCCCGTCGGAGCGGACCATGGTCAACTCTCCCTCGACTTGGATGGTCGTGAGTTCGCCCTCCTTCCCTTCGAGCCCCCGCAGCGCCTGCCGCAGTTCGGAACAGGCCGCGCGCAAGCTCGGCTCGGGCTGCGCCCTGCCCTGATCCGCCGCGATCAGGGCCGTAACGAGGGCGGCGCCGCAGAGCAGCGAACGAAGGAGACGCTTGGTCATGCCCCAGCTGTCGCGCGGGTTTGCGGCGGGATTGCGAACGGGTTGCCGCGATAACCCTGGAGGTAATCGACTTCATTCCATCTGCAGGCGAAGGTCGCGACATCGGCAGACCAGCCCGGCTGACAACGAAGGGGATTTCACGATGAAGACCTACGCCATGGCCCACCTCACCCACGTCGCTCTGGGACCTGAGATCATTGGCTATCTCGAAGGTATCGATGCGACGCTGGCACCGTTCCAGGGGCGCTTCATCATCCATGGCGATCCGCCGGAGCTGCTGGAGGGCAGCTGGTCGGGCGACCTGATCGTGATCGAGTTCCCGAACCGTGCGGCCGCGAAGGCCTGGTACGAATCAGAGGCCTATCAGGCTATCCTGCCCTTGCGCATGCGCAATTCGTCCGGCGCGGTCTTTTTCATCGATGGTGTTTCGTCCGACCATCTGGCGACGGATGTGCTACGCCGACAGTGAATACTTGCGAATGAGGCGCGGCGGAGCCAACGATCCTCCGAGGCCGCGCGTATATCCCTCGGTCCATCGCCCGGCGTCCTCGCCGGGCGATGTCTCGTTTGTCGTCCGCCCGCCACAAGGATGGGGTCTGTCTTTGACCAGCATGATCATCCGCCTCATCTGCGCCTGGGCCTCGGTCCTTGCTTATCTGTTCTTCGGCAAGACGATTCTCGGGCAGCTTGGCTCCCCCGTCCTGTCCATGCTGATCTTTGCCTGGTTGCTCGGCATCATCGCCTGGTCGGCGATCGGCGTCGTGCATGAGGCGGAGGAACTGGCGCACAGGCTGGGCGAACCCTATGGCACGCTGATCCTGACGCTCTCGATCGTCATCATCGAGGTGGCGCTGATCGGGGCCGTGATGCTCGGGGCAACCGGGGCGCCGACACTTGGCCGCGACACGATGTTCGCCGTGCTGATGATCGTGCTCAACGGCGTCGTCGGCATCGGGCTGATCTTCGGCGGCCTGCGCCATTTCCAGCAGAGCTACAATCTGCAAGGTGCCACCGCCTATCTGGTCGTGATCATCCCGCTGACGGTCATCGCGCTGGTTCTGCCGAATTTCACCACCTCGACCAGCGACGGCACGCTGACCAACGTGCAGGCCATCTGCTTCTCGCTGTTCACCCTGGCGCTCTACGCGGCCTTCCTGATCCTGCAGACCGGCCGCCACAGCGATTTCTTCATCGAGCCTGACATGCCGGCACGCACCGGCGAAGCGCAGCCTCAGGTCGAAGGCGTCGGGCACGCCGCGTCCGGGAGCATCCTGCCCAATATCGGGCTGCTCCTGGCCAATATCCTGCCGATCGTCATCCTGGCGAAGAGCCTGGCGGCCGTGCTCGATTTCGGCATCGCCAAGCTCGACGCCCCCCCGGCGCTCGGCGGCATCCTGATCGCGATGGTCGTCTTCACGCCGGAATGCATTACGGCCCTGCGCGCGATCAATGCCAACCAGCTCCAGCGCGCGATCAATCTGTGCCTGGGTGCGGCAGCCTCGACGCTTGGCCTGACGGTGCCTGCCGTGCTGGGCATCGGCCTTCTCACCGGCCAGCCGGTCACGCTCGGCCTGTCGGCCACCAATATGGTCATCCTGGCGATGACGCTGATGCTGAGCACGCTGACTTTCACCGGCTCACGCACGACGATGCTGGAAGGCGCCGTGCATCTCTGCGTCTTCTTCGTCTTCCTGGTGCTAGAGCAGGTTCATGGTTTTCCGATTCTGCCGGGATTCCCAAGCGCCGCGAACAGTGCGATTCCTTCCTTGTCTGACGCGGGAGGCCGGGATGGCACGGGCTTACAGCCAGGATTTGCGTGAGCGAGTGATTGCGGCGACYGAGGC
>NZ_JBFTKS010000042.1:0-36065 GCF_056396065.1 Allobosea sp. 05T433 | reverse complement strand
CGTAACGCGGTCGTCCGCAACGCCCTCGCCTTCAACGGCGCTGCTCCGGTCCTTGAGGGCAGCGAGTATCCGGACCTCGTCGGTGCGTTGAACGTGACCCAGGGCTGGGGCTCCGCTCAGCTGTCGGGTGCCATCGGTCAGCGTAACGTTGCCAGCTTCGCGCCTGGTACCATTGGCAATGTCAACGCCATCCGTGGCGGTGACGAGACCGCTTGGGCCATCCAGGGCGGTCTGAAGTTCAACCTGCCGATGCTCGCCGCTGGCGACGTCCTGTGGTTGCAGGCAGCTTACGCTGAGGGCATGGGCTCCTACCTCGGCTACGGCGGCAACTATGGCTACGGCCGCCTCGGCTCGCTCGCCGCTGCGGACATCGTCATCGACCAGACCACCGGTCGCTCGAAGCTGACCAAGGGCTTCGCCATCACTGCTGGCCTGAAGCACTACTGGACCCCGACCATCCGTTCGGAAGTCTATGGTTCGTACTCCGAGCTCGACATGGGCGCCTCGATCCAGAACGGCCTCTTCACCGTCCAGGGGAACGTCCCGGTCAAGCTTGACCCGAAGGAGTTCATCATCGGCACCAACCTCGTCTGGACCCCGGTTTCGGGTCTCGATATCGGCGTGGAAGTTCTCTACTCCAAGGTTGAGCTGAAGAACCGCATCGGTCAGGTCGACAACTTCGGCCAACGCACCGGCAACCTGCTGATCAAGTCGGACGACGCCCTCACCGGCCGTCTGCGCATCCAGCGCGACTTCTGATCGGTTCTCCGATCCTAGTCGGAAAGCCCCGGGGAAACCCGGGGCTTTTTTCGTTATACGTAATAGTTTGACGTTATACGCTGAGCAATAACGAACGGGATCTGCGCGAGGCGGTGATCAATATCGCGATCCGCTGGTTCGTCGGCTACGGCCTTCACGAGCCACTGCCCGCCCATTCGTGATTGACGCGCATCCTAAACGGCCGAGGGTTTCCGTTAGAACTTTGAACGCACGGTCCAGGCAGGCCGCCGGGATCGCGACCGGAGAAGTAGTCCATCTCCACGCCTCTGTCCGTGCCCATGTCAGTTGGGGTGCGCTCGCCGTCCGTCACGTCGAGCCCGTCGCGGAGGCCAACCTTGACCAACCACTCCGCGGGCCGCAGAAGCTGGCCGTGCCCGATCCAGATGCCAGCCCCCCCACCCTCGCCGGAAGTGACAGTTGCTCTCGCTGCGGCATGCGGCGTAAAACCCGCGGAGTTCTTGATTGCCGCTGAATGGCAGCCTGGATCACGGCAGCATCGGCACAGCTTTGTACTCGATAGATTGAGTTTGCACCGCAACGGAAGCCGTATAGGCCAACATTAATACGGATGAAACTGATGACACCTAGTCAAGCCAGAGCGGCGCGCGCAATGCTTAATCTCGATATGAAAACTGTTTGCAGATTGGCGGCAGTTGGAAAGCGGACGTTGACGGAGTTTGAATCAGGATTTCGCACGATAAGCGACACAACAAAAATCAAAATTAAGGCATTCTATATCTCAAAAGGGATCGAATTTGTAGAAACCGCGGATCATAGCCAAGTAGTAAGCCTCAAGAGTTTCGACGCATACGATTTAGAAAATTTGGATTCAATACGAGATAAAGATGAGTATACCGATCTTTTTGGAGCGCGCGAGATTKACGATGCATTTCGGTCAATAGAGGACACTTTGGATAAATTAAGCCGGGATCTTTTCTTTTCACGAAAACTATTAAATGAAATCATGGCAAATGAAAATATTAATCAAAAGCAATTAGCTTTGATTCTAGAATGTTCGCCCGCATTCATCAGCTCAATAATAGTTGGAGAAAAGCTAATCCCCGCTTCGATGGTTGAAAAATTGCACAGATTCTATCGTAATTCAAAGATCGATATGAAAATCGCAATTACGTGCGAAAAAAATCTAGGTGCGAGTATATTGGCTATTACAAAACTGATTACGGCTGCAAAGAATGAATTGAATGCATTATCTCGCGGCGGAATATAGCGTTCCGGTAATAATTAATAAACCAGCATAGCACGTAACCCCTAGGCTCAGGGCCAACAAAATTGGAATGATCTATGATTCGCAGTCTCTGAAGAGGAGGGGGTGATGGCTGACTTGTTTCTTCTGAGCGAGCGCCAGATCCGGGCTAGCCCCGTCGCTAAGCTCAAGTCTGAAAGCCACCCTTTTCGTGCGACGTCGCTCTATTCGTTGGGGAATACAGCGCAGAAATTCAATGACTTAGTGCCGCTTCCCAAGCTGACGTCTTCGCGAAAATGTTCGCCTCCTCGCCCGGCGAACCTTGAGAACATGCGGGCTACGTGGATGGCTAACCCATTTGCTAAGCCATTGAAATCGGCGACTGTTTGCAGTCCCTTCCGGGACGCCACTAAGCTGTCAAGCGATACCGGATCGGATGTGCTTTCCGACCACTACGCTCTCCCGCTACCGTCTTTCTCTACGAAAAATCAAAAACTTAGAGAAATTCGAGGCGAAACCAGACGCGTTGGGCGACTTGCAACACGTTGCAGATTCCGGCCGATTCCGCCTGTTTTCGAGTGCTGCAGTTAAGTCCATGCAACACGGGTCGCGCGAAGTTTCACATGGCATCAGACATGATTTTGACGATGGCGGCCTGGCGAGCTGGGTCAAGTGGAGCGCCAGCGGCGTCATGACACAAGGCCACATCCCTCAGTGTGCCGTTTGAACCACTGAAAGTGGTCATTCGCGCCGGACCGCCTTATTCCATCGCCTCGCGCTTGGTTGAGAAGGCGCGGCGTCGCCGGGCCTGCCAGTCAGACGAGCGTCGGCGTGACGTTGACGCGGTCCGGTGGCGCGACTACGTGCGGCCAGGCAGGAGACTTCATGTCCAATTTTCCCTTCGCGCCTCTCGCCATTCCCGGTCCTGTGCTGGCCCGGCGGCGACGTTTCGATGACCGCGGCTACATCATGGAAACCTATAGCCGCGAGCCTTTCGACAGGGATCGCGCCGAATTTCATTCAGGACAACCCGTCGCTCTCGTCGCTGGCGCACGAGCGAGCCGTCCGGCAAATTCGGTGCTTGATTCCGCCCGGTTCGCCGCGACCTTTGGCTATCGCGCAAAGCCGTGGCAGGAACCCATGCGCGAGGTCGTGGCCTCGTTGACGGCGCAGAGGGTATCATGAAGGGCATCATTCTCGCGGGTGGCACCGGCACGCGGCTGCACCCGGTGACCTCGGTGGTCTCGAAGCAGTTGCTGCCCGTCTACGACAAGCCGATGATCTACTACCCGCTCTCGACGCTGATGCTTGCGGGTATCCGCGAGATCCTGATCATCACCACCCCCCATGATCAGGCGCTGTTTGCCCGCTTGCTGGGGGACGGGACCCAGTTTGGCCTGAAGCTCAGCTACGCCGTGCAGGCCGAGCCGCGCGGCCTTGCCGACGCCTTCATCGTCGGGCGCGATTTCGTCGGGATCGATCGCGTCGCGTTGGTTCTTGGTGACAACATCTTCTACGGCCATGGCCTGCCTGAGTTGATGGCGGAGGCGATCGCGCGGCCGACGGGGGCGACCGTCTTCGGTTATGCCGTCTCCGATCCGCAGCGTTATGGCGTGGTCGAGATCGACGCGGCGGGCACGGGCATCTCGATCGAGGAGAAGCCGGCCGAACCGAAATCCAATCTCGCGGTGACCGGCCTTTATTTCTACGACAACGATGTGCTCGACATCGCCGCCGGCATCGCGCCGTCGGCGCGCGGCGAGATCGAGATCACCGATATCAACCGCGTCTACATGGCGCGTGGTAAGCTTCGCGTTCAGATCATGGGCCGGGGCTTCGCCTGGCTCGATACCGGCACGCATGAGAGCCTGATGGAAGCCGGACAGTTCATCGAGATCCTGGAGCGGCGCCAGGGCATGAAGATCTCCTGCCCGGAGGAAATCGCCTTCCGTAAGGGGTTCATCACTCGCGATCAGCTGGCCGAACTGGCGAAGCTGACGGGCAAATCGAGCTATGGGCAGTATCTGGCGAAACTGCTCTGATTGCGGGCCTTCCGGCTCATGAAGGTACGGAGATCGGTATGACCTGGTCGGCGCGGCAAGACACGAAATTCGAGGATGAGCGGACCCGCCCCGGTGACGCACACACACACCAGCTACTCCACAGCGCGAAAAGCAGCCCCTCTGGGCGGAGTTAGGCGGGGCGCCGCGGCGAAACTCAATCTCGATACGATCGAAGCGCGGGTGTCGGATGAACTGAAGGGCTACGAGAAATCCGTCCCAGCTTACAGGTTGAAGCATGGGACAGTCCGCTTCAATAAAGGCTACACAGGTTGGCAGGAGCTACTTGAAGTCACCAGTTCCTTCGCAAAGCGGGGCAATGGGCAGTTTCGCAGATGGATGAGACCTGTGCGCGGGTATGCGTAGACAGCGTTCTTGATAACTGATTCCATTGCGCTTTCCAGGACGGAGAGCGGCGATGGCGCTTTTCGATCGGTCAGGAGCAGCTTGGTTTTGCGACCGGATCGCGGGGCTCTTCGTCGCTTGACGAGTTCGACGGGTTGATCGACTGGAAGCCGGTCGCGGTGCTGCTCAGTCCGCTCTATCCGGCGACGAAGGGCGATCCGGCCTGGCCTCCGCTGGCGATGTTCAAGGGGCTGCTGCTGTCGGTCTGGTATGATCTGTCCGATGTGAAGCTGGCCGAAGCGCTCGATGACCGTGCCTCGTTCCGCCACTTCTGCTGGCTCTCGCGCAACGAGGCGACGCGGGACTGTCATGAATTTCGTGTGCGGGCGGCGTGTTGAACATCAGGCCGCCATTGCCCTGGTGAAGCGCTCGCCGAAGATGACGGCAAACTGGGCCTTGGCCATGACCCATTCACGCGACCCCGTCTTCCGCTCCTTTTCGGAGCGGGTCAAGACGAGGAAGAGAAGCTTCATCGCAGCCTCGTCGGTCGGGAAGTGACCTCTTTCCGGCCCGGACTGCGCGGCGCAGTTTCGCGTTCAGGGCCTCGTTGGCGTTCGTTGTGTACAAGATCCGGCGGACGTCGAAATGAAAGGCGTAGAACGGCGCGACCTCGCTCCAGGCGCGCCGCTAACTCTGGGCGATGGCGGGGTATCGGCGTCCCCAAAGGTCGTCCTCGAAGGCGCGTAGTTCCGCCTCGCCGGCTTCGGCATCAACGGCCCGGTAGATCATCTTCAGTGCGGCGGCGACCGGCTTGCGATCCTTATAGGAGACAAAGTCGAGGCCGTGCCGCACCAGGTGAACCACGCAAGCCTGGACCATAGCCTCAGGGAAGACTGCCCGGATCGCGTCGGGGAAACCCTTCAGGCCGTCGACGACGGCGAGCAAAATGTCCTCGACGCCGCGGTTGCGCAGCTCGTTCATGACGCGCAGCCAGAACTTGGCGCCTTCGTTCTGCTCCAGCCAGAGCCCAGGATCTCCTTGGCGCCGTCGGCGCGGACACCCAGCGCAATATGGACGGCCTTGTTGCGGACGATGCCTTCGTCACGGACCTTGCCCCGCAAGGCGTCGAAGACCACCAGCGGATAGACCGGCTCCAGTGGCCGCGCCAGCCAGGTGGCGATCTCCTCCAGCACCACGTCGGTAACGGCGCTGATGAGATCGGGCGAGACCGTTAACCTCCAGCGGCACAAAAAGGCTGCATTCCTACTCCTTAGTGCCACGACTTCGCCACGAGTATTACAAGGGGTCAGTATGGCGAACCTGCTCTGTCGCGCCGGCTTCGCCGGCCTGCTGATGGCTGGCTGCTCGGCCCAATCGGTGCCGACGGTCGAGTCGATCACGAAGCCGACGTTCGCAACGTTCGCCCGGCTGGGGAGTTGGCGGCCTTGGCAATCGGCTCGGGAGAAGCCTCAGCCGGTTCCCATCCCGCTCGCTGGTGCCCCGTCGGAGCCGAGCGAGCCGATGTCGATCACGCCCGCGCAGGAGAACGTTAGGAGGCCGCCCCCCAAGCCCGCGCCCGTCGTAGCAAGCGCATCGAAACCAGTCGCTCCGACTGCGCTCCGCGTGGTGCCCGCAGCGTTGCCGGAAGCTCCGGTTAAAAGCGGGCCATCATTAGTCTCGTGCCACACGCTAAACGAGCCCGGTCAGCGCGTGCGCATGGAATGTATCCCTGTCGACTGACAACCTACGCCCTACCTTCGGGCCAACAGGCCGATCCAATTCACAGGTGGCCATCTCCGCGATCCTGTTGGTCGCTCTAGCAGGCTGTTGAAAAAGTCGGGATCGAGGGTCGATTCTGTCGCTTTTGTGCCTGGTCAGTCAATTTTTCCGAATTGCCCTTATTGAAAACATTGATGTTTTCTAAGCGCCAACGGCTTGCCTGAGCAACTTCCGAAGGCCCAAAACCTATTTCAACATCCTGCTAACGCTGTCGGGGTGGCACTCGGAGCGTTTGGGTAGGGAGTGACAACCGCAGGACCGCGAGCAGGGTGACGACCGCGACACGTACATAGGATAAGCCGGCCACACTCCTGCGCCGCCTTCTCAAAGGCCTCCCTCGGCTCGGCGGAACGCTATCCCACCTGGGACCGAAGTTCGGTGAGATCGAGGGCGGCCTGGAGGACGTCGACGTCACTCGGGAAAAAGCGTGATCCACCGCTCGTCGAATCCGACCGTGAGGCGGCAAAATGCCGATTTCCGACAGAAACTCGCGACCATCGCAATGTCCGGAAATGCGTGGCGCGATTGCTTCCGAGGCTGCAACGAACTCAACCTTGATTATTTTCCGACCGCGTCTCGTCGCTGTTCTCAAACCAGAGAATAGCGGCGCCGAGTCCGGCGATCCACCAACCCTGCCATGCGCCATGACCAACGGTTGCGATCGAAAAGGCGGTAACGAACAACGCGAGTTGCGGCGCCAATTCACGTGCTGGAACATGGCGCAAATGTGCGAGCAGGAGCAGGCCAGTGAGGGCCAGCAATGTTACGCCGATCAGCCCGGTCTCCGCCCAAGCCTGCAGCGGCATGTCATGAGGGTGGCCCACCGCCAGAAGCACTCTTTGCTCCGGCGAGACCTCTGCTGCCACCGGGTGCTCATGCATGCTGGCGGATGTGCCGAACCCAGTCCCCCCAATCGGCCGCGCCTGTGCCACCTCGCCAAAGCTTCTCCAAATA
This sequence comes from Allobosea sp. 05T433, assembly GCF_056396065.1. Classification (NCBI taxonomy): domain Bacteria; kingdom Pseudomonadati; phylum Pseudomonadota; class Alphaproteobacteria; order Hyphomicrobiales; family Alloboseaceae; genus Allobosea; species Allobosea sp. 05T433. The sequence continues at coordinate 28,943 of NZ_JBFTKS010000042.1, read as the reverse complement.
TCGATGCGGACCTGACCTGTCATTTTGGGCAAGCGGTCCAGAATCAACGTTGGTAGCCCGCGCTCGGCCGTCACACCTAGGACCGGCGCTAAGGCCATCGTTAGCACAAATGCAAGCCCGATCGCTCCCAGAGCGGCTCGTGGCATGCGCGCCGCCAATACCCAGGAGAGCGCTGCAACAGCAACGCCAAGCTTGGCTGATGAGCTTTGAGAAAGTAGTGCCAGGATGACGACGATGGCCGCAGTCAGKACCGCAAGAAACCGGTCGGGTCCGCGACCAGACGGCATTGTCCAGAGGCGGTGGACGACTGGCACCGCGAGCACGACTGCGACGATCACCGTGCGGTTGAAGACGAAGGCCATCATCTTGCCGGAGCCGAGGGCTGCACGCTGGGACAAACCAGAGGCGAGTTCGATCATCACGAGCGCAGACGTCAGGATGATTGCCAGCGCCAGAGCGCGCAAAAGGATTGGCGTAGGCCGAAATTGTCTGGATGCAGCAATTACGATCGTGAAAGCTATCGGCAGGGCGAGTTCCATCCATAGGGCGATGCTCTGAAATGGACGGTGACTCCAGGCAATCGTGACAAGCGACCAAAGCAGAAAGGCGCTCAACGCGATTCCCAAGGGTGCCCGCAGCATCTCCCGCAGGCTCCGGAAGAGCACGGTCCCACCTACCCCCGCCACGGCGGAGGCAGCGAAACAGAGCGCTGCCAGCCCGAGGAAGAGTGGGGCCGAACGGTTGGCAAACCACATGGCCAACGGCAACGCGACCAGGAGGGTGGTGCCCAGACGGGCAAGTCGCAACGATAGGACTGATTGGTGCGATATTGGATCGCCGGGGATGCCGGAGGCTGTCGGGACGTTCATACCTTGCGCTTATGCGATACTGCTGGAAGCCGCCAGACAGTTTTCGCGGACGCTTCGACAAATCGGAGAACGAAGTCGCGCGGACGCGGGGGCTGATTAAAGCCGAAGCTATCGGCTTGGAACAAGGGCAACCAGCAACCGACGCGATAGCCTGTTGCCCCTGCCGGGACCGACGGCTGCGATGAACTAGGTTGGCCTGCACCATGATCCGTTGAGCCGGGAGATCGTCCTGCGTCCCAGGCTGCCTGCCTTCGCGAGGCACTGGGGTTTTCGCATCCGCGCCTGCGCCCCGTATCGGGCGCGCACGAAGGGCAAGGACGAGCGCGGTGTCGGCTATCCCTGTCGACTGACAACATGCGCCCCAGCTTCGGCCCTCGCCCCCCGCAGAGCGAGAACGCTACCGAGCGGAATAAGGGAATAGCAGTGACGCCAAGGGAGGCGCGGAGCTAACGTAGTCAACCTCAACCCGCTTGGGAGGCCGTTATGTCAACGTTCGAGCGAGCGATCGAAATCGCTGCCCACGCTCATGAAGGTCAAAGGGATAAAGGAGGCGAAATGTACATCGCGCACCCAATGAGGATGATGCTTCGAATGGCACATGCCGGCTTCAGCGAGGAGTATCAGATCGTCGCAGCCCTTCACGATGTGGCCGAGGATTCGGACTGGAACCTCACGCGGTTGGGGGATGAGGGGTTTTCCAATTCAGTGCTCGCGGCGATCGACGCGCTCACACGTCGGCCTGCCGAGAAGTATTTGGACTACGTACATCGAGCCGCCAGCGATCCGATCGCGCGTGAAGTGAAGTGGTTCGACCTTATCGATAATTCTGACCCCGCCCGCTTGGAGCGCATCAGCGACGCGCAGGATCGGGCTCGATTGGAGGCGAAATACAAGTGCGGGCTGGACGCACTTACCGAGCACCACTCGAAATAATGCGCTTCAGCTTCGGCCCAACAGGTCCCTCAAACACCCGGATGGCCGTCTCCGCGATCCTTATGATCGCTCTGGCCCTATGGGATGGCGAGCCGATAGCCATCCCATTTGACTTCATAAGACCTGATGTTGCCCCTCGGGCTTGATCCGGTTTGAAGTTCGTTCTGGCCCATTGAGAGACCAGAACAKGAAGCGCARCMGCTTCTCGGAAGAGCAGATCATCGCGATCTTGAAGGTACAGGAATCCGGGGTCTCGGTCTCCGATCTGTGCCGCAAGCACGGGGTGAGTGATGCCAGTATCTATAAGTGGAAAGCGAAATTTGGCGGGATGGACGTGTCCGAGGCCCGGCGTCTTCGAACGCTGGAGGACGAGAATGCGAAGCTCAAGCGAATGCTGGCCGATGCGATGCTGGGCAACATCGCGCTGAAGGATCTGCTGGGAAGAAGTGGTGATGCCCGCTGCCGAGCGGAAAGCCGTCGCGCATCTCGTGGCGCATCACGCGATGAACCATTTGGTGCAGTTTCGCTCGAATGCAAATTGGCTCACGTAGGTTGAACGATCCGTGAAGCAGAGGCGAACTTGACGATCGAACGCAAAAAGGTCCGCTCCCTCTCCGAGCGACGATCCAAGTTGACTTGGTTGAGTGAGCATCCTTACGAAGAGAGCGAACCCGATCAATCGTCTTTCGCTTAAAGAAACAAAGATCCGACTGGAGGAGAGCAATTGCCGTCTTGGAGAGAATTCTGCTCCACCTTCGTCGTTGCTACTAGCACTATATGCCTGGGCCTTTGGGTCTTCGTCGTGGTTGCAGACCCATACGATACGGGCCGGTTCGCGCTTTTTCCAAGACGCCCGTTGTCCGCCATTTCACCGCGAATGGCCTTCGCCAGCTTAGGGCGCGATGCACGGTTTAACGCCGTCATCATCGGGAACTCTCACATTGCTCCCATTTCACCGGACAGGCTTTCCGAGAGAACAGGCCTAGAGTTCTTGACGCTCACGGCTCCGGGCGGAGGGGCCACACCAATGATGTCCCTGTTGCGATGGTTCGCGGCCCACCGGACGGAGCCTCCTCGAGCTATCGTATTGGGCATTGACGATGCGTGGTGTCAGGCAGACCGACGCTTCATGGAAGGCTCAGCTTTTCCAGGCTGGTTGATAGCTGCTAATGATGTGCATTATCTCGTAAGCCTGTTTCGATATGACAGCGTCGAACAAGCCTTCCAACGCCTGATAAAGCCGGAGAAGAACGCCGCTCGGCCGCCGCACCCCCGGGGCTACTGGAACCTTGAACTTGATTATACATGGACAGAGGGCCGTGTGGCCGCCGAACTAGCGAAGCCATGGGTGCGACTCACAAGCCAATCCGCCACCTACCCGAGCCTTAACTTGCTGCGCGAGACACTTGATGAGGTAGGCGTCGAAGCGTCGACCAGGTTGTTTCTGGTCGTCCCTCCCGTGTGGCGCGCCAAGGCATCCGACGCGGTCACCGACCCCGCGTGCTTGGGGGAAATCCAAGCCTTTGCAGCATCTCGGAGCAACACGATCGTTGTGAACGGCAGAGACGCGAGAGCGTCGACCATGACCCCTGAGAACTTCTTCGACCGGACGCACTATCGCGAACCGATCGCGCGTGAATTGGAAGCCGAGATCCAGGCTTCCATGCGTCCGATGGCTAATCGGTAGCGMAAAACGCAAAGAGGCCCCCCACCCCTTTCGGAGCGGCGGGCCGAGGTTCAGTTCAAAGTTAGGCAATGCCAGCCGCTCGCAGAGCGCTATGGGGCCATCGCCGTTGCGAGCGGCTCTATCCAAAGGTAAGGCTGCCCATTACCTTTCGATAAACTGTCAGGTGGCTATGGCCTATTACATCTCGTCAATCCACTTCCAATGCCTCCAAGAGGTGTGTCTGGCCAGGCGACGGGGGCATGAGGGTCGTTGTGGTGCTCTGGTACTGGCAAACGCAAATCAGGCGGTAGGGCACTGGCGGTCATATGATTACCCCGATTGAGCCGGCCGGGCGCTTAGGTTGCCGGGCTGGAATCTTCAGCCCCTCGCGTCGCCAGATCCGCTCGACCGGTTGTCGTTGACCGCCCAGCCTGCCGTCGACCGCAGCAGCTCGCCGATCTTGCGATAGCCGTAGCATCAATAGCGGCGGGTCAGTTCGACGATGTCGGCGGTGAACAGCTCCTCGTCGTCGCGCGCCCGCGGTATCCGGCGCTGGGCCGAGCGATGGGCCCGAGTACATGGCAGACCCGTCTCTCGTACCCTGCAGGACGAGCCGCACATGCTGCATGCAAGCACGGCGACGCGCGAGGCTTATGGCCGAGGTCCTCACTGTCCTCAAGACGGGATACGCACCCAGGTGAAAAGCCCGAGCATTATCTACAGGGTCGCTGCTCGCACCCTCACGGCACTCCCAGAGAGGGGGCCTACCACTCGGCACCCCACCGTTCCGGGAACGGCGGGTAATCTATTCCCGTCTTGACGGCGTACGCGACGCGCGCCATCTCGGCGGTGAGCGCGGTCATCGCCTTGCGACGGCGGTCGGCATCAGCCGCATGGCCGGCAACGTAACGGCCGAGCTTGTCTCGGAAGCTGTTGTCGCGTTGCCGCGCGGCGACGCGCCGCCATCGAGAAGGTTCGGCGCATACGGGCATTGCCGTACTTTGACAACTTCGTCCGGAACGTGCCGCATTGGCAAGTGGCGAGCTTGAGACCGCAGTACTTCAAAAACCGGCGATAATGGCTGAAGTGCCGCAGATCCGCGGCTTCGGCTAGGATCGTCAGGGCGTAGATAGGTCCGATACCCGGGATCTTCCGCAGCAACTGGTAGTCGCGATGATCGGCCAGGGTGACCTGCGCAATCTCCTCGATCCGGCTGCGCTCCCGGATCAGATCTCGAGCCTGCGCAAATGATCATGCGGTACATCGCGGTCGTCACGGTCCTGCCGGTCACGTCAACCGGCGTCTTCTCCGCCAGCAGCACGAAATGCTGCACGATCTCGTCGCCAGAGACGAACGGGGTAGCGCCCGCGTGTCCTGCCCGCAGCCGCCATAGCGCGACATCAGTTGCGAAAATGCCGCTGCGGAAGGGCAGCTAGAGACGGCTTGTGAACGCAGTATGCTCCGTCTAAGCTCAGTGCCAACAGCAGGAGGATCAATGTCGGCAGAAGCGATCTATGGCGCTGAACTGAGAGACATCCGGGCATGGTGCAAAGAACAGGACTGCTTTTCGTGGACCTCAGCAGAATACCAGCGTGACATCCTGGATTTCATTCTCGATCACAAGAGCAAGGGAGCTTGTGTGGTTGAAGTTGGTTGCTACAAAGGCGGTTTGACCGCACTTCTAGCTCTCGTCTGCAAGAAGGCCGGGCTGCACCTCTACTCCATGGACATCGACAAAAACTCCACTTCACGCGCACGAGGGGTCCTCGATAGCCTTGGTCTAAGTGTACACGCCACAGTCCAGCATGCCACGCTGCCGGAGTTCGCGCGGGCAACCAGGTTGAACGGCAAGCCAGTTCTCTGCATCCTTGACGGAGATCATGCATACTCAGCTGTCCTCCAAGACCTGAAAGCCGTCGAGGACCTGCAGCATCGACCGTTTGCCGTTGCGTTTCATGACTACAGCCTTCGGCATCCAACGACGGACGAAAGGGTTAGTGACGCTATCCGTGATTTTTTCGGCTCGTCGGTATCGCTTAATCTGATTGGCATGCGGATGAATGGCGAAGGCCACGCTACCAAAGAGTCTCCGCAGCCAGACGGCCACTATTGGGAAGTTCCCGGCTCCGAGGGAGCCATCGCGGTCCTAGGTCGCTAAATTTCGTATCGGTCGCTGCGGGGGCGTCCGCCCAGGTGGTCCCACAACGGCCGTTAGGCGATTGGCCAGATCACCTCGACGGCGTTGGAGGCCGCGATGGTTTGCCCACGGATCATCAACGCCCAGGCAATGCGTGCCATCTTGTTGGCGAGCGCGATGATGACGACCTTTGGCGGTCGACGCTCCTGCAGCCCCTGGATCCACGCCTCGCCTGTTGCGGCGCGAACCTTGGCAAAGCGGATTGCATTGCCCGCTCCGACGTAGAGCAGATGCCGGATGTAGCGGTCGCCACGCTTCGAGATCCGCCCGAGCCGATCCTTGCCGCCGCTTGAATGGCTCTTCGGCGTGAGCCCGAGCCAGGCGGCGAACTCACGACCAGTGCCGCACTTCGACGGGTCGGGTACCGTGTTTGCGATCGCCATGGCCGTGACCGGCCCGACACCGGGTATCGACGCGTCGGCGACTGACCTTGTCGGCGCGGTGCAGGGCGACGAGTCGCTCCTCCAGCGCATCGATGCGTCGACAAGCGCTTGCAAGCTCCTTCGACAAGCAACATCAGCACGTCGCGCGCCAGCGGGGGCACCGCTGCCTTGGAGAACACAAGCAAAGAGGTCTCATCCGACCGAGCTCGGCCGCCATGTCTCCACTGGATTGCGCTAGTCGATGCCGGAGAGAAGATAGCCCATCTGAGCGGGCGAGATCGCTACAACGCCATTCGCCGGCGAGGGCCAAAGGAAACGGCCGCGCTCCAGGCGGCGAACATACAGGTTTGCCGCCTGCCCATCGTGCCAGATGATCTTCACCAAATCGCCGCGCCGGCCGCGGAAGCAGAACAGATGCCCGCCCAACGGATCGCGCTTCAGCACCTCCTTCGCCAACACGCGCCAGCGAGGAAAATCCCTTCCTCATGTCGGTGTGGCCCGTCGCCAGCCAAACCTTCATGCCAACAGGAACCGGGATCACCTGAGCGCCTGGAGGCCCCGCGCCAGCTTGAGCACCGCGTCGAAATCGACGCCGCCTTCGACAATGATCCGCCGGCCGGAGGACAAGACGATCTCGGCCCGGGGCGAGCGGTCCAGCACCGATGCTGGACGGCGATCCTGGCTGCCCTCATCCAGCACCCGGGCTGGACATGCCGTCGTAGCTTCTGGCGCGACTGATAGGGCCAGAAAGGTCGCGGGGCCCTGCCGCTCGTCGAGCCGCTCCCGCCATCGATAGATCTGTTGGGTCTGGATGCCGTGGCGCTTCGCTGTCCCAATCACGTTACCGCTCGTCAGCGCCTCCTCCACGACAGCGCGCTTCTCCACCAAGCTCCAGCGGCGGCGCCGGACATAGGTCTCGTCTTCCACTCCGGCTTCTCCAACACTGCTGCCGGCACCGCTGCCGGATCAGAAGCGCGAAAAGCTGGACGTCAGAATGCCCTTTAACGAGGCGGGCTACGCCGGATGCGCACCCTGTTTAGACTGCTACGGCAGCCATCATGCTAGGCCGATGCCGGGTGCAGGGGCCGTCCACCCCATCAACGGCCGCCTGCGCGACGAGTTGCTCAACGCGCCCCTCTTCTCGTCCCTGGCACAGGCACGAACAGCCTTGACCAACCGGCGCGTCGACTACAACACCGCCCGCCCTCACCCCCGGCTTGGCTAGCAGACGCCCGCGGCCTTGGCCTCGACCTTCACCCCGCGCCGTGCCCTGGCGCCCCGCTATGCGAAAAGCAAAGCGCCAGAGCCCGCCGCTTCACCGGCCCGAACGGGCTCCACAGCCGCCGGAAACGAACTCAGCGCTGGAAACTGGGGGCAACGTCAAGCGAAAACCTCAACTCCGCGAAGCTACTCATTAGCCTTGGGTCGGATAAAAAACACCGGCATATTGGAATCCGAGAATTTCTCCACGATTTCAAGTTTATCAGGAACCGGGGAACTCCGAAGATAGGGAAGGTAGCGCCCGTGGCTAGCGGTTTGTACCGCAACGATACTAAAGCCACTGTCGGACAATTTTTGCCATATGTTTGGGGGCAGACTTTTGATCGACTGATACTCATCATCGTTGTTCAGTCGCCCAAGAAGATCAGCATCTAGCCAGTAGGTGTAAAAGCCTAGAACGAAAAGTCGCTTTCCGGCCGGCACTTCTCCATTGATCTTATCAAAAATCAAACAATAATCTGAAATTGCGAGCCCGCACTTCGTTGGCGCGCTCATCACGTACTGGTAGATAATCGACGGCTTGGCGTTCCAAACTCCTGCTGGGGGCTCTGTTGGAGATATCAGAACGACTGCACTTGCCAATGCCCCAAACAGCCCGAGGACCGCACGATTGCAACGGCTCCAAGCGACATATCGCTCCACCCCTATGAAGGGCAGTGGCATGAGCAGGATGAGATTAGGGAGGAAGTATCGCGGCGCGAAGATCGAGGGCTTCACGATCAGCCAACAAACAACGCCAAGCAGCGCGCATAGGCTAACTTGCGTCAATGGACTTTTTAGACCACTCGCCCTGAAAAGCGCGAAACCGATAAACGGCAATGCCATCAGCCAAATCAGGGATACAGAGCCTCCCATTAATGGGTATCTTCCGAGAACCAAGGAAAAAGGAAACGTGCCTACAATCCAAGCGGTATCGAGCGCGGAGAACCACTGAGCTTGGTCGGCCCAGTTCTTCTTCATTCCGAGGAACGGGGCGGCGGCGTTACCGAACAATATCCAGTTCTTAATAAGGTGCGGTAGAAGGCCGAGACCAAATCCCATACCAGCGAGCGTGAGCTCCAATGTGAATGTCTTCAGTCTTTCTTCGTCGAGAGAAACGCGAGAGGTAAGAATAACGAGCGCCACCACCGTCGGAAGCATGCAAATAATGTATGAAAATTTGGAATAGGCCATAATTCCGGTGGCGATCCCGATGAATATTATTCCTTTCTTATTGTTGATTATTATTGGCCATTTCAGAATGAGCGCAATGACAGTTAGAGCCGAGAGTGCCGAAAATAATTCAGTTTTACCGTCGGACAGATAGTCCGTAATGGTGGTGGAAGTGACCAGCGACGCGGCGACCAGAAGCTTAGCGAGGCGTCTTCCACCTAACAAAGCAGTCATCTCCGTCATCAGGAACAAAATGCTGACACCTGTCGCCCAGGCGAGAATCTTTGACGCCGTGGGGAATCCAATCGCCATGACTGCCGCAAAATGCATTTCGCCTGAAAGGCCAACAGCAGAGAAGTCGTGATAGGTAAAACCCATCGCTTCCAGCCGCCCGGCCGCCGCGATAACCTTCGCGTATGTCATGTAAAAAGCATCGGCGTCACCAAACGGCGGACGATAGAATGCCAGAACAGCGTGCCACAGTAACAAACAGGAAACTGCGGCGGCAGAAACCCAAAAGAGCGCTGACCGCAGGCTGAGAGTTGAACTGTAGGAGGGCCATCTTACATGCCGGAGGCGAGAGATGGCGTATAGTGCCAGAGGTACGATGATCGCCCAGACGACAGCGGGGATGAGGAGCCCTGCCAGAGCGACAAGGATCCATCCAGCCGACAACAGCGTAGACCCTATCCCGAATTGCAATGCAGGACTGCTGCGGCCAGAATCGTCAAAGAAAATCCGTAGGCATACGGCGCCGAGTCCAACACAAGCCGCCGCATATAGTGCTGTGACGAGAATGATCGTCATATCACGTCCTGGCTGGGCAGCAATGGGCGCGTGTTGAGCGGCAGAAGGACGCTGGGCGACATTCTATCGATCAAGAACAAGAACGCGCAAACAAGTAGCCACAGAAGCAGCAATGCCGTCGCGACATCGAGGCCGAAGATACGCTTAGGCATTGTTCTTCAGGTTGCTGGAGCGTTCGATACTCTCGATGCGCTCCTTAAGCAGTGCGTGCTCTTGCGTTACGTCTTTGAGTTTTGTCGACAAGAGCGAAATTCGGCTCAGGCTTTCGAGCATCAAAAAGATGACCCAAAGAATACCGATTAAAAATAGACTATAGGGGGCTCCATCATCTCCTAGCACCGATCTTGTAAAGGAACGAAGGCTGCCAATCCCCATGACGAGCATCAACAGAAGTTCCGTGGCGATCCATGTTATGGCTAGATGCGCGGAAATCCGCCCGGACCTAACAAGGTAGATTGTGTAAGCGAAAACGAGAAACAGGAGCGTGAAGCCGAGGATTGCCGGACTGGCGGGGCTGCTCATTTGCCTTTACTCGCGAAGATAATGCCCACAAAGCCGACAATGACTCTTAATGGATAGAGCGCCGATCGAGTGAAGTTGAACAGGGACGCTCCGTGCGCGCGCCCTCGCATCTTTATCGGTACTTCGCCTATTCGAAATCCATGGCGATGGAGAACCAGCAGAGCCTCTGCCTCGGGATGGTCCACGGGGTACGACCGTGCGAAAAACGCAAAAGCCGAGCGATTGAGGGCCCGGAAGCCGGATGTTGTGTCGTGGATCTTGAGGCCTGTCGCTAGCCTGAGGATTGCAGTCGAGAAATGCATCCCCGCGCGGCGCGCCAGCGGCGTACGGTAGTCGCGGTCTGGTGCATCCGGCAAGTAGCGAGAGCCAATGACACAGTCAGCACGACCATCAAGGATCGGCTTTATCACTGTTTCTATCCAGTGGGGGTCGTGTTGGCCGTCCCCGTCGATCTGAACAACGATGTCGAAGTTGTTTGCGATAGCGTATTTGAAGCCCGTTTGAACGGCGCCGCCAATGCCAAGATTTGCCGGAAGGTCCAGTACAGGTACTCCTTTCCTTCGGGCGCATTCGGCTGTTTTATCATGCGAGCAATCGTTCACTACAACGACCGTCCTGCCCAGATACAGCAAGGCGTCCAGAAGCGAAGGGAGGTTCTTCTCTTCATTGAATGCCGGAATAATTATCAAGACCTTCGGCGTCGCCTGGGTGTTGTTCATTGGAAGCTTGTGCCGTTGTTGGATGGGGTTGTATTTTTTGCGAGCTGCCGAACGTCACCGATTTGGCGCGCGGGGCTTCCGGCGACAATCGCGTAGGGCGGGACGTCCTTCGTTACAACGGCTCCAGCTCCAACTATCGAGCATTTCCCAACAGTGACTGATGGCAGCACCACCGCGTTGACCCCGATGTAGCAACCCTCATCCAGCGTTACATTGCCAAGGATGTACTCGGTCCCTGCGATGGCCTGAACGGGGCGAGTGAAGGTGGTGTGGGCAATAATCTTCGCACCGCGCGTGATGTAAACGTGGTTGCGTATACTTACATACTCCGGAAACGTGCTATCAATAAGCACGTTTGGCGCGATGTAAACAGTGGCGTAGTCGTCGAATTTTACACCTCGCCACTTGTGAATACGGGCGGAGAGCGAAGGCGGAAAGATCGTGACATAGGCGAGGTAGCTTAGAAGGCCTTTCCAAATAAAAGCGCTGTTCCTAAAATATTTCCCAATCGGCTCTCCGCCAATCTGTTTAATCATAACCGCCTCTGCCTCCCGGTCCCAATCCGAACTATCTCAAGACAAGTGTCTGTAGGGGGCCGGTGTCGTCCGAGATTTGGAACAGGTGGCTCTGAAACAGCTTTCGACTGGCGACATTGTTGTTCTTTACGTTCGCGACGACGTCTGATTTGGGATGGCGTAAACGAAGATTCTGAAGCGCCTGCCCGAGAAGCTGTGAGCCCATCCCGCGCGAGCGCGCTTCCGGAGCCATCGTAATGCTCACGAGAAAGCCGTCCTGGTTTTCGAGCGGATCAAATCGGACCCAGCCTACGGCGTGGCCGCCGACGGTTCCAACGAAGGCCAACCTCTGCTCATCCGAAAGGAGACGTGCGAACCAGGCCGAATGCTGCTCTGCGCCGACAGGCTCCGTGTTCAGCGACATTGCTCGGGTAGCGTCGTCGTTGCGCCACCTCAGGATTTCGTCGCTGTCTTCTGCCATCGCGGGGCGAATGTTCACCTTAGAGCCTTGCTCGCGACCGGTAGGCATTGGTAACCTTCCGGATGGCCGTGACGACGTCATCCACGTCCTGCCCGGTCATGGCTGGAAAAATAGGCAGGCTCAGCGTCCGCTCGTACTCCATCTCTGCGACTTTCCATTCACCGCGCCGGTAGCCAAGAGACTGATAATAGCTCATCCACGGGATGGGAATGTAGTGAACGTTCACGCCAATACGCTCAGCGCGCATCGCCGAGAAAAATTCCTTTCTTCCGACGCTTAACTTTTCGAGGTTCAATCGTACGACGTACAAATGCCATGCGGACGAACATCCCGACCGTTCGGTCGGAATCTCAATCGTATCCAGGTCACCAAGCGCACGCGCATAGGTGGCTGCGATTTCCTTGCGACGTTCGAGCCAGAGCGGGAGCTTTTGCATCTGGGCGATGCCCAAGGCGCAGTTGATATCGGGGATCCTGTAATTGTATCCCAGCGTAACGACATCGTAGGCCCAGCTCTGCTCACGATGCCGCGTGTGAAGGTCCAGGTCGATTCCGTGATGTCGAAACGAGCGCAGCCGGTTATCGATCGCACTGTCGTCGGTCAGCACCATGCCGCCTTCACCGGTCGTTATGTGCTTGACGGGATGAAAGCTCAGTGCAGTCAGATCCTGCAGCGTTCCAACCTTTCGGCCCTTGTAGGTTGCTCCAAGAGAGTGAGCCGCATCAGAAACGACGGCGAGGTTGTGCTTCCGTGCTATGTCGCGAATGGCATCATGATCGCAGGGATGGCCGGCGAAATCGACAGCGACAATGGCCTTCGTTCTTGGCGTTATTTTCTTGAGTATTTCGTCGGGGCAAACGTTCAAAGTGTCGCGTTGAAGGTCAGCGAATACGGGCGTCGCGCCCATGTAGAGGACACAATTAGAGGTTGCAACAAAGGAGATCGCAGGGACGATCACTTCGTCACCCGGGGCGATAGCCAGGGAATGCAGCGCGGCATGCAGCGCAGCCGTCCCCGTGGAAACCGCCACGCCATGCTTCGCGCCCGAGAAGGTCGCGATACAATCTTCAAAGGCCTTGACGTATGGTCCAGTCGTCAGCCAGTCACCGCGTAGAACGGCATCGACCGCGCTCCTGTCTTCGTCATCGATCGACTGCCTGCCATACGGCAGAACAGTGTCCCGAACCGGCGCTCCGCCCATGATTGCGAGCTGGCTTTCAGCTTCAGATCGAGAAGACACATCCATATTTGTCACCGCGGCAGCCTTCACAGGGAGTGCTTGTTCCAAGGAGAGCGAGGGTCACGGCCTCGCCTTCAAATAGACCCAGAGTCCAACTGCCAGGAACAAGCCGAAATTGCAAACCTGCAGGAGTGTGCCGTAAGCCAGGGCTTCGGAACGAGCAAGGCCGAATTCATGGAGGGCTGCCATCGCCGCAACTTGATAGACCCCTAGATAGCCCGGTGTGGATGGCAGTGCGGAGGCCACCGCGAGACAGATCAAGGTGAGGAGCGCCGCGGCCAACGGTAACGCCCAACCGAATGCCCAAAGTAGCACCCAGCAGGCCAGGACATCTAGGAGACTGATCACGCATTGGAGCCCGCCTAGGACAGCTAAAATGCGCCAACTACGTAACGTTTGAAGTCCGGAGACCGCTTCGCCCAACCATCTCGCTACGCGCGATCGGATTACTCCTTGTCTATCGGGCCGCTCACCCAAGTGAAACCATCGATGTCCGCCAAGCACAAAAATGGCGATTGCAGTGCAGGCGAGAAAAAGAAGTCCGCCCATCAGAATAAATAAATGTCCGATCGCTTGACTTGAAACAAAGATCACAAGCCCAACGCCAATCAGGGCACAGACGGCAACTGCATCGATCAGGCGATCGACGATCGAGCTTCCAACCGCTAGACCCGTTGAAGCTTTGGCTAGGCGCTGGAGATGAATCACTCGCATGACCTCCCCAGCACGAGCGGGGAAAATTGCGGTGCCTGCGTAGCCGACGCACGAAGCTTGCCATACGGCGAGCCAATCGCGGCGCGGAAGGCCCGTAATCATGTGCCAGCGCCATGCGCGAAGAACCATGGTCAGCAAAAGTGCCAGAATGAATACGGCCATCCACGAGAGATCGACAGCGGCAAGGGCGTTCGCAAATGTTGGCCAATCCAAATGGGCTACTGAATAGCAGATAAAAACGAGCGAGATCGCAAATCCCGCCATGACGGTGATATTTCGACGTAACACGACGGTTTTCATAAGGGTGACTTCATTGCATCTCGGCGCTCATTTCGCAGATGCGGTTTTACAGCATGTTAGTGATGCAACAAGAAGGGCGGAAATTTAAACGGGAAGTAGTTGGGACGAGATAGCGGCCGCTAATCGGTAATCAGCTTAAATAGGGGCAGATCGCCGCTCCTCCGTGCGGGGGTGTAACGGATTAAGTCCAATAGCCGCAGCCGATTAGTACGCACACAGTGAGAACCGCGTCCTGACATGTGAGAGTGCGGGGCGCACCGGAAAGACCGACTTGAATCCCTGATAATTTTGGAGCGCCTCGATGCCAGTGAAGGCAAGGATCTCGGCATCGTCGATGTCGTGGATCCAGAGCATACCCTCCTCGGCTTGAGCTGATCGGACAGGCCCCACAGCAGGCCTTCGTCGCGGTTCAGAATCTGAGCGGCACGCCGAAGCGTGAAGACGTGAGAGATTGCGGCTACGGCTCAGGCGCCGCCTTCGGAACCGGCGTCTTCCACCCCCATGGCTGGCAGCAGTTCAGAAAGCTGGTTCCGCGGCGTGTCGGCGATACGGGCGAGGACATCGCCAAGCTACGCCCACGGAACGACGTCGTTGAGCTTGGCCTTCATGATCAGCGTGATCATCGCCGAGGCGGGGCTGCTACACGATCGGAGCCGGCGAAGCGTCATGATTTTCTGCCGTGGGCAAAACCACGAAGGGGCGCGCTCCTCCGCACAGTTGATCGAGCAGGCCCTGCCGTCCTCGGGGAATCGGGCGATGTAATTCCAACGCCTGAACATGCAGTCGATCGGCTTGGCGACCGAGATGGAGCGGGACAAACGCGATCGCTCGTCGCGTAGCTAGGCCTGCGGTTCGGCCACGAGAGGCGCGCGTTGTTCCTGCCGGGCGTGGCGACGCTAGGCGGCGTTCCGACCGTTAATGGCGTTCTCGATAGTTAACAGCGCGTCGATTTTCCGCCGAGGGCTGAGTGAGGTCGGCTGCAATTGTAGTCGTTTGCCCATGGCCCGATGGCAGCGTGGCGCTCGGCGGAGCTCCGATAAGGCCTGGCATAGGCCTGGCATAGGCCCATTCGCGCTGGCTGGTCTGGATGAAGCGCTCGGCCTTGCCGTTGGTTCGCGAGTGCAGGGCTGGGTGCGGAGATGGCGGGCGCCGGCTTTTGCGAGGGCCGTGGCAAAGAGCTTCAAACGATAGGCGGAGCCATCGTCGGTCATCACGCGTTCGACCGTGACGCCGAGACGGCCGAACCAGGCAAGCGCGCGTTCGAGGAAGGCCGTGGCGTCCTCCCCGCCGAGGCTTGGCAGCACTTCGACAAAGGCCATCCGGGCGCCTGCGGTCAAAAAGTTGGAGCTTCGCACCCCCAGCCTCTCAGTCCTACCCCGGATGAACAACCTTCATAGCTTCGACAGCTAGCCGATCAACTAACGGCAACAGGCGTCGTTACAGAAGCGCTTTGAGTGACGTTCTCAAGAATCTCTCGCCGCCAAAGCTCTGTGATCATTAGCAGCCAGACATGCGACCAGGGTCGACGGCCGCTTAGAAAATCCGCGCGCAGACGCGAGACGACCGTCGGATCGAAAAGCCCTGCGCTCGCCACAGATTGCGGCGATAGGGCATCATCCATGATCCCCCTGAGCGGTCCCTTCAACCAATCGGCATAGGGTAAAGCGAAACCCTTCTTCGAGCGTCGTTCAAAGAACCAGTCGGGGAGGTGGCGCTTGGCGACATCACAGACGACACGCTTTACGCCGCTGTCGTTGTAGCTTGCACCATATTCGAGCGTTCTCGAGGTCACTGCAAGCTTCGCGCTGGTCGGCAGAGAAAGGGCGTGATCGACGACAACCGGATCCAGGAAGGGAACGCGAACTTCGAGCGAATGCGCCATCGCGCAGCAATCAATGTCGCGAAGAAGCTGGTTGCGAGTGTAGCCGTTTAGGCACAGCACACTCGCGCGATCCAGCGGCTCGGCCCCACGCAGTTCGTCATTGACGATAAAGTCTTCGGCAAACGTAGTGAACGCACTGCCCGCACGCCTTTCCGGTGCCAGGAGCTTATCGGCGAGATCGGGCCCATAGCAATGATAGAGGCCCCCCATAGCATTGCAGATGTCAGGGCCGGGATCCTTGTTTGGTACAATCCCGCGGTGACGGCCCATCAGCCGCCGGAACAGGCTCATTGGGCCGGGTGGTGCCACAGGAAAGTCGCGAGCAATTGCCCCGAACCAGGGATAGCCGAGAAAAACCTCATCGCCCCCTGTGCCCGAAAGAGAGACCGTAACGCTCTGGGCCGCGGCATGAGAGACAAAATAGGAGTTCAGCCCATCGACGGAGGGTTGGTCGATACCGCGCACGAACCGGCTGAGGTGCTGCTCCATGTCGGCGCTAGTGACGACGACCCGGCTATGATCCGTTTCCAGCAACGACGCGATTTCGGCCGCCTCGTGGGTCTCATCGTGGGCATCAGCTCCGGCCTCGAAACCGACCGAGAAGGTCTTGATATGTGCTCCGCTAATGCGCGACATCAGCGCGACGACCAGCGATGAATCCACCCCTCCCGACAGGAAGGCGCCGACGGGCACGTCGGCAACCATCTGCAACTTGATCGCCTCGCCGATCACCCCGTGCAGAACCTCTAGCTGTTCGGCATAGGGGCGCTGGCGCAGCCCCTTCACACGATCAAGATCATACGACCAGTAGCGCTCGATCCGGGTGCCATTGCGGTCCACGATCATCCGATGGGCCGAGGGCAATGCACTCACGCCCTCGATCAGGGTCCGCGGCTGGTAGACAGAGCCAAGATTAAGCAGCTGACGCAGGCTTGCATTGTCGACCTGCCCCTCAATAAGACCAGATGCGAGAATTCCCTTCAACTCGGACGCGAAGACGATGGCGTCGCCCCGTCTGGCGTAGAGGAGCGGCTTGATGCCGAAATGGTCGCGAGCGAGTAGGAGCCGCTCACGCCCCGGGCCACCACGTGTGTCATAGATCGCAAAGGCGAAAATCCCGCGAAGCCGGGTCACACAGTCGTCACCATAGGTCTCGTAAAGCGCGAGGAGCACCTCTGTATCCGAATGACTCGTGAAGCGGTGGCCACGCTCCTCGAGCATGGCCCGCTCCTCGCGAAAATTGTAGATTTCCCCGTTAAAGACAAGCTGGATAGCGCCGCCTGCGGCAGGCATCGGCTGATGCCCCGCAGCCGAGGTGTCGATGACAGCAAGCCGCCGTTGACCGAGAGCGACCAGATGATCAGAGAAGATCCCCTCGTCGTCAGGCCCGCGGTGCCGCATAGCCTCCAGCATCATGCCTACTGCGGCGGCATTAGCGCGCCCGTAGATTCCCGCGATCCCACACATGCGCGCCTCTTATGCGGCCTTTTCCGCCACCCTGAGCGATTGAGCCCCTGAGGCGCCCACGAATTCGCTCTCGCAATCGACGAAGCCCGCGAATAACCGCTCGCTCTTGACGGACAGAATCACGGCGTCCGCAATCGCATGCAGCATTGAGTAATGGTTAGCGTCCTGAAGGCCACTCAGGTTTTCGGAAACGCCGAGATAGAGGAAGTAGGATCCGGTCGCAAGCTGGCAAGGGAACGAGAAGTCGACATAGGCCGGCCGCCCCACCGTTGGAACGATATCCACACCTTGAACCGACGTCGAGGTGCCGTAGATGACGTTCCCCGTCGGAAGACGGATATTATAGCCGAGGGAAATCGAGGGGATCGGGCGATGCGCGGTGAAATTGATGCGGATCGTGTAGGTTCGGCCCTGAGACATGCTGGGCACTTCGTGACCAGCTTCGTCGAGGAATTGAGCACCTTTGATCTCGACGGCAGGAAGCTCGGCGCCGGCTGCCTGCGGCTCGCCCCCGACGGTGATGACTGGCTTCGCTGCCTGATTCGCCGCGCTCATCTCTTCCTGCAGCATCTGCTCGTAGATCTGCCCAACCTGACGCGGCTCGCCGATCGCAAGGACCTGCCCATTTTCGAGGAGGATCGCTCGATCGCAGAGTTCATAGATCTGGCCTAGACTATGGGTAACGAAAAGCACCGTCGCGCCACCTTTAGCGATGGAGCGGATCCGAGCGTAGCTTTTGGCGTTGAACACCATATCGCCCGTGGCCAGCGCTTCATCGACAATAAGGATATCCGGGTCGACGCTCGATGCCACGCTAAACGCCAAACGCGCCAGCATGCCACTTGAATATGTCTTGCAAGGCGCGTCGATGAATTCTCCGAGCCCGCTGAAGGCGATGATGCCTGCTTCCTTGTCGCGGATCTCTATCGGAGTCATGCCGAGACAAAGCCCCCCGAGGAGAATATTCTCGCGACCGGTGAGTTCCGGGTTGAAGCCTGTGCCCAAGACCATGATGGCGGACACGCGCCCGTTCACCTTCACAGTGCCCGACGTCTGGTTGAGCGTGCCTGTGATGGTGCGGAGAAGCGTGGTTTTTCCGGCGCCATTTCGACCGATAACGCCCCAGACACCACCTCTCGGGATCTCAAATGAAATGTCTTTCAGCGCCCAATGCTCCCGATGGCGCTTCCGGCGCGAGATCATCTCAAACAGCAAATCATGGGGATGCTGATAAAGTTTATAGACCTTACTCAGCCTTTCCACGTGGATCGCGACATCGCCCTCAGCCATTATACAAAACTCCCGAACTGCGGCTTCAGGCGCGCAAACAGCACTGCACCGACCATGCACGTGATGACTGCCATGGAGGATGCGACGATCCATACGCTGATGTGACGGACCTCACCATACGCAAGAGAGTCGTGGAAGAGCTCAATGAACCAGGTCATCGGATTGGCATAGAGAACCGGCCGCCACCGCTCCGGCAACATCTCAAGAAAATAGAAGACCGGAGCCGCATATACCCCCACCCGAGCGTAGAGCGCCATCAGCTCTTTGACATCCTTCAGAAATACACCGACCGCACTCGCAATGAGAGCAACCCCCGCCAGAAACACTCCGAGGATCAACAGGGCAACCAGAAGTAATAATAAAGATAAAACGTGCACCGTTCCGGACACAAGACCATACGCCACCAACAAAGACAACCCGATAAACGTTGTAAAGAACGCGGACAACGTAATCTTGAGAGGAAGAATCTCTGTCGGAAACACAACCTGCCGCGTCAGTTCGGAATGATCGCGAATGACGCCCGGCGCTCGAATAAAAACCTCGGCCGCCCACAACCATGGCAACATGCCGGCTAGGATATAGATCGTTGGCGATACCGCGGCAGCACCGCCGGTCTTGGCGTTCGGGTAAAAAAAGACACTGAAAAGGAGCAGATAGACCCCTACCAACGAGACAGTGTGAATGAGTGTCCACCAGCCGCCGAGCGCTTGCCCCGCATAGCGGTCGAACAAATCCCGGCGTGACATCTCCAAGAGCAGAAAGCGATTTCGTGCTACTGTGCGCCCAAAAAAACTGGCGTCGCTTACAAAGCTCATACTGTTAATGTCCCCCGAAAGAATTCATAGTCCGAAACCTTATAGCCATTGCAAACCAAAACGAAATTTATCGACGCATCCGAGCGCGCTTTCGCCGAGTTAGACTGGCTCGATAACTCGATCAATATGGAGACAATTTGGCCACAATGGGACTGAAACCTCTAGCGGAGCTGGCGTATCTCATTATGTCGGTTTCCCAGCCGCAAGACGGGTATATAGCCCCGCATAGCCCTCGAGGCATCGCTCAAGGCCATAGGCTTCACGAACGGCCGCAAAGGCAGAACTCCAAGTCGGTGCGCAAGCCTGCGCGGCCACAGCCACCAGCGCCTCCGCCAGCGCACGCGGATCGCCCGGTGCGACAAGGGCATAGCCCGGCACGGGCAGATTGACGACCTCGCCAACCTTTGTGGCGACGATTGGCGTGCCGGACGCCAGCGCTTCCAGAAGCACCATCGGCAGGGCTTCCCCATACAGAGAACCCAGCATGACGATGTCGACCGCCGCGATGAGAGCTTCCATATCCCCCACCAAACCGAGCGGAAGGGTTTTGTCCAGGAGGTTGTGAGCCTCTAAGAGATTGCGCAACTCATGATTTGCCTCGTCCATGCCACGCCCGGCCAAGACGAGGCGTACATTTCCGCGGTCACGAGCGAAAGCCGCGAATGCCTCTAAGGAGCCGGGAATGTCCTTTTGCGGGTCATGACGCCCAAACAGTCCCACTGCCAGGGTGGACGGGTCCAAGCCGAGTCGGGCCCGCATCTCCGCCCGCCTAACCGGATCTGGCCGGAATCGGGTAGAGTCAACCCCATTTTCTACCACCCCCCCTACCCGTGAGCTATATCCACGCGCCTCGTGGAACGTACGCGCAGCATCCGCACAGTAGACAATCCGTTCCGGCACGCTCCCTGAGGCGAGAGCCAGAAGTCGATCGACCCCGTAGAGAACAGGGTTCTTCCTGAATTTTGGAAAAGTGCTGTTGTGTATGGCCCAAACAATTGGAATGCCACACCCCTTAAGCGCAAGCGTCAGAAAAGCGCCGTAATAAAGCCACCCCTGAATAACGCTCGGACGAGTTTCGATTACCCGTTGTCGAAGTGCCTTCATGGCGGGCGCCAGGTGAAGAAGGGAGTCAGCCCGAGACGAAAGATCAAAGCCGAGAGAAGCGACGTGCAACCCTGAGGTACTGAAGAAAGCTACATCCTCCATAAGCGCCAAGTGGTGCTCGATGCCCGGATGCGCAACAGTGGCTTGCAGGTGCAGCAGGCGCTCGGCACCTCCCTGCGCCAGATTGGGAGCCACATGGAGAACCGTCACACCTGCCATCATCCCCTCCAAACCCAGCCGATGGATCAGGCCTTCTGCCACACCACGCGATTCACATAGTCGATATAGCTGAGGACAATGCCGACGACCTTCCGCGAGACCGGGCCACCGACATAGTCTCCCACCCGGCGCGCTTGAGCGAGAGTTCCGGTTCGGGTTGAGGTCACGAAACGCACAGCGTCGAGAACGTCGGCGCGTTTCAGCCCGCACATCACCAGAGTACCTTCGTCCATGCCCTCAGGGCGCTCGTGGGCCTGACGAACCGTGACAGCTGGAATGCCGAGGAGAGAGGCCTCTTCAGTAATCGTCCCGCTATCGGACACAACACAAGTTGCGGCCATTTGCAGCCGTATATAGTCAAGAAATCCGAAGGGAGGAAGGAACCTGATCCGAGTATCGAGCCGAAGATCGCCCAACGCCTCCAATCGCTTTTGGGTGCGCGGATGGGTCGAGACGACGACCGGATATTCATGGGATTCCGCCAAACCATTCAATGCATCGACCAGATCGCGCAGATTGGTCTCGCTGTCGACATTCTCCTCACGATGACTGCTCACGAGGAAAAAGCGCCCCTCTTCCAGACCCAGTTGCCCAATGACATCGGACGCCTGGATCTTCGGCATGAAGTGATCGAGCACCTCTTCCATGTGGGAGCCGACTTTGAAGATCAGCTCCGGAGGAAGCCCCTCTGCGATGAGGTACCGACGCGCGTGTTCCGTGAGCACCATATTCACATCGGATAGATGGTCGATGACCTTCCGATTGAGTTCTTCAGGCACTCGCTGGTCGAAACACCGATTCCCCGCCTCCATATGAAAGACAGGGATCTTCCGGCGCTTGGCCGCGATGACCGCCAGCCCGGAATTCGTGTCACCGTATATGAGCACCGCCTCCGGCTTTTCCTCCTCCATTACGGCATCTGCGCCCGTGAGGACTTCCGAAATAGTCCGGATAGCCGTTCCGCCGGCAGCACCCAAATAATAATCCGGCGGGCGAATTTCAAGATCTCTGAAAAAGACCTCGTTCAAGCCGAAATCGTAGTTCTGCCCCGTGTGGACAAGAACGTGCTGGGTATGCTGATCAAGGAGCGAGAGCACACGGCACATCTTGATGAGTTCTGGGCGCGTCCCGACGATCGACATAACTTTGCGCATAACGGACGTTTCCTGCGACTCAGGACTCAAGAGCATTCTTGATGAAATCGAGCTCCAACAGAAGTCGCTTCACACCCGCGACATCAAGAATTTCGGTATTGTCTGAGGTATAATCATCCGATTGGGAAATTTCCTTCTCGCCCTCAACAAAATACTTGTCATAGTTGAGGTCGCGATCGTCTTGAGGAACACGATAATAAAGGCCATGATCGTGGGCACGTGCCATTTCTTCACGTGAAACGAGGGATTCGTATCTCTTCTCACCATGTCGCGTACCGATGATGCGGATCGGAACCTCGCGATTGAAGATCTCCATAATGGCCTTCGCCAGATCGCCAATCGTACTTGCCGGAGCCTTCTGGACAAATATGTCGCCCTGACGAGCGTTCTTATAGGCGTACACAACGAGATCCACTGACTGGTCCAGCGACATCAGGAACCGTGTCATGTTCGGATCCGTCACAGTAATGGGCTGGCCTGCCTTTACCTGAGACACGAACAGAGGAATAACGGAACCGCGCGAGGCCATCACGTTGCCGTAGCGGGTCGCGCACATAGTCGTGGCGTCGTCCGATAGAAGACGCGCCTTCGCAACGGTGATCTTCTCCATGAGCGCCTTACTCATTCCCATCGCGTTGATGGGATAGACGGCCTTGTCCGTGGAGAGGACGACAACCCGCTTCACCTCGGCGCGAACAGCCGCGTCCAGGACATTCTCGGCGCCCAGAACGTTCGTGCGCACCGCTTCCATGGGATAGAATTCGCAGGAAGGCACCTGCTTGAGCGCCGCGGCATGGAAGACGAAGTCGACCCCTCTCATCGCACCGGCAATGCTGTTCGGCTCGCGCACGTCGCCAATATAGAATTTTACGCGCTGGTTCTTGAGCGCGAGGCGCATATCCTCTTGCTTCTTCTCGTCCCTGCTGAAGACACGGATCTCGCCAATGCCCTCCTTCAGGAAGCGCTCGAGGACGACGTTGCCGAACGAGCCAGTCCCTCCGGTTATGAGGAGAACCTTCCCCTTGATGTCGAGGCTATCTGCAGTCATCCAATGATCCTTCGGTAAAGGGCAGATCGTGAGCTCAGCGTTCCGCGCGCATCCGCACGATCAGCTCAGGCCAGGCTGGCGCCACATAGCCGGCCTCTTCGCGAAATCGCGATCCATCAAGCGAACGGTCAATCGCGACCGAATCATCAGGAACAATCTCGATTGATTTTCCGTAAGTTTTTGCGACGAGATGAAGCAGGTCAAACTTGCTGATCGGATCGGACGCCACATGCCACAAGCCATGCATCTGGGGCCGCGGGATAACGAAGTCTCGGATGACGCGCGCCAACTCCACCGTGGGCAAGCCCGTGTAGATCGCCTTTCGGTAGCCCTTCACGGTTGGCCCCTGTTGGCTCAGGAACCAATCGACCAGCGACACCGCGCTCCCCATTTCATGGCCAATAATGGATGTCCTCAGCGTGATGGCGTGAGAATAGTCGACTTCACCAAGCAGCTTGGTCCGACCGTAGAGGTCGTCAGCATCGGGAAGATCAGCCTCCCGATATCCACCGCGTGATCCGTCGAAGACACAGTCCGTCGAAATCTGAACGAGGCGCGCCCCGGCGACCGCGCAGAGCTCCGCGAGGCGATGCGGAAGAAGAGCGTTGATGGAAATCGAGACAAGCGGATCTTTGGCCGCGGAAAGCTGCTTGATAATGCCAACGCAGTTGACCACCACATCGGGCCGCTCCTCCACCAGGAGGCGCACGAGCCGATCTGTATCCAATACCTCGACGCCCGAAATGATGCGGGCGTTGTCGCCGCGGGGGAGCTGGCTCAGGGAGGTCGAAGAGCGGACCGTTCCCGTAACGCTGAAGCCCTTTGACGAAGCGAGAAGACGATATACAGCGCTTCCGAGCATCCCGGAAACACCGATTACGAGAACTTTTGACATCGACTCCCCTTTGGCTGCTTCCCCGGCGGCGGCCCGAGACGCGATGGCGCGGAAGATGCGCTATTGATTTCAATGCGGGCGATTTCGGGCGAACTCCGCCCCGGCAGTCTGAAGTGCGTATCCTGTAAGCGTTCGGCTCTGATGTGCCAGAGGAACCTTGCTGCTGCAACCAGCGAAGGAGTGTTTTTCGAGGCGGCAAAAACGTCCCTGTTTGAGGAGCTCTGCCAGCGCGAGATCATCGACCATTTCGTGCGGGGATCGCCTCGTGCGCTTGTTCCGCATAATTGCTGTACCAGGCCACGAAGCGAGCGATACCATCTTCGATGGACGTCCGAGGCGCAAAGCCCACCGCGGCGATGAGGTCATCGACATCAGCGAATGTGCGGGGGACATCACCGGGCTGCATCGGCAACAAACGACGCGTTGCCTTCCGGTTCAGCGCGGCCTCGATCGCGGTGATGAAACGCTCCAAAGACACCGGCGTGTGATTGCCGATATTGTATATGCGATGGGGCACCGCTGCTGTCGCCGGATCTGGGCTGGCGGGATCAAAATCGGGGGCGGGCCGAGCGGGGCGGCCTGTGAGAGCAACGATGGCATCGACGACGTCGTCGATATAAGTGAAGTCGCGCTCCATCCGGCCTTCGTTGTAGATGTCGATCGGCTCCCCCTTGGCAACAGCCTGCGTGAATTTGAAATAGGCCATGTCCGGGCGGCCCCACGGCCCATAGACTGTGAAAAAGCGTAAGCCAGTAGAGGGAACGCCAAAGAGGTGGGCATATGTATGCGCCATCAATTCGTTGGCCCGCTTGGTCGCAGCGTAGAGCGACACCGGATGATCGGCCCGGTCGTGCTCCGAGAAAGGCACCTTTTGATTGGCGCCGTAGACCGAGCTTGATGATGCATAGATCAGATGATTAACCGGGCAGGCTCTGCAGGCTTCGAGTATGTTCAAAAACCCCGAGATATTAGACCCGATATACATCTTCGGATTATCGATCGAATAGCGTACGCCTGCCTGCGCCGCCAAGTGGATAATAACAGAAGGCTGGAAATCAGCGACGACCTTTACAACGAGGTCGTCCGATATGTCCATCCGCTCAAACGCAAAGCCGGGCATTTCAGCCAGCAATGCAAGCCGAGCCTCCTTGAGTGACGGGTCGTAGTAGCTGTTGACGTTATCGACCCCCAGAACCCGAGCGCCTAGAGACAGCAGGCGCTTGGCCGTGTGAAAACCAATGAACCCGGCAGACCCCGTCACGAGGATTTTCTGGCCGACCAAGTTGTGCTCGCTGGTCAGCGAGCCGATAGCTGGTCCATTCATGGTGCCGTGCGAGCCCTCAATACACTAGGGCGTGGTCGTGCTCTGCTCACGAAGCCCCACGCCGACATAGCGGAAGCCGTACCGAACGACCTCCTCCCCGCGGTAGACATTCCGGAGGTCGACCATAACAGGCTGCTTCATCAGTCGGCTGATCCGGTCGAGCTCGAGCGCACGAAACGCGTCCCACTCGGTGACGATGACAAGCCCATCAGCGCTCTCGACACAGGAATAGGGGTCTGTGGCGTAATCGACATTGTCGAGCACGAGGCGCGCCTGCCTCATCCCCTCTGGATCATAAGCGCGAATGCGAGCGCCGGCATCCTGCAGCGCGGTGACGATGGCGATGGAGGGGGCCTCGCGCATATCATCGGTGTTCGGCTTAAACGTAAGACCAAGCATTGCAATGGTCTTACCGCGCACCTCACCGCCACAAGCCGCGATCACCTTGCGGGCCATAGCGCGTTTGCGCTGATCGTTCACCGCAGCCACCGCTTCGACGACGCGCGTCGGCGTGCCGGCATCCTGCGCCGTCTTGATCAGAGCCGCGGTGTCCTTCGGGAAGCACGAGCCGCCATAGCCCGGCCCAGCGTGAAGAAATTTCGCGCCGATACGATTGTCGAGCCCGATCCCGCGAGCCACATCCTGCACGTCGGCACCTACCGCCTCGCAAAGATCGGCCATCTCATTGATGAACGTGACCTTGGTAGCGAGAAAGGCATTGGCGGCATATTTGGTCAGCTCCGCCGTACGACGGGACGTCACGAGGATCGGTGCCTTATTGAGATAAAGCGGCCGGTAGAGTTCCGCCATGACCTGCCTGGCGCGCTCGTCCTCCGTACCGATCACGATGCGGTCCGGCCGCTTGAAATCTGAAATCGCCGCCCCCTCGCGCAGAAACTCGGGATTGGACACTACAGAGAACTCGGCTTCCGGCCGGGTTTCGCGAATAATTCGCTCTACCTCATCGCCGGTACCGACCGGCACCGTCGATTTGGTCACAACCACCGTGTAACCGTCCAGAACCGCCGCGATCTCACGTACCGCATGATAGACATAGCTGAGATCGGCATATCCGTCCCCACGGCGGGAAGGGGTGCCTACCGCAACGAACACCACATCACAGTTCTGCACCGCCTGTCGCAAGTCGGTGGTAAATGCCAAGCGTCCTTGTCGGACGTTGGCTTCGATTAATTCCTTGAGGCCAGGCTCAAAAATAGGAACTTTGCCCGCATGCAATGCATCAATCTTCGTCACATCTTTGTCGATACAACAAACCGTGTGCCCGAAGTCCGCGAAGCAAGCGCCAGAGACAAGCCCAACATATCCGGACCCAACCATCCCAATGTGCATAAGCATTCTCTATTGAAATTCTGAGAACCGTATAGGAGCGCTTTATTTCGCATGCAACCTCCTTTTTGCGTATCAGCCCGTGCGAGCGATAATCGTTCTGGGGCGCGTGAATCTTCGGAGCAGGTTTGAGAAATTGGGAGTCTACGATGGATTTCGGCGCTCCCCATCGCTCCAGTTGGAATGTGGAGTTGCCCCGCTTCCGTGGACTGTTCACAGAGCTGGTTCGGGAACATTGGACAGGTCGGATAAGTGGAGTTTCGGCCTGTAAGCGGCCTTATGGCCGCGACAGGGCAGACCATGGCGAAACGGCCGTGGCGGAACCACACGTCGGCCTTTCAAGGCGAAGGCGGCCGTTGCAGCCGCGAAGGGCGAAAAGACGAACATCAAGTATCGCAGCAGTTCGACGCCCATTCGAACCAGATCACACTATGGCGCATTCAGCTTCTGGAAGGGGTAGCGGGTGACCTGAGACCCTGATCTTCTTCCAGATTTGGGTAGTGTCCGTCGATCATGGAGACGGACGATGCGCCCCTCGCGGTTCACGGAAGAGCAGATCATAGGGATGTTGAAGGAGCAGGAGGCCGGAGCGGTGACGGCGGATGTCTGCCGCAAGCACGGCATCTCCCCGGCGACCTCCTACAAGTTCAAGGCGAAGTATGGCGGGATGGACGTGTCGGACGCCCGCCGGCTGAAGACACTGGTAGACGAGAACGCCCGCCTCAAGAAGTTGCTGGCAGAGCAACTGCTCGACAACGCGATCCTGAAGGATGTCGCTGCAGAAAAAAGTGGTGACGCCCGATGCGAAGCGGAAGGCGGTGGCTCATGCCTGCATCGTCGACGACTACACGCGCGAGTGCCTGGCGCTCCTCGCCGACACTTCGCTCTCAGGCCTGCGCGTAGCTCGGGAGCTGGACAGCATCATTCGGCTGCGCGGCCGGCCGGATACGGTCGATTCCGACAACGTCCTATGTCGGGAGGCAGCTTTGGGCTTTGGCCAACAGGTCTCGTCACGTCGGCAACGCGCCGACGTCGGCAGTAAGCTGATCCAGATGGTTTCCACCGTCAACGGGATCGCTCCCAGCCATAGCAAACACAGGATCCAGCGGCATTGACAGGCCGTGGTCCTCACCGTCCTCAAGACGAGATACGCACCCAGGTGGAAGGCCCGAACATTATCTACAGGGTCGCCTTTGGCGCCCTCACGGCACTTGCAGAGAGGGGTCCTTCCACCTGGCATCCGACCGTTCCAGGAACGGCCGGTATTCTGTTCCCGTCTTGACGACGGCATGCGCCACCCGCGCCATCTTGGCGGTAAGCGCGGTCATCGCCTTGCGACGGCGATCGGCATCGTCCRCGTGACCGGCAAYATAGCGACCAAGCTTGTCGCGGAAGCTGTTGTCACATTGGCGCGCGGCGACCTGCGCTGCCATCCAGAACGTTCGGCGCAGCCGGGCATTGCCGTACTTCGACAGCTTGGTCCGACCGCGGAACGTGCCGGATTGGCAGGTAGCGAGGTCGAGGCCGCAGAACTTCAGGAACTGGCGGTGATGGCCGAACCGCCGCAGGTCTCCGGCTTCGGCCAGGATTGTCAGAGCGTTGATCGGTCCGATTCCCGGGATCCGCCGCAGCAACTGGTARTCGKGATGATCGGCCARCGTGACCTGCGCGATCTCYTCGATCCGRTTGCGCTCCCGGATCAGGCCCCGAGCCTGGGCAATAATCATCCGGAACATCGTGATCGCCGCGCTTTCCTCCGGCACGGGCAACGCAATCGATGAGCAAGCCGTCTCGTRGATATCGTTGATCAGCCGAGCCTTGGAGACTTTGCGGCCGACCAGAGGCCAGGCCTCGGCCACGAACGCTTCCCGTTCCAGTGCGATGATGCTGCCGGGCGTCGGGAAGCGCTCGATCAGTGCCAGGAACCAATCCGAGCGGCTATTGCCGGCGAAGCGGCCGATCTCCGGAAAGTACAGCGGTAGGTAATGCGTCAGGATGCGGTGCCAGGTCTGCGTCTTGGCCTTCGAAATCGTCTCGTGCGTCTTCGACAACTCCTGGAGATCGTTGATGCCGGCGGCCAACGGGTCGACATAGGCCTGCGTGGCACCGATCCGCAGCATGTGCAGGATGACCTGGGCGTCCTTGGGATCGTTCTTGTCCCAACCGTTGTGTAGCGCCTCCCGCGTCCGGGCGAGCGCGACCGAGGAGATCAGCCGAAGCTCGAAGCCTGCCGTCAGAAGCCGATAGGCGAGCGTGCGATGGTAGTTGCCGGTCGCCTCGAAGCCGACAAGGATCGGCCGCCCGATCGCGGCAAGGTCCGCAGCCAGGCGGTCGTAGTCCTGCTTGGTCGCCATCACGGTCATCCGCCGGCGTCGACCGCCTTCTGGCCGTTCGATCAGCACCTCCTGGCGGTGCTTGGACATGTCGATCGCTACCAGCACGGCGCCGGTGGGAGTAGAAAAGCGCTTGGTCATGGTTGGCCTCGCTCCAAAGTGTTGTCTCGACAACCTCACTTTAGAGACCTGCTGGCCGGCCATGACCGCCGTGACGGCGCGCTGCGCTACGCAAGGCTTCGCGCGCCGTCAGGCAACGGTCGAGCCTCTTCCCAATGTGCTACGG
>NZ_JBFTKS010000041.1:0-36193 GCF_056396065.1 Allobosea sp. 05T433 | reverse complement strand
GCGGCCTGAAGTCACTGAATAGAACCGCCGCGTCACCGGGCGCAGCGCGTTCCAGGTAGTTTCTCCCGGGGCTCATGATTCCCTCCCCTTGAGCTTCGGTCGAAGAGCGAATGCCCGCCTCACGGCGGGCATTTTGCATTTCAGGGCTGTTTTCACTTGACCCGAAATCCGGCTGAGAACTCATCCGAGCCGTGAAAGCCCGAGCTCAACCCGTCCTTGTCATCGGAGGCAGCCTCGCCGCCACGAAACCTGATTGGGTAAAACTTCCGCGCCAAGTCCGCGAGCTTGGCCTCTCGCGAGTCGACCGACCCAAGAGCGGACGCTCCAAACGCCGGGAATGGGTCGTTTCGGACGTGTCACCGTCGCTGGCTTCAGCTCTGCTTTCGGGCCGGAAGCCAGAGCCCGCTCATGGCGCCGAGCGGCTCGGCCTGAATGTCGACGTGCAGACGATGGACTGGGGCACCGTGCGCCTGGGCCTCGTCGGTGCTGGCCTGCCATTGCGCCGTCAGCGTCTCCATCTCCGGGCAAAAGCTGCTGGACGATGTCCAGCGCAGCGCTTGACCAGGCTGCCTATCGTCAGCACCATGCGGCATTGCACGACCTTGCCATGACAATCTTCGGCGGCAGGAGGTGGGGGTAGCGGATAGGCCGGCACTAATCCAAGGCTCCCCGGCACCCCTCCCCTGGGTGACACTGCCGGGTGCAGGAGACCCCGTAGCGCCAGGGCTCTCCCAAACTGGTGTCTACGGGGTTTTTCGCCAGAGGTTTCGAGTGAAGACCGACTGACCGAACGAAATCGCCGCTGCGGTGCTTCCCGCCCGCTATCGGCGCACGCTCGCACTTGGCTGTCTTGCCCCGCACACACGGAAAGTTGCCCCCCGCGGCTAGCGGCGATCATGTTCCTGGGAATGTGCGCCGAGGCCCGTGTCCTATTGAAACCGCTCGCCGCGTGGCCGGAGCGGCGCTGAAGGGTTCCTTGGGAGCGGAGGCGCACCGACTGGCTCATCCGATGTGATGTCGACAATCTCCCTCGTGCCTGCCTTCACCAGTACGACAATTCGCCCATCGACGATCACCATGCCAAAAGGCAAGGATCGAGCCTCGCCGTCGAGGCCCACGACCCGGATCGAACGAGGAACCACGTCGCCAAGCCGAGGGACCCACTTGGAGCCGTTTTCGGTTGATCCGAATTCGGCAGCCGCCAGAGCTAGGGGAAAGGATGTGAAAACGGCGATTCCACGCAGCAGCATCGGATTTCGCCTCATTTCTGGGTGCGGGAAACCATGACAATGACGGCCGGTAAAGCGCGCGGGTTGTCGCCGCCACCGGGGCGAAGCTGAAACCTCAGGAGCTGATGCCCAGGCTCATCCCGATGGACCCCAACGTTCCGAGCGCAAAAAACTCCAGTCGAACAGATGGTCCGCAGTCTTCGGATTGGCTTCATAAAATAACCGACCTCGAAACTAAAACACCTCGAGATACAATCTAAATCCATGTCACGAGACGCAAGGAACAGAGAAGTAGAAATACCGCAGAATGAGGCCAAGCAACCACTCGGCAACATGTGAAGCATGCCCGGAGCCATGAGAGACATGTCACCGACAAGCGAGCCGACGGCAACAAAGGCAGGGATGAGAGACATGATCGAGACACTGACGTCTCGCGTGTTGTCCTGATGCGCGAACGCGGTCCTGAAGGCCATCGGTCTGGTCCTTCCGATAATCCGATGCCGAGAGTTATCGCCCTTCCCGCTTCTGGCTTAAATGCGCTTGATCACATTGGCGGACCAACACGCGGCGAGACGAACCTCGGGTTCGCTCGCAGAGCATGTCTCGCGCCGACAGTGCTCGGCGATGCTCCGATCGCCGCGCACGCCTTCCAGCACGATGCGGCTTTTCTCTACTGCCGAGGACCGCGCGGGGTCTCGACGGGATGGCCGCGGAATTCATGCAAGGGCCACCCACGCCACGTCGGCCGGGTGCGCCGCCGCCGAGACATAGGCGCCCATCTCCGCCTCAGCGGCAGTGAGACGAGCACCATCCGAAGCATCGCGGTCCTGGCCCGTCGATGCCGCATCAAACGGTAGCTACCTCGCGGAGCGGATTTCGACCGTGGCGGTTCGGCCCGACACGAGAAGCGTGCCGGGTGGGACTTCGTCGAGTGCAATGCGCACCGGCACGCGCTGCGCCAGCCGCACCCAGTTGAAGGTCGGATTGACGTCGGCGAGCAGATTGCTGCCCGCCCCGCGGTCGCGATCGTAGATGCCGGCCGCGATGCTTTCGACGCGACCGGTCAGGCGGGTGCCGTCGCCCATCAGGAGGATCGAAGCCGGATCGCCGACATGGATGCGCGAGAGCCTCGTCTCCTCGAAATAGCCCTCTACGCGCAACGTATCGGTATCGACCAGCGCCATGACGCCCTTGCCGGTGCTGACGAAACTGCCCGGACGCAGGTCCATATTGGTGATGACGCCGTTGACGGAGGCGCGTACCTCGCTGCGGTCGAGATTGAGCTGGGCGACACCGAGATCGGCCACGGCCTGTTCATGGGCCGCCTTGGCCACGAGCTGTGTCGCCCGCACCTCCTCCTGCCGCTGCCGGGACACAGCGTCGGCGCTCAACGTGTGATAGCGGTCGAAGTCGAGGTTCGCCTGTTCCAGCGACGCCTTCCGGCCGGCGACAACGGCTTCGGCCTGTTGCCGCGCCAGCTCGAACCGCGCGCGGTCGATCCGAAACAGCGGGTCGCCGCGTTTGACCGGCTGGTTGTCGCGGACGAGAACCTCGGTCACGAAACCCGATACGTCGGGCGCCACCACCACGATATCGGCTCGGACACGACCATCCCGCGTCCAGGGGGCGTCCATGTAGTAGCCCCAGAGCCAGTGTCCGACCACGATGGCAGCGAGTACGGCGATGCCCGTGATCGCGTAGCGGCCGTATGACGCAAGCAGGTCTTTCACGCCAGAATCCCCGAAGAGAGAAAGACGACCATGCCAAGGAGGCAGGCGAAGACGGCCAGATCGAACAACGCCCGATGCCAGACGTGTTGATAGAGGCCGATCCGGCGGAACAACCGCGAGAGCAGCGCCGACAGGACATACGCGATCACGAACCCCAGCAGCAGCGAGGGAACATAGACGCCGAAGATGTCGAGGTCCGTTCTCATGCGAGTTGCATCGCGATCACCGGGGACTGAGGCATATAGGGCGGTGCTTGCGGGAACAATCCGCGCCTGATGCCGACAAGCCCGATCAGGGCGTCTTCCTTGGCCCCGGCACCGGGATCGTCGACGATTGCGGTCAATGTGGTGTCGATATCGGCGAGCAGGCTCTCGGGCATCGCCCCTCCCGGATAGGCGCGGAACGTGGCGGCCAGCCTGTCGAGCAAGCCGTCGATCGCCCGGACGGTGTTCTCCGAGAGCTGATGACGCGCGCGGCGCAGGTCGATGATGTTGAGACCGACCCGCAATTGGCCGAGGTTCTCGACGTCGCGTCGCTCGATTTCAGGAATGGCGGCGAGCCGCTGCACGAGCTGGTCGAGGCGGGCGAGCATGGCGCCGACGAAATTGGCCCGGTCGCGCTTACCGCGATGTTCCGCCGCCAGGGCGAGCGCGACCCAGCCCTTCCGCAGGAGGCGGGCCACGATCCATTCCGTGCGGATCGAGCGCAGCGTCCGCATCACCGCAATGGCCGCCGATATGCCCAACACGAAGGCGATCGCCGAATTGACGAACCCCGCGAAGTCCGCCTGATAGGTGGATTGCAGCGCCAGCATCGTCGCGAAGTTGACGGCGAGCGCGGTGCCTATCGCTGTCGTCGAGGGCCGCGCGATCAGATAACCAAACAAGACGAGCGTCGGCGCCAGGGCCACGACGACCACCTCGATGTCCGAGATCCGCGGGAGCAACGCGAACAGGTGAATTCCGGCGACGATGATGGCGACGACCGCCCATCCCCCGAAACTGCGCATGCCCATCGCCGGGTCGTCCCGGGAGGCGAAGATCGAGCATGCCACCGCAGCCATCATCGGGGCGGAGGCGCCATCCGGCCAACCGGTGCCGATCCAGAACGCGCAGCAAAGCAGGATTGCTATGGCCGTGGCCGCCGCCGACCAGATGGCGAGTATGGGATCGCGATGCCGGGCGACCTCGGCCCCGGCCTCCGGATCGAACCGAAGGGTGACACGGGAGGGATCCCGGCCTTCGTCGATCGCGGAGCGGAGCAAGCGGCAGTCCTGCAAGAGATCGGCGAGTTCCAGCAGGCGGATCAGCAGACTGACGATCAGGACCTGGTCCCAGCTCGAGTCGGTGGAGAGCCTAAGGCGACGGGCCTCGATCTCCAACGACAGTTCGAGCGTCGGTTGCGCGACGGAGCGGTCGTCGGCGATCCATGCAGACAGGCGCTCGAAGAGCCGGGCGAGATCGGATTCACCGTCGCGCAACCGGGGACCGAGTGCCGCGATCCGGTCGTTGATCGAGGCAAGGATCGGCACGAGCATCAGCATGTGCCGCCGGAGAATGCGCAATCCACGCGCGGCCTCGATGTCGGTCAGCCGGTCATGATCGAGCTGGCTCTCCATGGCTTCGATCTCGACTGCCTCCCTCAGGAGCCGCTGCAAATGCTGCTCCTGGCCGACCCCGCTCCCGGCGAGGGCCTCCTGCGACAGCTTGGCCGCGGTCGCGAGCCAGTAATCGAGCAGCTCGGAGATGACCGTGCCGCTGCTCTGCGGGAATACCGTCCCGGATATGACCGCAGCGCAGATGATGCCCAGCGAGATTTCCTGAACGCGCGCGATCGCGGTGTCGAAGATGCTGCCGGGATCCGAGACGGACGGAAAGGCGATGATCGCAGCCGTATAGCCCGACAGAAGGAAAGCGTAACTGCGTGCCGTCCCGTCCAGCAGCGCGAGGCAAAGGCACAGGCCGACCCATAGCGCGATCGCCAGACACAGCAGTTCCGGTACGTTGACGAGGCTCGGAACCATGGCCATGGCGGCGACAGCGCCGATCACAGTCCCGAGCAGGCGGTAGATCGCCTTCGCGCTCGTCCCTCCGGCGAGGGGCTGCGAGGTGATGTAGACGGTGGCCATGGCCCAGGATGGGCGCGGGAGATCGATCCACAGCGCGATGACGAAGGCGAGTATGGCGGCGCCGAAGGTCTTGAGCGCGAAGATCAGGTCCGCGTGTCTGACCAGGAAGGGCCTGTCCGGGGGCATGTTCCGGTCTCTGAGGGCGTCGCGTTGGCATGGTTGCCCAATGATCGACGGACCGCAAGTCGAGCTGCGCATTCAGGATCCGGCCGCTCGGCGCGGATGTCGAGGTGCAGACCATGGACTTGGACACCGTCGTCCAGCGCCGCACCTCCAGGGAACCGGTTGAGCGCGGCGGCTGGAGCATTTTTCACACGAACTGACCCGGTTCCTCCGTCACCAATCGGGCGCGCCGAGATCGCCATGGAAGGCTTCGGCAAACCCGTCGGACAGCTGGTGACGCCGGATATCTTCGGGCTCAATCGCGATCTGCCATTCACCAAGCCCAATGCCGCACGCGCGAAACAGCTCCTCGAAGAGACAGTTTAACAACTCTGCTTTCCCTAGCGTTCCTCAATACAAAACACCAACAGAGCCCCAAACAGGCGATATTTCGTGATCATATTTTCTTGATTTCGATTTAGTCATTTGATAGCGAGCCGAAATTACCATTATTACTATCGACAGTGCAGGAATTTCGAATATGGCACTCCCACCAAGTGATGCAGAGGTAACGTTTCGACGGGTCACGTCTGCAAATGTCTCTGAAATTTGTGAACTGAGCGAGACCCTGCCCGAAGAACAGAGAGATTTTGTCGCGGACAACGGGTCGTCGATTGCAGAAGGATTCTGTTCGGAATCGGCTTGGTTCCGTGGAGTTTATGCGGGTGATGTCTTGATCGGTTTCGTCATGGTGCACGAAGGATCGGATTGGGACGATGGGATCGACTGCCCTGGCCCTTACTTGTGGCGTTTCATGATCGCCAGGCCTTTTCAGAACCGCGGCTTTGGAAAGCAGGCAATCTCCAAGATCGCTTCGCGCCTCCGATCGCGGGGTATCAGAGAACTTTACACGAGCTTTGGCCTTGGGCCGGGCAGCCCGCAGGCATTCTATGAAAAGCTCGGCTTTTCTCCCACCGGCGGAATGTTCGACGAGGAGGTCGAAGTCGTCCTTTCGCTCGTGGATCGGTGAACGGGCACCCCAGGACATCCTGACGGCGTCCTCCCCGCTGTTCTGGAACGTCCGCCGGATCTGACGCCCTGCCCTGTCGATTGGGACGAGCGATCGCGCTCGGAGCCTGACAGCAAACCCGCCGGAGCGATCCGGCGGGTTTTTGCGTCACGTCCGCTTCGGCAACCCGAGGCAGCCGTACACGGGCAGCGACCATAAACTCATGTGGCCATCCCACCGGTGTTGGCTCTTGGAAGGGGACAGTGTGAACCTCGGCCTGGCCGGAGGCGTTCCTGCAGGGCAGCAAACTCGATCTCGACCTCGAGGAATGCCGCGGCTGACATAGCCAGCGAAGCTTCCGCGACGAGATGCGGGCGTCATCGCAGGGGACGCTCCCTCCTCCGCGGGACGACGGTGCCGCGAGGACTGGGTCGGAGCCCCGCACCGGACAGATCGTGCCACGCGTCGCGTGCTCCACCCCCGCGGAATTGGTCCACGGATGTCTTGAGTCAGACAGGAGGACCGCCATGCCGAAGAAGCGTCACAAGCCGGAAGAGATCAGCGACTACCGGATCACCAGAACAGGGATTGTCGTCCTCGCCAGAACCTCTGATGTCTGACTGCCGAGCAAGACCTTCTGCACACCACGGCGGCCATGAGAGGACATGACGATAAGATCACAGCCATTGAGCTTGGCCGATCGGACGATTGCCTCGGCAGGCGAATCATCAATCTCGTGCTCCAGATCCACCGTAACGCCGTGTTTGGACGCGTGTTGTTCGATGGACGCAAATCGTTCCTTCATCAGCGCATCAATCTGGTGGTCGTAGCCCCCGATGGGATCACCGACGCCGCTAAGTCGGGCTGCGCGTGCCATGTCCGGGCTCAGGGGCTCCGACACGGTCAGAACGGTGACTTTCGCCCCGAGCGGCTTGGCGAGGGCCAGGCCATGTTCAAGTCCCTTGCGAGCAAGTTCGGAGCCGTCTGTTGCGATGAGAATGTGTTTGTACATTTGTCTCTCCGTCAGCAATCGCATTGGCATTCTGGATGACAGTGATCCGAAGACAAGCATACGCTGCCGAGCGTCGTGACGATCGCGCTGATGTGCCTAAGCAGATCCCGCAGGCCGCCAGCGGCCTCGGCCTGTGCGCGACGCCGGTTGCGCCAGGCCGGCCAACAGGCGTTGTGGTTCCAGACCTTATCGGGTGCGCACGCGATGGCGCAGCACGTCGCCGCGCGAACGGCCGACGTGGTCCGGCGAATGTCAGCTCCCCGCCCCTCTCGGTCGTTGTGCTCGCATGGCAGCCGCCCGGCAACTCGCGCCATTCAGGCCGATGCCATTTCGAATTCACGCGCGAGGAGCCCTGGAGCAACGGGCCTGACCTTCGAGCCGGAAGCTCGTCGGCGACAGCAGCCTGAACGCCGAGGAGACTGTCATCGGTCAAGCCCGGTGTTCATGGTGTTCGCGAAGGATTAAAGTGCCGCTGCGGGGCTGTTGATCCAATGGGACGAAGCAGGCCTGGTCTCCGCTGGTTCGCTCCCGAGGAAAGCCAGGGAGGATCACGCAATGAACCGAAGGATCCGTTTGCATCCGCGCGCCGCGCTTTTGAGGTCCGCGCTCGGCCTTCTCGCCGCGATGGCCGTGACAGGTGTTGCGGCGCCTGTCKCCTCGGCGGAGGACGACGCCCGGAGCATCGTGAAGGGGATGGCGGACTATCTCAGCCGCCAGGAGAACCTGTCCGTGAAGTTCGATGCCGACGTCGAGGTGGTGACGCCTGCCGTTGAGAAGATCCAGTTCAGCGCCTCGGGTGAGGTCACCATGAGCCGCCCGAACAAATTTCGCATCAGCCGGACCGGCGGCTATGCCGATGTCGAACTGATCTCAGACGGTTCAAACGTGACGGTCTTTGACCGCGGCGGCAACCGGTTCGCACAGGTTCCCGCCGTCGGTTCCTTCGACACCGTGGTCGACAAGCTCCGAAACGAAACCCTGCTCGAAATTCCAGGGGCGGACCTTCTTCTGTCGAAGCCCTACGACGCGCTGATGGCCGGGGTGCTGGAGGCCAAGCATCTCGGCCGCGGCATCGTCGGGGGCGTCGAATGCGAACATCTCGCCTTCCGCAATCTGGACACCGACTGGCAGCTCTGGGTCGAGGTCGGTGACCGGCCGCTGCCGTGCAAATACGTCATCACGAGCAAGGCCGTTGGTGCCGCGCCCCAGTACACGCTGCGGCTCAGGGATTGGAAGACCGGCGTCAGCCCGGCACCGGATGCGTTCGCTTTCAAGCCGCCGGAAGGCGCCAGCGGCGTTGCGATCACCTTGCTCAAAGACATTGACGAAATTCCAGCCGGCGTCGTTCCCGGAGGTCAGAAATGAACAAGTCAGCCTTGAAATTCATGTCCCGCGCCGCGCTCGCAGTGCTGGCCGGCGGCGCTGCCCTGCTCTGGAGCGGAGACATCTCCGTTCCATCGGCCGCGTTCACCAGTCAGGCGGAGGCGAGGGTCGGGCGACCGTTGACGCCGATGAGTTACGCCGGCGTGGCCCGCCGGACCACCCGCAGGAGCGCCGCCTACGGGGCCGCCGGAGCCGCGGCGGCTGGGGCCTATTATTACGCCCCAGGCTGCCAGCAGGTCGTGAACTCCTACGGCCAGATCGTCTACCAATGTCCGTAGTCGGCCTGCTCTCCGGAGGCGTATCGATCGCGGCTTCCACCAGGGCGGCGGCTTAGTGATGGCTCGCTTGCTTTCGGTCAATGTGGGCCTGCCACGCGACATTCCGTGGCAGGGCAAGACCGTCCACACCGCCGTTTGGAAAAGTCCGGTTCAGGGCCCGCGCGCGGTACGTCGGCTCAACATCGATGGGGATGGGCAAGGAGACCTTGCCGGGCACGGCGGCGAGCACCGGGCTGTTTTGGTCTACCAATTGGGCTCCTATCGCTTTTGGCAAGCTGAGCTGGGCCGGGACGACTTCTCCTATGGACAGTTCGGAGAAAATTTCACGGTCGATGGCTTGCCGGATGGTGAGGTCTGCATTGGCGACCGTTACAGGATCGGCAGCGCCCTGTTCGAAGTGACGCAGCCGCGCGTCACTTGCTACCGGGTCGGTCTTCGCATGAACGAGCCGCAAATGGCCGCGCTGCTGGTGGCGCGTGGCAGGCCCGGTTTCTATCTGCGTGTTCTGGAGGAAGGCCAGGTCGAAGCGGGCGATGAGATCGTCCAGGTCGGAATCGGCGCCGAGCGGATCACCGTCGCCGAGATCGATGCGCTGCTCTATAGGCCCGGTCACCCCAGCAGCCTGATCGAGCGGGCGCTGCGCATCCCCGCACTGAGCGCAGGCTGGCGCGCATCCTTCCAGGCGCTGCTCGCGCAAGAGCAGAGCAGCAGCGCGACGACGGGAAATGCCGGGCTCGCTCCGGTGTCCGGGCCGCCGCCAGCATGGGCGGGTTTCCGCCCGCTGCGGGTGTCGCGCAAGATTCGCGAGAGCGGCGGCGTGATCTCTCTGGCGCTTGAGCCCGTAGATGAACAGCCCCTGACGGCTGCTCTTCCCGGTCAGTTTGTCGTGCTGCGCCTGAGGCCGGCCCCGGTCGCGCCGGCGCTGATGCGCAGCTACTCCTTGTCGGGCGAACCCAGCGACCGCAACTATCGCGTCAGCGTAAAGCGGGAACCGCACGGCGTGGCGGGCACCTATATCGACGAAGCGGTGCAGATTGGCGACGTGCTGGACGTGAGCGCGCCACGAGGCAACTTCACGCTTCGGTTGGACGATAGCCCCGTTGTCCTCCTGAGTGCGGGGGTGGGGGCGACTCCCGTCCTGTCGATGCTCCACGCATTGGCGGCCGAAGCATCGCCACGGGACGTCTGGTGGCTGCACGGGGCCCGCCGCGGCCGTGAGCACCCTTTTGCTCAGGAGACCCGAACCCTGCTCGAAGCCCTGGCCCACGGCCACCGCCACATACGCTACAGCGCGCCCGATCCCGAGGACCGGCCGGGCGTGGATTTCGATGCTTATGGACGTTTGGACATCGGGGTGCTTCGGGATCTGGACGTCCCGCGCAATGCCGACTTCTTTATCTGCGGGCCGTCGGCCTTCATGAGCAACCTGACCGCAGGCCTTGCAGCCTGGGGCATCGCTGAAGACCGTATCCATACTGAGCGGTTCGGCGCAGGTCCGTCGAATAACCCGGGAATCGTCGCCTCGCCGCAGCGGCCGCCGCACTTGCCGCCGCACCTGCCTCCTGGGCCTTCCGCTGCGGGGCCGATGGTTTCGTTCGCCCGGAGCGGCTTGAGCGTCCCTTGGGGGCCGGCGTTTCAGAGCCTTCTGGAGCTTGCCGAAGCCTGCGACATCCCCACGCGGTGGTCTTGCCGAACGGGGGTCTGCCACTCCTGTGAAACCGGGCTTGTGGCTGGGAAAGTGGCCTACCGGCCCGAGCCGATCGATCCACCAGCCGGCGTCAATGTGCTGATCTGCTGTTCCCAGCCTCTGGGCGATGTCGTCATCGATCTGTGACGGAACTGAGTATCCGCTTTCCGATCCTGGCCGGACGGCAAAGATTGGGTGTTCGCAACCAGGGCAACCGGCAGTCGGCAGTCGGCAGTCGGCAGTCGGGACGAACGGGATTTCCCGGGCCGCGCGCAATCAGGGCGCGCGGCGCGACGACCATGCTGGATCATCTGTGATTGCATGCTTTGCCCCGAAAACCGCAATCCACTTTTCGGGCCGATGCTTCAGGCAGCCTGGCTTGTGCTCAAACTGGCCATCTCGATGGTGTCTTTGACGATCTGTCTGATCTCGTCGCCGGAGAGCGTGTCCTGCTCCCGGAAACGCGCGGAGAGTGCATCCAGGGCAGGCTCATGGGCGCGCAGCAGCGTGAGAGCCGCCGCGTAGCATTCGCGCAGCAGTTCTTCGACTTCGTCATCGACGCGCTGCTTTGAATTCTCCGAGATCGGTCGGGCCGAAAACGCGCTGCCGCCGTCGACACGGCTGGCCATCGTCGAGCCCATGCCAAAGCGGGTGATCATATCACGGGCTATCTTGGTCGCCTCGTGGATGTCCGCGGCAGCCCCGCTCGTGATGGCGTCATCGCCAAACTTGATTTCCTCGGCAGCCCGGCCCGCCATCGTGACGATCAGTTCGGCCTTCAGCTTCGACTTGCGGAGCAGCACACGGTCCTTCAGCGGCAGCATGGCGATATGCCCAAGCGAGCGTCCGCGGGGAGCCACGGTGCCTTTGTGGATCGGGTCGCATTCCGGCTGCAGGACGTTGGCCAATGCGTGCCCTGCTTCATGCACGATGATCGTTTCCATCTCGCCCGGATCGATCATCAGGCCGTGGCGCTGGTCGCCGCCGAGCAGTTTGGCGTCACGCGCGTCCTCGAAATCCGCCATCCTGACCTGACGGTCGCCGCGCTTGCCGGCACGCAATGCAGCCTCATTCACCAGGGTCGCCAGATCGGCTCCCGAGAAACCGGGTGTTCCGCGTGCGACCGTCGCGAAATCGACGTCTGCGGCGATCTCGACGTCGCGCGCCGAAACCAAAAGGATCCGCTCACGGGCCATCTGGTCGGGTGCCGGCACAGTGATGTGCAGATCAAAGCGCCCGGCCCTCACCAGCGCCGGGTCAAGGACATCAATGCGGTTGGTCGCGCCAATGATGACGATGCCCGCGGAGGACCCGAGCCCGTCAAGCTGGGTCAGCAGCTCGTTGAGCGTGTTGGCGGAATCGTTTTCCACCGAGCTCGAGCCATCGGAGCGCCGCTTTCCCACCGAGTCGATCTCGTCGATGAAGAGAATGCAGGGAGCGCGTTTGCGCAGCTGTTTGAAGATCGAGCGCACGCGTGCGGCGCCCACACCGGCAAACATCTCCTGGAAAGCAGAGCCGGAGACCGAAAGAAAGGGAACGCCAGCCTCGCCCGCCACCGCCTTGGCCAGCAGAGTCTTGCCGTTACCTGGATCACCTTCGAGCAGAACCCCGCTCCTTGCCCGAGCACCAACGGCTTCGAACTTCGACGGGTCCTTCAGATAAGCCACGATGTCCCGGAGAGCCTGCTTGCCCTCGTCAGCTCCCGCGACGTGATCGAACCGGGTGAACGATTTCGGGTCGCCAGGTTTGATGAACTCACCGATCTTCGACTTGCTGCGGACAGTGCGGAGCAACCAGACGGCCATTCCAACGATCAGGGCCAGCACCAGGACTTGCGCCACCAGCCCGAAAATCCCCAATGACAGGCTGAGCGCACTGACCTCGGGACTGCCGAATTCCACGTCCGTGCCGCTCTTTGCCAGATCTATCGCCCAGGCCTGAGACACCGGCGTCCGAATGACGGCCGTGCGGCCATCCATCGTCGTCACCCGCGCCTGGCGATCATCGAGGAGCCGGACGCTCTTCAGCTGACCGGCCTCGGCGAGCTTCAGCGTCTCGGCAAACGAGATCTCGGCCGGTCGATATTCGGGGGCCGCCGATGCGAGCACCGGCGTGCCCAGCACGAGCGCGAGGGTGAGGACGCGGAGAAGATGAAGCATGTGAGCCCGGACTTTGAATCGACCCTGACGAGCGTCGCACGCCTCGGGAAAGAGTAAACAACTCGTTAATTTTATCCTTAAGATTGGGGCTCGGAGATGGCCGAGCCTCTCCCCGAGCTTCGGACAGTGCCTGAAGCGACGCGTCCGCGTCAGCGCAATGCCGCAAATGGACCAGGCGCCTGCGACTTCGGTGGGGGTCGGGCTGGCAGGTCGCTGGGCAGGCCTGGGCTGGCCC
Organism: Allobosea sp. 05T433; assembly: GCF_056396065.1. Lineage (NCBI taxonomy): Bacteria > Pseudomonadati > Pseudomonadota > Alphaproteobacteria > Hyphomicrobiales > Alloboseaceae > Allobosea > Allobosea sp. 05T433. Next base: position 23,241 of record NZ_JBFTKS010000041.1, on the reverse strand, counting down.
TTTGCCGGCATCCAGGGAGTTTACTTTCGGGCAGTCTGGCTGGCGCGCTCGGCAATAGGCAAAGGAGGCCCTTAGCTGACGTCCACAACGTCAGCCAAGGGCGTCTCGGTTATGTGCCAATCCACGTCGCAATTGTCAGCCTCTTACGTCGTGTCAGCGACTGAGCTCAATCTCAACCGGACTCTCAGGCGGCCGAGGCGCCTTGTCGTCAGCGAAAGACGTTCGGGGGCAGCGGCGGCTCCGCACTGAGCAGCGTGATCGTCACCCGTTGGTTCGGCGCGATGTAGGGATTGTCGGGGAAGACCGGCTCGGTGTCGGCGCGTCCCACCACGGAAGCGAAGCGGTCGTTGGGGAGCCCGGCACCCGACAGGATCCCGCGCACGGCGAGCGCGCGCCCGGCGGAGAGGCTCCAGGAATCGACGGCCCGCACCGAGCCCGGGCGCGCGGCGGCCGTGTGGCCCGTGACAGACAGTTGGTTGGGCAGTCCGCGCAGGGTGGGCGCGAGCGCCACCAGCACGCGACGGGTGCGCTCGTGGGGGTCGACCGAGCCCTCGGGGAACATGGACCGGCCGAGCTCGTCCGCGAGGGAAACGTTCAAGCCCTCCTTGGTCGGCTCGATCACGATGTTGCGCGACAGCTCGGCTATTTCGGGCATGTTCTGGAGCGCCTGCCGGAGGCTGGCTACGGCGCTGTGCTGGGCCTGCGCGCCGGCGGCCGGGCGGCTGACTTCGCGGTCGCTGGCGCGGCCCGAGCTGGTCCGGCGCGCTCCGTCCTCCTGCTCCGTGATGCCCCTCGCCGCGTCGCGGGGCGCCGACGACCTGTTGCCCGACTTGTCCAGGGCGGTACCCATCAGGACGCCGCCAGCGCCACTGGTGCTCGCACTCACAGCCCCCGGCGTGAAGTATTCCGCCAGGCCGATCTTCTGCTCCTGCGTCGTCATGCTGATCAGCCACATCAGCAGAAAGAACGCCATCATGGCGGTCACGAAGTCCGCATAGGCGATCTTCCAGGCCCCGCCATGGTGCGCATGAGCGGCCTTCTTGACCTTCTTGATGATAATCGGCTGGGCGGGCTTGGCCATCGAGTCCCTACTGGAGATTGGGTCAGATGTTGGCGGGCAGATCGGCGGTTGCCGCTTCCACTTCGCTGAAGGTCGGGCGGACGTCGCTCATCAGAGCCTTGCGAGCAAATTCTACCGCCATCACCGGCGGCTGGCCGCTGATATGGGCGAGGAGGCCCGCCTTGAGTGAAAGGTAGTACTTGGATTCCGCCTCGAAGATGCTCCTGAGCGACTGCGCCATGGGCCCGAAGAAGCCGTAGGCGACGAAGACGCCGAAGAAGGTGCCTACGAGCGCGCCGCCGATCAGATGTCCCAGCACCTCCGGCGGCTCGGTGATCGACCCCATCGTCTTGATCACGCCGAGAACGGCGGCGACGATGCCGAGCGCTGGTGTCCCGTCGGCGATCGACTGCATGGCCGCAACGATGCGCTCCTGCTCCTGGTGGTGCGTTTCCAGTTCCTCGTCCATGAGAGCGTCCATCTCGTGGACGTTGTCGGCACCCATCGTCAACATGCGCATGTAGTCGCAGACGAACTCGACCGCATGATGGTTCGCTGCAAAAGTCGGGAAGGCGTTGAACAGCGTCGACTCGCTCGGATCTTCAATGTGCTGCTCGACCGCGAGCAGGCCCTTCTGCTTCGCAAGCTTGTACAAGGAATACTGCATCGCCAGCAGTTCGACATAGGCTTCCGGCTTGTACTTGGAGCCCTTCATCAGCGTGCCGAACATGGCGGGCACGGCCTTGAGCACCGGCGCGGTGTTGCCGATGATGAAGGCACCGACCGCTGCACCGAGGATGATAACAAATTCGAACGGCTGCCAAAGGACGAGGAGTTTGCCGCCCATCGCCGCATAGCCGCCGAAGACGCAGACAAGGACGATGATTGTGCCGACGATCAGCCGCATAGATCTGCTTTCCTGCGCCGCAGCAGGTGCAGCCCGCGCTAACTCACTACTAGTCCAGCGAAATGACCGATCGAGGTTAAGGGCGAGTTTACAGCCATTCGCCCGCAGGTTTGTAAGCGTCGTGCTCCGGCTACGGCTTGAGGCTTGGGGCGGCAGGGTAGGCCCAGGGGAGAAAATCGGGGTGCAATGAGTCTCCGCCAATCCTGGTGATCGGCGTCCAATAGGGGACCGTTTCCCGGGATCATCTACGCTGCGCCGCTTTGCTGTGGCGCGGCGAGGCTGAGGATGACGCGCGTGGCCTCGACGAACGAGCCGGACTGGTCCAGCTCAGCCGCTTCCATTTCCGCGCCTCGTTCTCACTGGCGACCGGCATGACCCGCCTGAATGGCTGACGACGCTGAGGATGCGCTGCGCTTGCGAGTTGCTGGAACGGGCCGATTGGCCGGTGATCACCAGAGCGGGCGCGAAGAAAAGTCATAGGCCTCCGCGACGACGGGCGGCTCCCGGCCGTGGAACCCGATCATCGTCTCGCTGAACAGCGAGGCCTCGTCCGGATGCCGGCCGAGATAGTCGAAGACCGGCACGCCCTGCGCCTTCTCGAACGCCGTCCTGCCGCTCTGCAAGGAATAGGCGATGTCGTCGAAGGCCCCCGCGAACCAGGGGCTGCCGGCGGTAAGGATGGTGGCCCGCGCCGAACCGGGCGCGCCCGTCTTCAGCGCCTCCCCCAGCGTCCGGACCGACCCCGCACGGAATGACCACCGGCCGGGTTCCGAGACGTCGCGTCTGGCAGCATTTGTCGCTGGTCATCCCCTGGTCGCACAAGCGGCACGTCGTGGCGATTATGCGACGCCCACCATCGCCCTCGCGGTCCGACGCGTTTGGAACGGACCATGTGGAATCTCCGGCGGAGCAAAACTGTCGGAACTGGCGCGATCCCAGCGGCTGTACCAATCGGCGAGCTCCGGAAACTCGTTTCCGCCCAGCAGAAATCCCTCCGGCAGATAGGGGAAGGCCTCGTTGCCATCGAGGAACTCGTTGTCCTTCTGTCTGAACATGAAGTGATAGGGCATGAAGTCGCTGGGATGGCTGAGGCCCGCCGCACCCGCGATTTCGCCGAGCGCGTGCATGGTGTTGCGATGAAAGCGCGCGACGCGGTCGCTTTTGTCGCCGACATCTATCGCGCTCTGGCGGCGCTGGTCCTGTGTCGCGATACCGACTGGGCAGCGATTGGTGTGGCAAGACTGGGCCTGGATGCAGCCGATTGCGAACATGAAGCCGCGCGCCGCGTTGCACCAGTCCGCCCCGAGCGCGAGCGTGCGGGCGATGTCGAAGGCTGACACGATCTTGCCAGCCGCCCCGATCCTGACCTGATCGCGGATGCCGGCGCCCCGCAGCGTGTTGTGGACGAAGGTCAGCCCTTCCAGCATCGGCATGCCGACGCGGTTGGCGAATTCGACGGGAGCGGCGCCAGTGCCACCCTCCGCGCCGTCCACGACAATGAAATCGGGTACGATGCCGGTGTTGAGCATGGCCTTGACCATACTCATGAATTCGCGGCGATGGCCGATGCAAAGCTTGAGGCCGACCGGCTTGCCGCCGGAAAGCTCGCGCAGTTCACCGACGAATTGCATCAGCCCCGTCGGGGTGGAAAAGGTGCTGTGGGCCACAGGCGATATGCAGTCTACGCCCATCGCAATGCCTCGCGCCTCGGCGATCTCGGGTGAGATCTTGGAAGCTGGCAGCATGCCGCCATGACCCGGTTTGGCGCCTTGGCTGAGTTTGATTTCGATCATCTTGATCTGCGGATCAGCAGCCAGTTCCGCAAAACGTTCGGGAGAGAAGCTGCCATCTTCGTTGCGGCAGCCGAAATAGCCCGACGCCACTTGGAAAATCAGGTCCCCGCCGCCTTGCCGATGATAGCGGCTGATGCTGCCTTCGCCGGTGTCATGTGCGAAGCCGCCCTTCCTCGCGCCAGTGTTGAGCGCCAGAATGGCGTTGGCAGAGAGCGAGCCGAAACTCATGGCCGAGATGTTGTAGATGCTGGCCTCGTAGGGATGCCTGCAGGCAGGTCCGCCGATCCGGACGCGAAAATCGGTGTCGACAATGGCCGTCGGCGCGGCCGAATGGGTCAACCACGCATAGCCGGAACCGTAGACGTTCTCAGAGGTGCCAAAAGGCAGCTTGTCCTCGTCGCCCTTGGCGCGCCGGTAGACCAGGGCGCGGTCCTGCCGGCTGAACGGAACTTCGTCATGGTCGCTTTCGATGATGTATTGCCGGATTTCCGGCCGGATGCTTTCCATCAGAAAGCGCAGATGCCCGATCACTGGATAGTTGCGCAGAATCGAATGCTTGTGCTGGCGCATATCATGAACGCCCAGAAGGACCAGCGCGCCCGCAATCACCGCCGGGACAAGCAGCCACCCGCTATAGGCGAGCCCCCCGGCAAGCGAGGCGGCAAGAGCGAGCATGGCAAGGACAAATACCGCATAGCGTTGATTCAGCAGAGCATTTTTTAGCATGATGTCCTGACGCAATGCGTGGTCGGTGTACGTTGAACGCGGGAAATTCGGGGTTTCCTGAAGAGACGGCGGCAAACGGCGCCGTCCTCTTCTTCGAGACCGAATCTGGACGATCTCATCCCGAATATAGCCCTCCTGATCGACCGCGCGCCACACAGCTTGGCTCTGCCACGCGGGCAGGATTCGGCAGGTCTGTGAACAGCGTTCCGAGAGTTTCGCTGCGAAGCTCAAGAACACCCTCCGCCTGGTTCAGTTGGCGTAGAGTTTGACGAAGCGTACTGCGTGCCGACGGGCCGAGCGCGTGTTGGGATGCCGCGAGGCGTGACGATGCGCCACGGACGTCAGCTTCCTGGCAAGGCCCCAACGTCCGGACCTGGCGCAATTCTGATGCAGCGCCAAGCGCTACGGACGGACGAGGCTTTCCGTGCCGCGCTGCCGCGGTGGGGTGACACCGGCCGTAACCATCGGCTGTTTCTCGAAGCGCACCGTCTTCCGGACAGGCCGGACCGAAGCCATGACGATCAAAGGCGCTCACCAATCAAGCGCATCCCTGATTACGCCCCCTGCACCGCTTCGACGATGCTCACGTCGGAGCTGGTGGGGATCATCCGCGTCAGGCGGAAGCCGGCCTTGGCGAGGAGCTGGCGGTATTCCTCCTCCGTTCGCTCCTGGCCGCCGGGCAGCACCAGCATCACCATGTCGAGCACCTTGCCGGGATGGGGCGTGTCGCCGGCGGGCAGCACCATCTCCACCAGCAGCAGCCGTCCGTCGGGCTGCATGGCCTTGCGGACATGGCGCAGGATGGTGAGGCACTGCTCCTCGCTCCAGTCGTGGATGACGTGGGACAGCACATAAGCGTCGCCGCCGGCGGGAACCGTCTCGAAGAAGTTGCCTGGCTCGATCGCCACGCGCGCCTGCACGCCCCGTTCCGCCAGCAGGGCCGGCGCGTCGGCCACCACATGGGGCCGGTCGAACAGGATGCCGCGCGGCCCCTCGTGCCGCGCCAGGATCGCCGCGATCAGGTTGCCGGTGGCGCCGCCGACGTCGACGACGGTGCCGAAGGCCGAAAAGTCATAGGCCTCCGCGACAGCGGGCGGCTCCCGGCCGTGGAAGCCGACCATCGTCTCGCTGAAGAGCGAGGCCTCGTCCGGATGCTGGCCGAGATAGTCGAAGACCGGCACGCCCTGCGCCTTCTCGAACGCGGTCCTGCCGGTCTGCAAGGAATAGGCGATGTCGTCGAAGGCCCCCGCGAACCAGGGGCTGCCGGCGGTGAGGATGGTGGCCCGCGCCGAACCGGGCGCGCCCGTCTTCAGCGCCTCCCCCAGCGCCGTCAGGGCAAAGCGCTGGCCGGCCTGCTCGGCAAGCAGGCCCAGGCTGGCGAGGCAGCGCATGAAGCGATGGAGCGAGGGCGCATGGAGCCGCAGCGGGCCGGCCAGCTCCTCGGCACTGCGAGGGCCGGTGGCCAGGTGGTCGGCGAGGTCCAGCCTCGCGGCTGCGTAGACCAGACGCGAGACCCAGGCGGCCGTCGCCATCTGGATCAGCGTGACATGCGGGGGAGGCTCCTGCGCTGCCGCGGGAGGCGCAAGGGTCGATGCGGCGTGGGGCGTGTCGTCCATGGTGCTCTCCCGAGAGGCCGAGGATGGACTGGTGGCGCAACACTGAAGCATCGGCCCGAAATGTGGATTGCGGTCTTCGGGGCAGAGCCGATGCAAGCACAAAAGATGAGATCATCGGATCGGATGCGATGTCCGATCGAATAATCCAGGATATCACGGCCGGCCAATGCCGGCACGACATTGATGAGGTTGAACCATGCCTTCGGGGAGGCAGACGGGTTCGCGATCTGCTGCGGTTCCAGCGCGGTGGGAACGACGGGGGCGCATCATCGGCGGCCTTGAGCTCGCAATCGGCCTCGCTGCCTCGATGACGAGAGCCGCCGAATGAGTGTGCTCGACGACCTTACGGCGTCCGAGAACCCTGCGGGCGTGGCGGCACGATGAAGCCTCCCGATTGATGCGCCCAGAGGTCGGCGTAGAGCCCGCCGCGATCGAGCAATTCCGCATGGGAGCCCTGCTCGGCAATGCGCCCGCCATCCATGACCACAAGGCGGTCCATGAGTTGCAGCGTCGAGAGGCGATGCGCGATCGCGATGACGGTCTTCCCGCGCATCAGATCCGCGAGCGCATCCTGGATCGCGGCCTCGACCTGCGAGTCGAGCGATGACGTCGCCTCGTCAAGCAGGAGAATCGGGGCGTCCTTCAGGATCACCCGCGCGATCGCGATGCGCTGGCGCTGCCCGCCGGAGAGCTTGACGCCGCGCTCGCCGACGAAGGCCTCGTATCCATGGCGCCCCTTGCCGTCCACCAGCGTCTCGATGAAGCCGTCCGCCTGCGCCTTCCGGGCCGCGTCACGCATCATCCACTCATCGGCATCCTGGCGGGCGTAAAGGATGTTCTCGCCGATCGAGCGATGCAACAGCGACGAATCCTGAGCCACCAGCGCGATCCGTGCGCGCAGCGACTCCTCGGTGACGCAGGCGATATCCTGGCCGTCGATCAGAATTCGGCCCGATTGCGGCTCATAGAAGCGGAGCAGCAGATTGACGAGCGTGGACTTGCCCGCGCCCGAGCGCCCGACCAGACCGACCTTTTCGCCGGCGCCAACGGTCAAGGATAGCCCCTCCACCACGCGGTGCGGCTTCATGTAGTGAAAATGCAGATCCTCGAAACGGATCTCTCCATGGGGAGCCTCGAGCGGACGCGCGTCAGGCTTGTCGAGCTGGCTCAGCGGCTGCGCGATCGTCTTCATTCCTTCCTGCACGATGCCGATATTCTCGAAAATGCCCGCAATTTCGAACGCCACCCAACCCGACATGGCGATGATCTGGGTTGTCAGAAGAAGGGCGGTCGTCAACGTGCCCGCGTCGACCCGGCCCTCGGAGAAAAGCCAGACGCCGATCCCGCCGGTCGTCACCAGCAGGATCGCGTTGAGGCAGACCAGGCAGAAGACATAGACGGTATTGAGCCGTTGCTGGCGGGCGAAAGCGGCCTGGAAGCGCAGGAAGCCGTCGCGCACTTAGGTGTCATCATCGGTCCGGCGCCCGAACAGCTTGACCGTCATGATGTTGGTGAACGTGTCGACGACCTTGCCGGCGATGGCGGAGCGCGTCTCCGAGGTCTCGCGCGACCGGACCTGCACCTTCGGCAACGTGTAGGCGAGGAGTGCACCGTAGAGCAGAAACCAGACCAACATCGGCGCGGCGAGGCGAATGTCCTGCGTGCCGAGAAGACCGATCGCGGTCGCGCCGAAAACCAGGATCTGCCAGACCGCGCGCACGAAGGAGACGATACTCTCTCGCAGCGGCCGAGCCGTCTGCATGACCCGGCTGGCCAACCGCCCGGCGAAGTCGTCATGAAAGAAAGAGAGCGGCTGGCGCACGACGTGCCAGTAATTCTGCCAGTGAACCAGCGTCGTGAAAGAGACGGCAATCGAGTGGTTCACGAGCAGGCGAAACAGGATCGTGCCCAGCGGCCGGACGACGAGCACGATCGCCGCCATGACCAGAAGAAGCTGGCCGGCAGCGTCGAAAACGCGCTCGCGCGGGACCGATGACAGGATCGAGACGAGGCGCCCGATCAGATAAGGCACCACGGCCTCAAGGACGGCGAGCACAAAGCCGACCACGAACAGCGCTGCGAACAGGCCCTTCGCCTGGCGGACGAAGTGCCAATAGAACGTTCGCAGTCCGCTGGGAGGCTCGCCCGGAGGCGATGCTGTCGAATCAACAAGTGAATCGAAGAAGCTGAACATCGTTCCTTATGATTGCTGCGCCGCCGCCCTTGCAACCTCGAATGGTCGCCGTCAAAGCGCTCGGATCTGCCAAACCAGTCTCGCTACAGCGGATGCGGTCTGGCGATGAAGCGGGATGTGGCTTGCGCGACTCTCACTGCGACATCGCCTTGATCCGGGAGGCAAAGACCCGCCTCCCCCTCGGCTTGGCCATGATCGATGCGTTGGTCCTTGTAGACGAACTGCGGATCGACCAACTCGCCGTACCGAGCCCCGTTCGGGGGCGTGATCTCATCGCGCAATGGCCGCGGCCAGCAAGGCTTCGAACGAGGCTCATTCCGTTGTTTGGATTCGACGTCATGAATCGGAGTTTTGTCCCGATCCGCCCCCCGTATCCCTTTGTTCAGGTCGACGAACGACATCGCTGGCCGAAAGAACGCTGATGGAAGGATGTTTTTCAATGAGCAAAGCAGATGACAACAAGGCCGTCGTCGGCCGTTGGTTCACCGAATTCTGGGGCAAGGACGTCAATCTTGCTGTGATCGATGAGATCGCGGCGCCCGATATGCTCCTGAAGTATTCGCTGCACGAGCCTCGCCGCGGCCGCGCCGACATCAAGGCCTTCATGACCGACTTCCGGGCGGCGTTTCCGGACCTCAACTTCTGGGGCACCGCCGACCTGATCGCCGAGGGCGACTATGTCGTCGGCCAGTGGGAAGGCGGCGGCACGCATACGGGGGCGGCCTTCGACGATTTCCTGGTCGGCTATGAGGCCCTTCCCGCCGCCACCGGCCGCAAGATGCATTTCACCGGCACGACGGTCCTGAAGGTGGTGGACGGCAAGATCGTCGAGGAGATCGGCCTGGACGACGGGCTCACCGCCATGACGCAGCTCGGCCTCGTCACGGCTGCCTGATCCCGATCGTGCCGAGCCTGCGGGCGGCGCGGCCTGTCATCGGCACCACCACCGAGAGGCCTGCACATGATTGTGCGGGCCTCTTTGTGCCGGGCCTGGCCCGCTCGCGGTTTTCTTGGCGACCTCGGATGGACGCGGCGCATCCATTGCAGAAATCGGGTGGGAGACATCCGATTTGAAAGCAAGGATCGGAGTGTCGCGAACGTCGATCGGGAGCACGGTCGGGCCAGGATGTTCCGAGATGACAACAATGACCATCTTCGCAAAGCTCACGCCCAGGCACAGCGCCAGGCAAAGTGCATTTCCCCGCTCGGTCGCGGACGACCCGCGCTGGGCGCGCATCGTCGCTCGCGACAAGGCCGCTGACGGGCAGCTCTGGTACAGCGTCTCGACGACAGGGGTGTATTGCCGCCCGTCCTGCCCATCGCGGACGGCCAATCCGAACAACGTCACGCTTCACGAGACGCTGGAGCGCGCCCGAGCGACGGGCTTCCGCCCCTGCAAGCGCTGCAACCCCGACGGAGCTTCGCCAGAGGCCGGGAACGCAACCCTGGTCGCCAAGGCGTGTCGGATCATCGAGGATAGCGAGGAGGAACCGTCGCTGGAGGCTCTTTCCCTCGCGGTTGGGCGCAGTCCCGGTTATTTCCACCGCATCTTCAAGGCGACGACCGGCCTGACCCCGAAGGATTATGCTGCGGCAGATCGCTCCAGGAAGGTCCGCGAGGGTCTCCGCGCCGGCCATAGCGTGACCGAGGCGATCTATGACGCGGGCTTCAATTCAAGCGGCCGCTTCTACGAGAAGTCGACCGGGATGCTCGGCATGACCCCGTCACGATTTCGCGCCGGCGGAGCCAATGAGGAGATCAGGTTCGCCATCGGGCAGACGTCGCTTGGGGCGCTTCTGGTCGCGTCGAGCAAGAAGGGCGTCGCCTCGATCCTGCTCGGCGACGATCCCGATGAACTCCTCCGGGATCTTCAGGACAGGTTTCCCAGGGCCCGCCTGCTCGGTGCGGATCGCGAATACGAGGCGTTGATCTCTCGCGTCGTCGGGTTCGTCGAGAATCCCGGCCTCGGCCTCGATCTTCCGCTCGATGTCCGCGGCACCGCATTCCAGCGTCGCGTCTGGCGGGCCCTGCAGGAGATTCCGGTCGGAGCGAGGGTGTCCTATTCAGAGATCGCTCGCCGCATCGGATCACCGAACTCGGTGCGCGCCGTGGCTGGCGCATGCGCAGCGAACACCCTGGCTGTAGCGATCCCCTGCCATCGTGTCGTGCGCAATGACGGAGCGCTCTCGGGCTATGCCTGGGGTGTCGAGCGCAAGCGAACCCTTCTCGATCGCGAGGCTGCCCGGACGGCGTAAGCCTGCGGCCGCCCCGCCGAATGCCTGACAAGATTGGTCCTCGATGAATTTCTTTGCGCGCTACGATGACTCGGTCGTCTTCCTGACGAAGCTCGACGAGGACTGGGCCAGGCTAATTGCCCGGGTTGGCCCATGCCGGCACGATCCCAAGGCCGCCCGCGAGCCCTATGAAGCGCTGGTGCGCGCCATCGCCTATCAGCAGCTGACGGCCAAAGCCGGGGACGCGATCATCGGCCGCCTCAAGGCGCTCTTTGATGGCCAGGCCTTTCCGAACCCTGAGGATCTCATTGCGGCGGAATTCGATGCACTGCGAGCCTGCGGCTTCTCCGCCAGCAAGATCGCAACCATCAAGGCCATTGCGGAAGGCGCGACGACGGGCGTGATCCCTGCGCGCGATATCGCAATCCAGATGGACGACGAAGATATCATCGCCCGCATGATTGCCATCAAGGGCGTCGGCCGTTGGACGGTCGAGATGCTGCTGATGTACTCGCTGGAGCGTATGGACATCCTTCCGGCAGACGATTTCGGGGTTCGCGAAGGCTACCGCGCGCTGAAATCGCTTGATGAGCAGCCCAAGCCCAGGGCATTGCGCGAGATCTCGAAGGCCTGGGCGCCCCATCGCACGGTCGCCTCCTGGTATCTCTGGCGAATGCCGCGCGAGCGCGGAAACACGTTGAAATAGGCCCGTCATGCTCGATTTGTTTGAAACGCTCGATACGCAGGAACCATCGACCGAGATCATGGCCGACGGCGCGATGCTGCTGCGTGGCGCCGCGCTGCCCTTCGAGGCGGACTTGCTCAGCGCCCTGGCTGATATCACCGAACAGGCCCCCTTCCGGCACATGGTCACGCCCGGGGGCTTCGTCATGTCCGTGGCCATGACCAATTGCGGGGCGGCTGGATGGGTCACGGACCGGACCGGCTATCGCTATGATCGCAACGATCCCGAGACCGGGCGCCCGTGGCCACCCATGCCGGATTGCTTCCTCGAGCTCGCGATCACGGCCGCCGCACGCGCCGGTTATCCTGATTTTCGACCTGATGCMTGCCTGATCAATCGCTACGAGCCAGGCGCCCGGCTTTCTCTTCATCAGGACAGGAACGAGCGCGATTTCGCCAATCCGATCGTCTCGGTCTCGCTCGGCTTGCCCGCGACATTCCAGTTCGGCGGCCTGAAGCGAAACGACCCGGTGAAGAAATATGCGCTTCGGCACGGCGATGTCGCCGTGTGGGGCGGACCATCTCGCCTGTTCTATCACGGTGTTCCCGAGCTGAAGGATGGCGTTCACGGAACCGTCGGGCGCATGCGTATCAATCTGACGTTCCGCGGCGCGTTGTAGCGCGATCCTGGATTTCCGTTGCCGGCCATGATCGGCGTGATGCCGGGATAGCCTTGTGAGCCACTGGATGATCATTCGACGGGTCGATCTGTAGCCGTCAGGTTGCTGCAGCCTGGCGCGCTCGGGGACCGATACGAGGACGTTTTCGCGATGTTTTCGAGCGGCGGTTTCAACGCCAGGACGAGCCGGCGCAGACTCCCTGGGACGGAGGACGCGATTGGCGCGCTCGTCGCGCTTGCGAAGGACGACCCGGACAAGGCGCTTGTCATGAGCCATATCGGCCAACTCGTGGCCGGCGGTTTCGCAGTCTGGGAGTTGCTCGAAACCGGGGAGGTCGAGGTCCGCTTCCCCTCCGGGGAAACCTATCTTCTGGCCGAGACCACGATCCTCAGACTCGCCTGACCAGCTGCGTCCGCGGACGCCCGGTGCGAGACCCTTCCTGCATCCCGTGGCCAGGCGCATCACGCCGCTCGGCCTCTTCCTCCATCACGCAAGTGAAGCAGCCGTTCCGGCGATCGCGCGCCTGAAGGCGCCAGCGCGCCAAACGAGCAGCGGAGTCATCCGCGGCGCCACCGCTTTGCCTCCGCGGGCTATTCCGCGCAGGCACGGGTCGCCGCCTATGCCCCCACCGATTGCGGCCCACCAGACTATTCGTTCAGAAAATCACTAAACGCTATGCGTGCCTGAGATGAATGATCGTAAGGGTCGGGTTGCTGAGCCGCCTCTCTGCGCATCCTCCTGAGAGGCTGGTGTGGTGGCAGGCTACCCATTAGCAGACGTTCCGAAGGTCGAGGGCGGATGGCCGAAAGGGGACTGAACGGCGACAGGCGGACCAAAGCAGCTACGACAGCGCTATGCCGATCTGCCCCATGACGGGAAAGCGTGACTGTGAAACAGTCTGCACAGACGTTGCGCCTGCCCAGAGAGCTTTGATGAGCCATTCCACCAACTACCGCACCACGCTGATCACCGTGGCGGCGGATTGCGCGGCCCTGCTGAGCGCGCCTCCGGCAAAGCCAGGCACAGTCGCTGGGATGCAGTACGAGATGCTGGCAGCGCGGCCCTATCAACTGACTTCAGACGAACTTCTGCGGGCGGTCGAGCAAGCGCGCAAAGGAGCGGATGCTGCGGCGCGGCTATTCGACAAGCCGCAAGCCTGTTTGCGCGCCTCGCCACTGGTGAAGCAATACGGTTTCGGTCTGCATCATGATGCCGAGGCGCGCGTGGCGCTCGTGCCGGTGGAAAGCGATGATTACGCACGCCTGTTGGCCGATCCTGAGGTTAAAAAGCGGCCGGGAATGCGGTCATCTCGCAATTAGCGGACCGTTCCCGCTGTTCCCGATCATCGCAATCCAAATACCGGACAATGTGCATGGCTATGCCGCTCATCATCATCGGTTTCAGCTTCCCTGCCTGCGCCCGGGGCTGGGAAGAGGACGTGGCTCATCTCGGTTCCGATAGTGCTGAGCTGCCGGGTGAGGAGCACGCTCACCAAATGCCCGGAACGAGCCGCCATCGGACCCGCGCGGCGTAGTCCGAATAGCCTGCAAGCTCGGCCTGGAGAATGCGATCCTCCGTAATGGCGCGATAGAGCAGGAATGGCAGGCTGAAGATCACGATGAGCGCAGCCGCGAGCCACGATCCCAGTGCGGGTCCGCTTGCCACCATGATCAGAATCCCGGCGCTGTATCCGGGATGGCGGAGGAAGGCGTAGGGTCCCGTGGTGACGACGTGGTGACCACGCTCGGTCTGGATGCGAATGACCGAGGAGAAGAACCGGTTCACGCGCATGGCCCAGAGTGCCAGGGCGTAGCCGGCGCCGACCGTGAACAGGCACATGCCCTGCAGCCAGCCGGGCACGTTGTCGCTCCAATGGAAACGACCACGGTCGAGCCCGGCAACGATCCAATGCAGGAACAGGATGAGCGAGAAGGCTCTCAACGCGGGCGGCGGCTTGTTGCCGCCCGGCCGCATGCGTTCGCGCAGCAGGTCCGGATCGAGCACTGCGAACGAAACGATCATGACGATGGCGAGGATTGCCAGATACGTCCAAAAGCCGGGGATGGCGACCGTGCCGGCGCTTGCGAACAACGCGGTGGCCGCAGCCACCACGAACAGGCCTGCCTGCAGGTAAGCCGAGATTGGCATCGGCCATTTTACCATTTCAGAGGGCGCGAAGTGAACGCATGGCCCGACAGCCACCAAGCCCCCTCCTCCCGCCGGACCGCCCCCGCCGTCCCGGTGCGTCTCTTCGTGCTGCGCAAAATACTCCTTCGCGCAGCGCACCGACGAGGTGTCGGCTTCGACTCTCAGCCGACCTTCCGAGCCGGCGGAATGGCTCATGTCCCGTCAATCCCGCCGCTGGGCAAGATCGCCGGCGCCGAAACTCTGCCGTGTTCTGGGTTGGGTTCTGCCCGGCATTATTGTCTACGCGACCCTTTCGGGCATCGAGCAGCGCCGGGCTCTCCCCGGGGCTGCTGTGTCTGCTTAAGCAATTGCTCGTTCGCGTCGCCGCGACGACCGCATAGAGAGACTGATGGTTTCGTCGATCTATTCGGCTCCCGGAGGGTGTAGGTGCTCGTCGCAGATCGCCTCGGTCTCCCGCTCGAACCGCACTTTCCTCACCGGAACAGCCATCGCTTCCGCCGCCCATAGCGGTCGACATGGTCGGGCACTTCGTGGACAAGCGGTGACCCGCGGCCCGACGACGGGATCAGGATTATCGGCGGCCAGCGCTCGCGAACCGCGTGGATCAGCTTCAAGCTATCCATCGATCCGGGCATCTCTATATCGCAGAAGACGATGCGGATGTCGGGGCGGGCTTTGCCCGGCTCTGCGCGAGGATGGCGCAACCTCTGGCTAGATCGCGGAACATGCCTGTCTGCTCAACGTTCGCAGCGGCGCGGCTACAACAAGTCCGCCTGGCCGAGGGCTTTTCGGTGGCTGCTCGAAGGCATCGCCGACGGGTGAAACGCTTGAAGCTCTAAGGGCATAAAAGGAAGAAAAGCCGTCGGCCCAAAAGCTTCTCAGTGCGATTCCACCGTGCGACACGAGCCAACTTGCCGCGCTAGTGGACGGTGAGCGGTACGGCAACCAGATTTGCCAAACCGACGTGCTCCGCATGCTCGATGAATTCGGCCATGGCTTCGGTATCAGTCGCAAATGACCTCAACCAAATTGTGGAGGTGCCGCCTTCCAGCTCCAGCGTCCAACCGTCATTCTCGATCCTATAGATGGCGACCTCGACCGTAAGATCACCGACCTGGACGCTGCAAGAAAGGGGGGAGCGGGTAATCCTGCGGTGCTCGTTCATGGCCGTGATTGCTTCCTCTGGCGATAGCAAGCGGCGGGAGTTTAGGGGGCGACGTCGGCTCTCGAATATAATCTAAAGCTGGCAGAAATGAAAAAGGCCAAGCATGAGCTTGGCCTTCCTCGAAGGACTGCTGCGACAATGCCAGTACATCCGTGGTCATCGTCGACGAGGCAGTCTGATTAGGCGGCTTGGAGCTGCTCCGCAGCCATTTTGCCGGACTTGTTGTCCCGGGCGACTTCGAAGCCGAGCTTCTGGCCTTCCGCAAGGTCGCGCATTCCAGCGCGCTCGACGGCGGAGATATGGACGAAGACGTCCTGGCTGCCGTCGTCAGGCTGGATGAAGCCGAAACCCTTGGTGGAGTTGAACCATTTCACTGTGCCGGTGGTCATAAGAAACCCTCCTTTTGGCAAGACCTGTCGCTCGCCAAGCGAGTGCCCGGCGAGTTCAGAACGATTTCGAAAGGGGGAACTTATCAGAAACGCGCTGAGCGCGAAAATAACAACGACCGTCCAAGCAATATCGACAAAAATCAACTTATAGAAAACAACCGATAAGGTCAATCTTTTTGTTAAATCATTTCTCTAGACGCAACATGTGAACTCGGTAATTCGTTTCAAAATATATGCTTTATTTCACATATCGGGGCGAAATTACAAAAAATATCCTTGCGCTTGCCCCATTGCGAGGGGACGCGCGCCGTGGATCCGCCCTCTACCGCTTACGCAAATTCTTGGGATCCGTGACGCCCACTCCTAACCTACAAGGCGGACGATCGTCTCCGCATTTATGGGCAGCACCATACAAAAGGTCTTCTATCCCGATTTTATGCGGGCTAGGCCCGACCGCATTGTGCTTTGCGACGTAGGTCCGCTTGCGGGCAAGAAGTCGGAGTCGGCTCTTGGCGCGCTCCGTCAGGATTATCGCGTCTTGAGGCTTGAAGGGTCGCCAGAGAGCCAAATGACGTCTTGGTCCGGAAAGAGTCATACCTCGCTGCGCGATGTGCCATGACAGGCCTTTTCGGCTGTCGACAGCTCTCGGAGCGAAAGCGGGTCCACGGATCTTTCCATGGCTATAGCAAAGCCCGACCGGGCTCACATGCTCCTCTTAAGTGACTGATAGCACGTGCCTCAACGTCATTGGAAACTATTCGCCCCCCCAAGGGACCAAGCGGCCGGCTTAAGAACGGGCGTAGGCTGCCGGCAGCCTGCGACAGCCGGCTCGGGGCTGGCTTTGCCGAAGAGAAAGCCTTGATCTCGAACCAGGCTGCGGCCGCGGGCTGGCGGGAGGGGGCGCCAAGTCCGGCAAGCCGGCGTCAGTGGCGAAATGCCCTCGCGGCGAACCCTCATGAATGGATAAGGGTATGGCACCCTAACGAATTTCTAATTGTAACATGAACAATTCTTTTCAATTATACGCAACAACCATGGCTGGCGCCAGTTAAGTCGGTTCACAGCCGAAAGCTCTCCATGACAAAGACCGTCGTTCTTGTCGTCGAAGACGAGCCCATTATCCGCATGAATGCGGTCGCACTGATCGAAGACGCGGGCTACGACGCCATCGAAGCGGCCAACGCTGACGATGCCATCCTTCTTCTGGAGACGCGGCCCGACATCCGTGTCGTGTTCTCCGATATAGAGATGCCCGGGTCGATGGACGGCCTGAAGCTGCTCCATGCTATCCGCGAGCGATGGCCTCCGGTCGTTCTCATCCTTGCATCGGGCCGCGTATCGCCCTTGGCCGACGAAATGCCCTCCGGCACCGTCTTCTTACGGAAGCCATATGCCGAGACCTCAGTCCTCGATGCCATTCAAAGGGCCGATACCCGGGCGAATCCGACGCAGACGTGTTGAACGGCCTTTGGACGTCGGTCGGCGATGCGATCGGTCTCCACACTGTCGTTTCGGAAGGAGCTGCAGGAAGCTTCAGGCCGATGGAGCCCAACCGTAGGTCGCAAGCACAGCCCCGTAGAAACAGCCGGACGCCGCGAGGACGAAGACGTGCCAGATGGCGTTCTGAAACGGAAGGCTCCGCCAGACGTGGAACAGGACGCCCACCGTGTAGAGAACGCCGCCCGCCAGCATGAGCCACAAGGTGACCGCCGGAAACTGCGCAACGCGCTCCCACACGATCACGCCGCTCCAACCGAGGCAGAGATAGAGCACGATCGAAACGCGATCGAACCGGCCCGGCAGAGCAAGCTTGAGCAGGACGCCGGCGAGCGACGTGATCCATACGGCAGCCAACAGGGATTGCGCCACGACGGCTTCGCCGAGCTTCATCAGGAAGGGGGTGTAGGTACCGGCAATCAAGACGTAGATGGCTGAATGATCAAAGCGTCGCAGCAGCCACTTCATGGGCGAGACCGGCCACATGTTGTAGAGGGCGGAAACGCTGAGAACGGCAATCAACGCAGCGCTGTAGATCCCGACAGAAACCAGATCGGACAGCGAAGCCGTCGCGAGCACCCTTGCGATCAGGATGGCGACCGCACCCAGCCCCAAGGCGATGCCCAGCACATGGACGACGCCGTCGGCCCAAAGCTCGGCGCGGGTGAATTCGAAGCGCCCATGCGTTGGTTCGCGCATGTCAGATTCCTTCAAGCCTTGTCAGGAGATCGGGAGAAATCGGCCTGCTCGCCCACGCCATCGAAGCGGGACATCTCCTATCGCCGGGACAAGCGCCTGACATTCAAGCGCACTTTGGAGCGATACGCACGCACGATTCCGATGGGAGGCGCCCCTGCCGCGAGGCTCGAAAAAGCCTGCTGGGCCGCCGCCAGTTTCTCGGTCACCATCAACTGCGCCTCGCGACCAGCGGCAGATCCACCGGCTGACAGCCTGATGGTGCGCAGCCATATGGCCTGCTGCGCTTCGGCGGCGAGCATCGAGAGCTCGTAGAAAATCTTGAACATCGGAGCCTGCCCCCTCACAAAGAAGCTCAAGCCGGGCGCAGGCAGAATGTTCCGTCGCTCTGGTGGCCTTCAGCAGATATCCGGCACGATCGCCTGCGCGATCTCCGGCAGGTGCAGCGCCGACCGCGTGAGTAGAGCCCCGCTCGCCTGGGGGGCCCTGAGGCGCATTCAGCCCGTCCCGGCGTCAACGTCCTTGCGCGGCTTGGTCGAGGGCAGCGCGCCGGCCCCCGGCGTCGCGTCATGGTTCGTCGAGCCCTCCGTCACATGGGGGCCTGCCGCGGGCATCGTCTTGTCGGGCTTCCCGACGGGCTTCTTGTCCGTGCCTTCAATCCTTTCACGGGCGCGGTCGAATTCGCTGTCTGGTTTCTTGGCGGGGGTCATCGAACTGTCCTTTTTGATCGAACACGGATTTCGGCCGGCATCGACGCGGTGAATCGCGGGCCATCGCTCCCGGGGAAACGGAGGTAAACGCCGTGCATGCGGCGTTATTCCCTGTGCGATCGTTCGATGTGTTGTCGCGCCGGCAGATCGATCGACGCTGCCCTGTCTGGGCCTCGTTCGAGGCGATGCCAGGCCGGGTTCATGGGGTGTTCCGAGCCGCCTCTCATCTTAACCCGGCAGCGGCCCCGGATGTTCCGGGATGTCGCAATCGCAACGCAGCAAGCTGCCCCAAGCCTGCGGAGCACGGGAAGGCTCGCTGCGCATCCAAACGGTCAAAGCCCCCTCTCCTGCCGGGGCTTCAGGCTCCAGGTTGCGAAGCTCGTGACGTTTGGCGAGCAGCCGCTGCGTCTCTCCGCGCTGCGCGAACGGACATGACAGCCCGGAGATGCAGACGCAGGCGCGCTTCGATGCCCCTATCCTCCCGTATTCTGGACGATGCCCGCCTGTGGCCGAAGCGCGCCTTGTGCAGCCGCTCGCTATTTGACGCGCTCGACAGTCCAGCCCGCCCGGCTGATCTCGGCTTGCGCCATCGGCGTGAGCGTGCCGTTGGTCGCCAGCACCGGAGCCTTTCCATCGCCAGGGTTCACAGACGAGACCTTGCCGAACAGGCCCGCGACAGTCTCGGTCCAGGCGATCTCGTCGAGCGGGAAAAGGGCCAGCAGACGGCCGTCCTTCAAGCGGTTCAGCGGGAAGCCGCCAACCCCGACGAACGGGCCGATGCCGAGAGCCTTGGCGTTGGACGCGAGCAGCAGGGCGCGGCTGCGCTGGAAATAGGCCTCTTCACGCGTCGTTGCCTCAGCCGCCTTCGCCACGAAGAGTGCGTTTCCGCCGACCTTGAGCGAGGCCAGGGCCTTTGTGATCAGCAACAGGTCGGTCGGCGTATACGATCGGTTCTGGACGAAGCGCTCCGCAAGTGCGCGAGAGACCTTCATGCGCGTTAGCATGCCGATCACCTGTTCCACGATCTGGGTCGAGGTGCGTTCGGCCAGAGTTGCCCGAACGCTATCGACGGTCGTCGTGGAACTGATGGCGACACCGGCGCCCCCCGGGATCGCCAGCATCATGCCCCTGACGGAAAGCCCGCCCATCGCGCTGGCTGCGGCAATGTCGTTCAGCTTGGCGGCCAGCGGCGGGAAATCGGTATAAGGATCGACGCCCAACTGGACGGCCAGCGCCCGTCGCGCTGCATCGACGCCCAGAATACTGCCGGCAATGCTGTCGCGGTTGGCGCTGGTGTTGGCGATGCCGGTTCCAATCCGGCTGAACATGTTGGCGACACCTGAAGCGGATTTCTTCAGCGTCTCCGCTGGCGAGGTGATGAGGTCGGCGCCGAAGCGCAGGGGAGCAGTGGCTTGCCGCTCGAGCGACTTCACGAAAACATCCGATGCGGACATTTCGTTCAGCTTGCGAAGGGCCGACAATTCGCGGATCCGCTCACGCATCAATCCTTCGCCGGCTATGTCGAAAGTGCCGAATGCGGTCTTGAGCACAAAGAGTCGCAACAGGCCGTCGCTGTGCACCTCGGGGTCGACGCGATAATTCGGACCGGAGGCCTGCGCGCCAAGCACTGAAGCAGCGCTGACCGTTGGCGGGGTTTCGAAGGCAGCGGCGAGGCCTGATCCGAAGACGGTCAGAACAAGCCCGAGGAGAGCGCCAAACGGCCTGGCGCCGCGCCGCAAAGCGCGCCGCTGGGCCGATCCGAAACCAATAGCCAGACGCATGAAAAGGCCCCCCGGAGCGATTGCTCGACGGCGACATTACGCACGTCCTGCCCCTGCCCGTCGAGACCGCGGGCACCAACGTCATCGATGTCGAGGATGACCTCGAAGCGGTGGTGGGCGGGCTGAAGGCCCGGCTTGCCGGGAGATTGCAGTCGCCGGGCCAGACCTGGCGCAAGTTCTGGCCAATGCTGGCGACGTCGAAGACGAATAGCGGCGCCGTATCCGCCTCTGCTGTTTCAGAAGCGGATCGTAGCTCTGCCTGAAATTTCAGGCTGAAATGGTGATGGCAACCTTTCCGCGATGCTGCCCGCTGCGCAGCCGGTCGAACGCGTCCTGCGCCGCCTCGAAGGCAAAAATCTCGTCGATAAGCGGCTTGACCCCAGTCGCCATCGCGGCTTTCAGATCGGCGAAAGAGCCAACGTAAACTCCGCGGAGATCGATAGCCTTCATCAGGATTGCGCCAGTGTTGATCTCGCCCGCGACGCCGGTGAGAACGCCAACGAGCGCAATTTCGCCCCAGGGACGAGCTGCCAACAGCGCCTGGTTCAAGGTACCGGAGCCGCCAACCTCGACCACGAAGTCGACGCCCTCTCCGCCCGCCATGCCTGCGGCAACCTCCCCCCAATTCGCTGTGGTGCGGTAGTTGATCGTCGCTTCCGCGCCCAGCTTGCGGGCCCAGGCCAACTTCTCGTCGGAACTGGAGGTGACGATCACACGCGCCCCGGCGGCTCGGGCGAACTGCAGCGCGAAGGTCGACACGCCGCCGGTGCCTTGTATCAGAACGCTATCACCGGGGCGCAAGCCGCGGCCGCCGAACAAGCAGTTCCAGGCCGTAACGCCCGCACAAGGGTATGCTGCAGCCTCTTCGAAGCTCCAGGCATCAGGGAATGGGACCGCAGCGGCAGCCGGCAGGACGATCTGCTCGGCGAGCACGCCATCAACGAATCCGCCGCCGAGCGCGGTCGCCTGCTTGCGGGCCGCGAACGAGCCGTCCAGCCAGCCTGGCATGAAGCCGAGCACGACGCGCTCGCCAATCCGATCGCGAGACACGCCATCTCCAACCTGGGTCACGATGCCGGCGCCGTCGGAAAGCGGGACGAGATCGTGCTTCTGGTCCCCAGGATAGCGTCCTTCCCTGACGATCAGATCCCGATAGTTGAGCGTGGCCGCCTTGAGGTCGACGAGCACCTCTCCTGGGCCCGCCGTCGGTGCGACGTCCTCGTGCAGCGTCAGCGGGGCGTTCGTTCCGTTCATTCGATAAGCGCGCAATGCCGTCTCCTTGGGCTGTGTTGGCGCGCTAGACCTAGGCAGGTAAGGACATATTCGTAAGTACGATCAAAAGGCACATGTACTATCATGAATGATACTGTCAGGCAGGCCCGCCGCAAGGCGACCCGGACGGGCTGCGCAGTCGAGGCGACCCTCAGCGTCATGGGTGGAATCTGGAAGCCCGTGCTGGTGTTCCACCTTCTCCAGGGACGATTGCGCTTCAATGCGCTGTGCCGCCTGACGCCGAACGCGACGCCCCGGATGGTGACGATCCAACTCCGCGAGCTCGAGGCCGACGGCGTCGTATGCCGCACCGTCTACCCCGAGGTGCCGCCGCGCGGTGAATACGAACTGAGCGAGTTTGGCCGCACGCTGGAACCCGTTCTGATCAGCTTGCGAAACTGGGGCGAAGCTTTGCAGGCCAGGGACCAAACCGAAGCGGCACGGAGCTGCCCTCCGCGGTGAGGGCGCATTCGGTCGAGGCGGTATCGAGCCATCGTTGAGCGGGCGCTGACATCGCGAATGTCGGAGTTGGCCCATAGCGGACGCTCTTGCGAACGTCGCAACCCCGATGCCATGCTTCCCGACTGGACGCCTGCGGGAGTGAAGCGAGGATGCACAGCGGCTCATGCCTTTGTGGTGCTGTCAGCTTAACAGTGGCTGACACTCTGCCAAATCCCAACTTCTGCCATTGTCGTATGTGCCGCAAGCACTCGGGCCACCACTTCGCGTCCACTGATGTGCCTAGGACTGCCTTGACGATTGTCGGCGAGGAGAAGCTGACGTGGTTTCAATCGTCGGAGAACGTCCGACGCGGCTTCTGCTCGACATGCGGATCGTCTCTCTTCTGGGATCGGTCGGATCGGGGTTGGATCGCCGTGGCAATGGGGGCTTTCGAAGGACCGACAGAGACCAC
Organism: Allobosea sp. 05T433; assembly: GCF_056396065.1. NCBI lineage: Bacteria > Pseudomonadati > Pseudomonadota > Alphaproteobacteria > Hyphomicrobiales > Alloboseaceae > Allobosea > Allobosea sp. 05T433. Next base: position 776 of record NZ_JBFTKS010000041.1, on the reverse strand, counting down.
TGCAAATCTGCATATCTACGTCGCCGACAAGGGGGACTACTACGAGATCGCAGACGGCCTGCCGCAATACGACACCGTTCCACCGCGCGACTGAGGTGTTGAGAGCGAACGTCCGGACCCGGCCGACGCTGCCCAACCCGTCTGCGAATGCCCGCTTCCAGGCAAGGCGCCGACATCCGCCTGGCGCGAGGCCGTCTGGAGGCGGTGGTCAGAGGGCTGAAGGCCCAGCGTGCCGGGAGATTGCAGTCGCCGGACCGGAACCGGCGAAGGTCTTGGCCGATGCTGGCGACGGCGAAGACGAATAGCGGCGGGGTTGGCGGAGCTTCAATGCCTCCTCACGCAACCTCGCGTGCCGGGGCCAACGCTGCAATCGTCCATTGTGGATCGCCAGATGATCTCAGTTTTCGATGCGATCCATGGGTTTTTCATGGACGTTCCAAGTCACTGGACCGCGGGTCGTTGTTGCTTATCCCGATCCTGTTCATGTTGATGGGGCTCGACTTCATTCGGCACTACGGGCGAGCAGCCGTACGGGTGCATTTCGGTGCGGTGCGGTGGCTGAATTATCAGGCGACGCAGCAGAAGCGGTCTGGCCGATGAGCGTCCCATAAGGGGAATGTCGTCAATGGTGGAGGCCGTGTGCAAACGCGCTATTGGGATGCCTGAGGTGTGCGCCGCGTCGTCTGCGGGTGAAGTTGGACAAGAGTCGCGGCGACCCGTTCAGGTCCGCATCGCCAGAATGAGCGGCCCAGCGCCAAGGATGGCGATCACTCTCT
>NZ_JBFTKS010000040.1:0-40810 GCF_056396065.1 Allobosea sp. 05T433 | reverse complement strand
GTTGGAGGCAACGGTGCAGGGCGCTGCGGCTGAGGCCGGGGATGGTGTCCTTCAGGCAACCCAGCACGTCGTCCAGCGGCAGCAGTGTCTTCTGCCGGAAGGCCACGACGATGGCTTCCTCGGCCGGCGTCAGCACCGTACTTCGAGGGTCCTTCGGTCCCATGGGCGCATCGGATGTGGTGGTCCTTTTGCGCCACTTGAGCACAGTCTTCGGATTCAAGCCGTAGCGGACGGCAAGGGCCCGGCTGCTCTCTTTCGACCCTTGGAGCTCGRCTCGAACACGCGCCGTCGTGCGGGCGCTGCCATGAAGAACGCTTCCCATAATGCATCCTCCTCCTGACGACTCAGGATCGATGATGCACCATCAGATTTCGGGACTACACATTTCATACCTCAGCCCAAGAGGGGTGGTGAACTGGCCCGCTGTGTGAGGACGCTGCGGGTCCTTTTTTTGTTCCTCGTCGACGGAACAGCCGAGGGGCAAGTTTGTTTTCTCTGCGTGCCGGCCACCACTCTCCACCGCCCGCACGGCCTCGGGCTCCGCCGCTGCCATACGGCGGGGCCTCCGGCTGGCCAATTCGTCCTTGCGTTCTTTTGATGGATTATAAACTGTGAGCATCGCAGGGGGATTGCGATGCCGTTCCGTTCTATCGTCGCCACGCCAGAGGAATTCGCTCGGATCGCCGTGGCTTTTGATGAAGCTTGGAGCGAGATTGCAGCAAGGGTCGACCCGCTCAGCGAGCCCGTCCAACGCGAGCGTCTGGCGTCAATCATCGCCGAGTTGTGGAGGGCGGACCCAAGCGTCGATTTGGCAGTACTTGCTGTCCAACGTTTCGATGAGACCGCGTCGAAAGGACCGGGAGAATCTTGAGCGAGTGAAATAGTAGTCGCCGCCCGGAACTGCTGGTTTCGACAGCGGTTCGCTACTGCGTGGTGGCGTTGTTCACATCCGGCGCCGTCACGGCCTGGGGAGCCCCGCCGCTATTCCCCCCGGAACGGCGGGGCGAACCTCGTGCCTGCGTTGGAGTATCAGTTGTGTGTGCGCGTCGTATCCTGCGTGTCGGCCCTGGAGTCGAGATAGTCCGTGGCCCTGTCAACAAGGCGCGCGATGCGCGCCAGCGGAAGCTCCGCTTCGACGCCATGCCTGATCGGATTAAGCCCTGCCTGGCTCTCCTGGCTTCCAAGCCGCCCGCCGGCGACGGTCATGACTGGACGAACCGGTTCCCGACGATCCCAGGTGATGTTCTGGATCTCGGGCCGGATAGCGCCATCCTCGACGGTGAGGCCGTCGTGCTCGACGAACGCGGTGCTTCCGACTTCGGGCGCCTTGCAGCAAGCTCTCGGGGGCCGGGGCGGCAAGCGATCTGCCGCCGGAGCGCTCCTGTACGCTTTCGATTTGCTCTATCTCAATGGTCACGATCTTCGTCCGCTGGCGTGTGAGGAGCGGCGCGAGATGCTCCCCGGCATCATAAAGCCCCATACCTCGATCCTTTTTCAGCGCGGACGTCGACGCCGAAGGCGACGCCTTCCTGGCGCTCGCCTGCAAGATGGGCCTCGAGGGCATCATCCGAAGCGGCGCGATGCGCCCTATCGATCCGGCCGGGGCGGCGAATGGCTCAAGATCAAGTGCATCCAATCGGAAGGGTTCTTCATCATCGGCTATGAGCCATCGTCGGCGGCATTGGGCGGTATCGGGCGGCTGCTGCTCGCGGCCTGGAAGAACAACCGGCTGACCTATGTCGGCGGCGTAGGGACCGGGTTCACCGATCGCTCGGCTACTGCGCTGCGAAAGCAGCTCGACGCCCTCCTGATCGAAGCCCGCGCTGAAACTGACAAGAAAAGGGACGCGCTGGGTGACGCCGTCACTGGTGGCTGAGATCGAATTCCGCGGCTGGACCACGGACCAAAAACTGCGGCACGCGTCCTAAAAGGGGCTACGCGACATCTCCGATGCTGACAACGTCCTTCGCCTTGACGAGTAGTGCCCGCTAATCCCGGTATTTGGCGATGAGACAATCCTCGAGCGCCGCGCCCGCCGGTGGATTCGGCTCTACCTGTTCCGCCGTTTCCTTAGGACAACCGGGTCAGCTGTTCGACGCTCAATTGGACGAGGCCGGCGGAGGATTCTTGCCCGGTTCCCGGCCAAAAAACACCCATCGGCGCCCCGAAACTTGCGTGACAACAACGATCATCGCAACCCCGTCCTCGCATTCGAGATCGAAGGTTTGGTCAAAGACAAAAGGGCCTGCTTCGATCGGTTCGCTATAGAGGCGGCCGGCGCGCCCACACTCTCCGATGGCGACATACTGATAGGTTACCATCAAGCGCATTCCAGCCTTATCAACCAACACACCTTTCCCGGTGAACATCGGCGCCTCACACCGCGAAATTATCTGACCAGGCTAAGATGAAGGCAGCTTGGCAGTAGGCGCGCATTTAGGGAGAAACTCCACCAATCTGCCCGTGTACGGATGGTGGTGAGCCATTCCTCGAGCGCTGCAACCAGCCTGATCAAGCCGTCTCTGCTGAACGCTTTGCCCGCCAGCTCCTCAGGGAACTGCCGGGCGCCTTTTTGCGTTCTGGCGATCAGGAGGACGGGAATGTGCCATGCCGATGCACTGGTTCAGCCCACCCGTTGTCGTTCAAGCCGACCGGCCCGGAGTGGGCTATTCTATCACCGACGTCGAGCAAGCCGCTGAGCTGTTGCTAGCCTGGAAAGCGATTGGAGCGGGGCCGACGTGGCAAGACGCAGTGCGCGCCTGCACGGCAGTGCTGAATGGTGCCGGGACCGTTGATGAGGCGCGGGAGGCGTTCGAGGAGGCGGCGCGGGAGTGTGGCCGCCTTATCGGGTAGTCAGGCTGCGTTGGCGGACCTGGCTGCCCCACGGTTCCACGAGCCCTGACAAGTGGACGGCCGCGGAACTAAAGGCCTCGTCGGGCGTTTCACGCTTAGTGGTGACGCCGCGATCAGATTCTCCGGGCGGCACCACCGGGTCGGAGCCCGCATGCAATCCCCCGCACGGCGAAGCTCTTTGCCCTTACAACTGGCCCGCAGCGGACGCCGCGGGCTTTTTTGTTTCTTGTCCTGTCCTTAGGAACACGCTGGGCCACCGTCCGTTTTAGTGGCGTGAGGGCGTTGAGCGATTGACAACTCCACGGCCGCAACCCTCACAGCCTGGGGCCCTGCCGTTGCGAAGCGGCGGGGCCTTCATATCGCTTCGGATCAGGCGATGGGCAAAAGCCATGGCTCAAACACGTGGATTTATCACGTTGTCATGCCATTGACCGCGTTGCGATTTCTATCTCGGCTCCAGGCGATGGAGGATTGGCTGAGCGAGTGGGAAATCCCCTATGAGGTGGTGCCACTCAACGTCGGTGATACAGCCCTGTTGATCCGGTTCCCGACCGAGGACTTCGCCCACGCCTTCATCGCCGTGGAGAAAGAGATGGCAACGGCCGCTTTGCCAGGCCTGCACTGAGCGTGTGCCCACTGCGCCGCATCTCGGGTGGCCATGGCCCCGGGCTCCCCCGGACCGGGCCGGGGCCCTCTCAAGGCAGGATCGCCAGCCGAGTAAGCAACGTCACGAGCTCCGCCTGACGCCTAGTATTGGTTTTCCCGAACACCGTGCCGAGCTGGCTGCGAATGGTACAGAGGCTTACCTCCGACTTTCGGGCGACATCGGCGAGCTGGTCACCGCGCGCCAATTGAAGAGCAAGCCGGGTCTCGGCCGCAGTCAGGCCGAACAGGCGCCGAAGCATGAACGGATTCGGCTGCAGGCGAGCGTGGAGATCGACCAGCATGACTACGTTGATGCCGGCGGTACGAAGTCAGCAGCCTGGTTCAGGAAACGGCGCATCGTCCTTGTTCCATATGACAATCCAGCTCAACGGCCCGAGCTTTAGGAGCCCGCTCGATCAGGCGTCGGAACGCACTCATCAGGTGGTGAAGATCGAGGGCCGCATCGCGCTGGCAGCCAAGGATCAGGCTGGCGGCGGTGTTGGCCTCGATGATGCGCTGGCCCTCGACCACGAGATAGCCGCATCCGAGACGGTCGAGCAGATCTAAAGCTACAGTGCGTTGGTTGCTCGGTAACGTAATTAGACGACGCCCGGTCCAGGCAGGCGGGTTCGACGGGGGAGTCCCCGGCTCTGATGACATGTGTCCTGTCCTCGTCAGCCCCATTTGAACTCACGTAAAATTCTAACTCTGGAGCCGAGTGGCGTGTTCCTTTGCCGGGTGAACAGGGGGCGGCCCGGGCGGGTCATCTTGGGTGGTCGAGGTGCCAAGTCCAGTGCTTTGGGAGGACAATTGTCATGCCTGGGGACTCAGGCGGTCCGGAAAATGGCTGACATTCTGAACCGCGTTGCGGGCGACTCTAGCAGTCCTGCCGCACTGTATCGCGCTGTTCGAGAGGTTCATCCAAAAGGGTCAAAGAAGCAGGTCGCTCTCGCGGCACTAGCCGCCCTTATTGTCGGGCAGCAAAACCCGGCGAGCCAAAGGCGGAGGGGACATCGGGTGAGTGAGTGACCTCGCGATTCCGTAGAGCTGACCGATGGCTGGCGGACCTCTTTTGCGTCCCGTATCGCGGAACGAATCTTGCGGGGGGCCGCGTTCTCTGCGCTGGAGTGGCCGTTGTGTGCGCGCGTCGTATCCTGCGTACCGGGCCAGGCTTCTCCGCTCTAAGGAGCGGGGTCGTCAGCAGGCCGCCAGATCCGCGTCAGCCAAGCCTGCTCGAGGATCCAGAATGAGGTCGGCATCGCTGAACACAAGCCCGCCACGCGCATGGACAGATCCTGCCCCTCCTTCTCGAATTCCCAGGCAATAGGCCACCGGAGCCCGTCGGGCGGTAGTTGATGCATTTGTGCGGCGTCAGATCGTGCGGGGAGAGACCGGGGCGGAGTGTTCCGGGGGCAGCAGGAGGCGGCGGCGCTCACAGGTGAAGATGACAGCCTAATCGCGATCGGAGCAACCGCATGCGGTCATTTCAATTGGCTGTCCTTGCTGCCCCGGCGGTTGATGCCGGACATCGCTCTGGGACGGTCGAGGCCTGACTGGCAATCCACGCAGGTACGGGCGCCAGGCATCGCGCGACGCCGCGCCTCCGCGATTTCCTCTCCGCACACCTGGCAATAAATCTCGCCAGGTCCGGTCGGAAGCCGTGACCGCGCAAGCCGGACGGCATCGGTTATCGAGTCGTCGATCTGGTCCTGAACGGCTCCGTCGGGAGCCCAACCACTTGCCATGGAACACCTCTCTTTATTTCCAAATGGTGTTCGTCCACCGCGACGCCAGTGGCGACCATCTAGGGACGGCCTTGCATCACCAACGCGCCGCTGCCGCGCGGCGAGCCCCACGGCAGCGGCGCGTGGCGTCAGATGCCGGCCTGGCCGCGCACATACGGATCCGCTGTTTCGTCGAAGCGGGTCCAGCCTTCGCGACGGTACTGGGCCACACGGCTCTCGCGATCGATCGGGGTCGCACCATCCAGGATGGCCTCGACCGTAGCGGCCTGCTCGTCGACCGCCCTGACGGAAACAACCGTGCCGCCGCGACGAACCGTCTCCGCATAATAATGGGCCTCGTCCTCATCTACACCTGCACTGGTGAACGATCCGACGAGGCCACCCGCCGCTGCTCCCGCGACAGCGCCCGCCGCGGTCGACGCCAGCCAGCCAGCGGCGACGACAGGACCAATGCCCGGGATTGCTAGAAGGCCCACCCCGGCGAGAAGGCCGGCCGCCCCCCCGATGCCTGCGCCGATGCCAGCCCCCTCGGCGGCGTTACTGTCCTTGGCGCGCTCATCGCGGCCGATGACACTGATCTCCGACGACGTGATGCCGGCCTGTTCAAGCTTCTCGACCGCCGCAGCGGCCTGATCGTAGGTGTCGTATGAACGAGTGATCGTACGGGTCATGGTTGCCTCCAGAAGTCGGGGTGCGAGAGGTGTCGATCAGTTGCGAGTGATGTTGCCGCGATAATCGACCGAAACATTCACTTGAGCGCCGGCGTTCGTCGCCGTGCCCTTCCAGACGCCGTTGTCGTCCTTTTTCAGGCCGGTGACGTTTGTGTAGCCGTTGGCTTCGAGACGGCTCTTGGCCTGGCCTTCAGTGAAGCTGTTGGCGCCCGGCAGCGGGGCGTTCGCGTCGGCCGGAGCGGGAGCCGGTGCGGGGGATGTGGTCGAGGTTTGCGCCATGGCCCCAAAGGAGGTCGTGGTGGCGATCAGGGAAACTATGATGAGCTTTTTCATGGTGGCTCTCCCAAGGGAAGCGGCGGTGCCGCAGTGCCCAAGAAAACGGCGCCGCACCGCTTTGGTTCCTTTCCCAATCCCGCCGGCGTGCGGAACCGAGGGCCAAGAAGGAGCGCCCAAAAGCGGAACATCGGCTCGACTACCGGAGTTGGACAGGATCCAGCGCCGGGGAATGATTCATCGCCACCGCGCCTTTCTCCACCGGCTTCATCAAGATGTCACAGCGCGCTGAGGCCCTTTCAGAAGACGATCGGCGTCGATACCGATCGGAGGCAGCGGCTGCATTTGAGCGAGTGGGGGAATTTCAGGAAAGGCTTGAGGACGAGATTTGGGCGCGTCCGCTTCGTGTGATGGCCTGGGCCGCGGCCACCGGATTGGTTTTGGGGGTTACGGCCGCGAGGTGATCGTGGGCCGCGGCCACTCTTGAGATCCACGTGACCGCGGTCCCGCGCAGAAGTCTTAAATGGCCGTCATGATCATCTGGAACGGGATAAGGTTCTCGGAGTGCATTCGCCGTGGCGAGCGGCTAGCCAGCGCCGCCCTAACGCAACATCGCCAGGGCCGCGGTGGGCGCTTACTCGATGATCTGGATGATCTTACGCGAGCTGGGCTCGACCAGCACAGCGCGGTCATTGACCATCGTATAACGATACTGCGTCACACCAACATCCGAAGGGAATGTGTACAGTTCGACCGTTGCCGGAAGCGTGGCGCCGACCGCCACAGTTTCCTGAACCTTCACGGATTAGAGCTTCTCTTTCATGAAGTAGGATTTGATCTTGCCTGATTGTTCCGTGGTGATCGTCGTAGTTGTGGTGGTCTGTGCCAGCACGGCCGAACTCGCAAGTGCAGCAGCTCAACGTGGTGAGAATTAGGTCATGGACGTCCTCCATCATGAGTGTCCTCCCCGGCCGCTTTCAAAACCCCAGAGTATCGTCCTTGTTCCGCGCGGGAATCGTTCGAACACGGAGCTCCGCGAATGCGCATGAGGAACAGTGGGCATTCACTATGTTGCCGTCAGCCCGAGTGCGCTCACCGTCACCTGGAATCAGACCGACAAGAAATGGAATGCGCGGATCAACGCGACCAAGGAACAGCTCAAGTCGGCGCCGCAGTTCAAGTACGAGGGCCGCTTCGCAAAGTGACCGGACCCGGCCGGCGCGGGAACCTAGCGTGCTGGGGGGTTAAACCAGGACATGACCTGGCCCGCTGCTCCGAATGGTGCGCGGGCCTTATTTGTGTCGGGCCCGTGCCTCCGAATTGCTTCACTCTTCAGATTTGCCGGGGACAGCGTTCCGGATCGGGATCGGGGGCGCTGGAGTGAGCCACCGGCTGTTCAAAATGAGCGTCGCCGCAAAGATCGGAGTGCCATCGGCGTAGCGTATTCTCACGTCGATGCTGAGATCGTCGCTGGACTGGACACGCTCTGAGATGATGTCGCCGAGGCTTGAAAGGGCCGAAAGGCGGGCGGCGGCGTGGTCCTCGAGGTCGATGCCTTCGCCGTCGACGACCAGCCGTATTGATCTCGATGTCGAAAAAGTATTGGGCCATGCCGGCTTAACGGCCCCGCCCTCGGCAAAGTTCCAGTTCGCAACGGAGCAGCGGCGGCTGAAAGACGTCGTCTTTGCTTCTTTGCGTATCGGCAGGTGTGGAGGGGCCCGTGCGAGCCCCTCCGATTTCCATCATCGCCGCCCGAACAGCGATCCGAGATCCATTTCCTCGTCGCGGTGCTTGCCGCCAAGTTGGGCTGCGATCCAAGCTGCCGCCGCCCCCAACAAAAGCACTGCTGCGGTCATAAATGCGGTAATCACTGCAGCCTTCCGAGCGCGCTCCGCGGCTTGCTTTGCGGTCTCCTTCGCCTGCTCCAGTTTTGCGAAGGCGTCATCGACCTTCTTCTGAGCCTCGGGCTGAGGAATGTTCATCCGTGCAGCGACGCGCGTCGCAATGTAGTCGCGGTCAACTTGATCGAGCTTTCCCGATCTGATTCCGGTCATGAAGATCCGGGACGCCTCCTCGCGTTCACTGGCAGTCGGCGGCGTGGTGCCGTTTGACCTCATGACAGAGTCCAAGGCCGAACCCAGCGGGTCCGCCTGCTGACTGATAAGAGCGGCGGCTCCGCCAGTTGCGGCAGCCACACCGGTCGCAGTTGTTTTGGCAGCACCCAGCAGCGACGAACTGGCGACCATCGCTACGATCAACGCCCCGGCAGCCCAAACGACCAAGCCATGAGCACCGTCGCGAACATGGCGCTCGTGGTCGCTGGCGTCGGTAACCGGCCGACGCATACGCCCGGCAAGATATCCGCCCGCGCTGCAGGCCGAGACTGTGATCCAGATGGCCCACAGGCCTGCGGCGATGGTCAAGGCTGTCAGGCCCGAAGAGCGCGCGGTGTCCGCGGACACCAGGGACAGGCCAATAGCAGAGCCAAAAGCTGCCATGACCGTAGTGATGGCCGCGGAGAGCACCGCACCGCCAAAGATGGCGCTCCATTCAAGATAGGAGCCGGTGGAGGCACCCCTTAGGGCGGGAGGGGGAACGACGACCACGTTGGGTGTGCTCACGGACATGATGCAGCCTCCTACCGAAGACCAAGGAATGAAAGAATGGCCAACACGACCACGATGAGGCCAACGATGTAGATGACGCCGTTCATGAGACTCTCCCGATGCACCGCCACATATGTGACGTGGGATGAACAGACGGCGGAGCCAAATAGTTCCAGGCGGGACCGACGTGCCCGGGAACACTCCTGCTTGTCGTTGGTTCAAGCTGGACAAACAGGAGGACAGGCCATGGGTCGCGGCATACTTCTTTGGATGTTGGGAATTCCCCTGCCGATAATCATTTTGCTCGCCTTTTTTCGATAACGTGCACGGCGACATTGCTGCTGCATGAAACCCGTGCGAGCAGCCTGACGGGTTTGCCCGGAGCGGAACGGAGAGCCCCAATGACAGCAATCGACCGGCATGACCGCCCGTTTGAGGCTGTTGAGTGCTGTTGAGACCACAACGGCGAACGGGGGTCAGAAGCGCTTCAATGAATATTCACCTCGCGTTCGAGGGGGCTCATTTGCCTCAGTATTGTTTATAGTCGTCATCGCGTGGCTTATGCTCATCGCTTACGTCGCTTTGTGTCTCTACAATTGGTTCAGCCATTGAAAGCCTAAGCGTCGATGTCGCTAATTGGGAGCCAAGGTGATTGCGCCCGTTGCTCCAGCGGGTGGTCGGCGGGGTGGTGTCCTCCATTTTCCGCGACATGGATCAGCGGTGGTCGCTCATCGCGCGTCGGGCCACGGTCGAGGACTGGTCGCTCCGCAGGCGGCACTTCTGGGTCGCATTTTTTTCGGCGCCAACCTGCTGTTCTTCCCGCAGCATTTCCTTGGCCTTGACGTGGACTATCTGGATGCCTTCGCCGGCTGGCATTTCTGGTCGTCGATCGGCTCCTACATCTTCGCTGCGGGCTTGCTGATCTTCTTCTACGGCGTCATCGTCGCCTTCTCGAAGAAGCAGTCCGTGGGGCGAAGGTGCACCGACGCTGCAATGGACCCTGGGACCTGTCCATATTTTCACGCACTCTGCAGTTCGCCGCGAAGCAGCCCCATCCGCCGCGTGGAGGTGCACCTGCATGAGGCCTGCTGAACCGGTGCGAACGGGACCGATAGTCAACCTATGATCCCGCCCCCACGGTAGCGTCCTCGGTCGGGGCGACGGAGAAATCCATGTCCGGCAAAAGCTCTTTCACGAAGGGAAGCCGGTTGATTCTGTTGACGATCGCTTCGGCAGCACCAGAAGGCATCATCTCCCTCAAGATCGCCGGCCAGGTCGCGAACGCGCTTTCTACGGTTCTTTTGACTTCGTGGATGACCACGCCCGACGGGACTTCAAGAAGGTCCGCCGCGCGTTCGAAACGGCGGAGCGTGAGCGAATCGGGGTTACTCGTTCTCATGAACGGCAAGGCGAGTTCGGCGTCGCCAAACACGACGGTGGGCACGACGTCGTAGGTGGGGCTGAGCGCGATTTCACCGCCCTCGGGGTAGAGGAACGACCAATTTTTAAGGTGCGCGTCGCCGTTCCCGATCAGCATGTTACATACGGAACGGCCGATGGCTTCCACGAGCTCCCCTCGACTGTCGGTCGCGAACCGACGGACGATGTTGAGGACTGTTTCTTCGTTTGCCCGCGTATATTTCTGATCTCCGAGAGCCCCGGTAATCTGGGCAAAGTCCTCCATCTGAACGCGGAGGCCGTTGGGCCCTCTGTCGAAGCGGGTCACTGCAAGACAGGTCGACCCGTGTTCCAGGTATTCCTCTGGAAGGCCTTCCACCGCGGAGGAGGGGACGAGGCGAGTCAGAGCCACGCGTCGCCCCGTGGCGGCGACCATTGTCATCGCGGCATGCTCCATCTCCGGCAGGTCGCGGTACTTCTTATGTGGTACTTTGAGGATAACGTCCCCAACCTCCTCACCCAACATCGGGAGCGTCAGGCGGTCGTTTCGAGCTTTCATCGAGAATTTCAGTTGAACGCCGGCAAGCGAAAAACGAAGGGACGGGCCCCTAGGCCAAGGGGAGTCTGTTGCAGGAGATTCGTCGTCTACGAAACCGCCTTTGGTGGCGCGGTGCACGGTGAGAGCGCCGGGCAGGTCCATTCCCAGGCGGGCAAGGACGTCGAAGTGATCAGTGCGGCCATGCCCGAGTTCCTTCTCTACTAGCTCACGCAACGCTCCTTCGGGCAGGAGATTGTCGAAGAAGGGTGGCAGGTAGCCATTCGTGCCGAGCTTGTCCGCTCTCCTGGTCAGCCGCTGCATCGTGGCTTCCTCGGATTGCCCCGTCCATGACAACGATACGAGCGGGCGGACCGGCCCCATGGCGAGATATGCATCGTCGGGGAAGAACGATGTTATGCGCTGGCTCCGATCTCGAACGATTATGCCAATTTTTAGCTCTCGCCGTGCGTCGGGGCGCAGATAGACTTCCAGCGTGTCAACGGGGGGCATGGCCAACATCGTCCTCGGGATCGTCATCACCCTCGATCAAAAGCTCGTCTAATAGGCTCGACGGCGTGGGGGGGGCAGACGGTAATGCGGACGCCGGGTTCCCTGCCAAGCCGAGCGCCTCAGCTAAGCGTTCACGGGGTACGAGAACGATTTCCAGACCCAGGGCTTCTCCAAGGTCGACGAGGTTGTCGATGGATGGATTAGCCCTGCCGCTCTCGATTTCACTCAGGCGAGCAGGGTCGCGCCCGACGCGTTTCGAAAGTTCGCGCAGGGTCCACCCACGTTGCTCGCGATACCGTTCAATCTGGTCACCTAACCGGCGACGAGCCTCGTGGCTACGTTGCGACATTTCGCAAATTCCTTCGATTTTTGCGATATAGCGTATGATAGTTAGGAGTCAATGGAAAAATTGCGAAATAACGCAATTAGCGCCATTTTTGCGATATATAGCAACGTATCAGAAGGCTGGCGCGATTGGGGACCGAGGCGATTCACAAGCGTGCCGTCGCGCCATCGAGTGATAATTCGATCCGTAATTAAGACGGAAGATCGGTCGATGGCGCCCGCGTGTTCGCTGCTATTATCCGGTCAAGAGCGGAGCCTTGGCTAACTCGTCTGGAGGGGTCCTTGTCCGGTAATGATGCCGGCGAGGTCTTCAATGGCTCTCGCGAAAAGCTCCACATCGCGCGTCTGATAGACCTTGCCCTGATCCTCCATGGCGGCATGGCCGCGTCCTCATCCGTCGATAGATCCCGCCGCTTTCGGAAACGCCGGCTGCCTGAGCAAACTCGGTTCGACGCTTCCCATATTCGTCACTGGTTAGCCCTGTGCGTCGTTTCCCGTGATGCTGTTTCGAAGCTCGATTGGGTTGGCGATGATGCGGAGCGTCTTGAAGCCTTCGCCGGTGCCATGGATCGTCACGTTGCCATAGTCGAGCATGCGCCCCAAGATTGATTGATCGATCTGGACGCTTTCGACCTTGTCCATGTTCATCTCGGTGGTCTCCCGCTGGATGAGGCCTTTCTTGTAGATGACCCGTCGGTTGGTGACTGCGATCTCGGTGACCCACGAGTGGAACCATTGCTGAATCAAGAGGACCGCCGCAACGAGTGCGAGGGCGTATCCCGTATACCGCCAGAATCCTGGCATGAACTGCGTAGCGCTGAGCCAGAAAGCGACCGCCGCTAGGAGTGCAACCGCAATACCGGGCCAGTACACTATCCAATGAATGGACGAGATGTGCCGGACCTGTTCATTGGGCTGCAAGACGCGCTGAACGTAGCTCATGAAAATGGGTCTCCTTCAGCACCATAGGCAACGCCACCCGATATTCCAACCACGGTGGGGACCGTTAGGGCAGGTGCAGAAGATTTTTCGATTAAGCCGCTAGGGCATCATTGCCGGATGGACAACCTATTGAGAGCTCACAACTAGTCTGCTCGTCCCAGACGCGGATATGTCGCGCAATAGCCCGACGCCGCGAAGCGGGGCAAGGCCGGCCAGGACCCCACAGTGGCGCTCCCCCGCCTCAGGCGCGCCCGACCAGCGGCGCCTTGCTCGCCATCACGGTGACGAACAGCACATTGGCCTCGATCGGCAGGCTCGCCATGTGCAGAACCGTGGAGGCGACATGCGCCACATCCATCACCCCCTCAACCTTGATCGAGCCGTCGGCCTGCGGCACGCCGGTCGTCATCTTCTGGGCCATCTCGGTCAGTGCATTGCCGATATCGACCTGGCCGACCGCGATGTCGTATTTGCGGCCGTCGAGCGATGCGGTCTTGGTCAGGCCGCTGATCGCGTGCTTGGTCGCGGTATAAGCGGCCGAGTTCGGGCGCGGCACCTTGCGCCGAGATCGAGCCGTTGTTGATGATGCGACCGCCGCGCGGGCTCTGGTCCTTCATCAGCTTGAAGGCCTCCTGCGTGCAGCTGAGGACGAAATGGGGCGCAAGCTCCGTTCGATCAAACGGATCGAAGCGAGGCGGGCGACAACACTCGGCCCGCCAGATCGCTCCGCTACGTCCTGCCGGCCGAACGTCGGCTTATCCTTTGATCGGAGTACCTACATTGCCGATCAACTGCTTAGCCGACACGTAGGCGTGCTCCGTCTGGCGCAGCACATAGCCCGGCATCGGACTAAGGATCTCCTCCGGGGCGCTGCGCGCTCCTGCCGTCGGATGCAGCAGCGCCACGCGCTGGCCCTTCGTGACCTCGTCACCCAGCGCGACGAGATGTTCGACGAGGCCCGCGCGCGACGCCAGATACTGGCCTTCCGGCCCGGCCGTGAAATGCACGCCGGCGAAGGGGAGGGGCTCCAGCACCGGCTTGATCGCGCCGAAATCGGCAAGCGCGCGCAGCAGCCCGTCTTCCATGATCATCAGCTCGGATGATTTCATGCGCCCGCCGCCACCCTCGACCTCGATGGAGGCCAGATCGGCGAGTTTCGCGGCGCCGCAGGCAGTTTCGTCGATTCCGTCGACATGCTGCACGAAACGATAGCCCCATGCCTCCATCAGGCGGTTCAGGCGAGCATCGTCAACGACGCTTTTCGCCGTGGTGAAGCCGAAGACCATGGGCACGACCGAAACGTCGCTGCCACCGGCGTGGACGTCGATCAGAAGATCGACAACCGGAATCAGCGCTTCTGCGGCGAACGCGCAGAGCCGCTCGGTTGGCGTGCCGTCGGCCTTGCCCGGGAAGAAGCGATTCATGTTCTGCCCATCGATGGGCGAGAGGCGCTTGCCCTTCTGTGAGGCGGGGAAATTGAGGGACGGCACGATGATCACGCGCCCGGTCACGTCAGCGGGTTCGAGCCGCTCGGCAAGTCGCCGCAGGACGATCTGGGCCTCGTATTCGTCACCATGGATGCCGCCGCAGAGCAGGACGGAGGGGCCCTTGCCGTTATTGATGCAGCAGACGAAATCGCCGGTGACGCCGTCGAGGGCACCGGCGATCGGCCCGAGATCGTAGTTGAACTTGCCGGGGCGGGTCGCGTCGAATTCAGGAAGCATAGCCGTGTCCTTCCGACCGACAGGGACAGCAAGCCAAGGCTGTACCCGTCGGCGCTGGTTTCAGATGGATGGTGGTTCAGGCGGCGGCGCGGCCGAGCGGCGCGGCGGCAAGCATCGCGGCCGGCTTGTGAAACCGCGCCGGGGAGAAGGGCTCCAGGACCTCTGGCTTCACGCCGGAGATCAGCCATTCCGTGAAGAACTTGGTGAACCCCAGCGAGATCGCGAAGCCATGGCCGGACCAGCCATAGCCATAGATGGTGTTGGCCAGGCCCTCCGCCTGTCCGATCAGCGGAATGTGGTCGACGGCGACGGTATCGACCCGCGACGCGTCCGCCTTGAGGAAGGTCGAGTTGTCGATGAAGGGCAGGGTCAGGATCGCATCGGTCACGTTCTGCGTCATGGCACTCAGCGAGCCTTTCCAGAGGCCCTCCGGTGTATGGGCGACATGGGCGCCGCCCGACAGCATGATCGTTCCATCCGGGAGTTGCTTGACCGCGAGGCGCCGATGGGCGTGCGAGAGAAGATGATTGACCGTCTTCTTCAACGGGTTCGAGACGTAGTGCATCTGCGGCATGAGGTTCCAGACCGGCCCGAGCTCATGCGGCTTGAGAACAGGCTTCAGCAGCGTCTCCGCGCCGGCATTGGCGACCACCACCAGCCGCTCTCCGACCGGGACTATCTCGCCGTCGGCGAGCTTCACGGCGGTGGCGACCCCGCGCGCATGCAGGATCTCGACGACCTTGGCGCCCGTGCGGATCACCGCTCCGGCCTTCGTCGCCTGCGCTGCGAATTGCAGCGTTGCGAATGTGTGGTCGCCGACGCCGTCATTGGGGCAGTAGATCGCGCCGATGATACCGGGGGCGAGCTCGGGTTCCCGAGCCAGCGCCTCATCGCGCGTCAGGACCTGCGAAGGCGTACCGAGCCGCGCCTGTGCGGCGGCGTTTGCCGCCATGCGCCCGAGCACTTCGTGTTCGCGATGGCCATACGAGACGTCGTAGACCTGCAGGCCACCGAGGCGGCGGAACCCGACACCGCCCTCGAAACTCTCCTGATAGTCGCCCCAAAGCTTCAGGGCGACGGCGCAGATGGGCAATTCGCGCAGGTCGCGGCCATTGGCGCGCACGCCGCGCTCGCCCGGTCCGCCGGAGGCGCCGCCGGCGATTTCGCCGGCCTCGAGGAGCGTCACTGTCTTGCCGGCGCTCGCCAGTTGATAGGCCAGGCTCGTGCCGTAAATGCCCCCGCCAACGATGACGATTTCGGAGGCATTGCTGTGATCGGACATCGATCAGTTCCTTATGTTGCTTCGGTGGTCAAAGTCGGGGAGGCGTTCATCCGCGAAGTGACAGGTCGCGGTGCTGCGGCCTCCCGGCGCAGGCAGGGATGGTGGAGGATCCTCGGCGCAGGGACGTGGCACGCGTCCATCGGCGGTTTCGACGACCGTGGTCGCTCCGATGGCGAGCCGCCGCGCCAAGGGGCAGCGTGTGTGGAAACTGCAGCCCGGCGGAATCGCGAGCGGGCTCGGAATCGAGCCCTCCAGCACCGGCGCTGGCCGGTCGCGGGAGATCGGGGCGGAGTGGCCGGCGATCGCCATCAGACTTTGCGTATAGGGGTGGCGGGGTGCGCCGCAGACCTCGCCGACATCGCCTTGCTCGACGAAGCGGCCAAGATACATCACGCCGACGGCATCGGCCATATGTTCGACCAGGGCCAGATCATGCGTGATGATCACGTAGGTCAGAGCAAGCTTGGCCTGAAGATCGGCCAGGAGATTGATGATCTGTGCCTGGACCGAAACGTCGAGCGCGCTGACCGGCTCGTCGAGGACGAGCACCTCCGGCTCGCAGATGATTGCTCGGGCGATGGCAACGCGCTGGCGTTGTCCGCCGGACAATTCATGCGGGTAGCGCCCCAGATGGGCCAGGTTGAGACCGACCAGCCCAATCACCGTCTTGATCCGGTCGAGCTTGGCTGTGCGTTCGCGATGGAGCCCGTGCACGGTTAGCGCTTCACAGAGCGTATCGAACACGGTCATCCGCGGATCAAGCGAGGCCCTCGGATCCTGCAGGACGAGCTGAACCTTGCGGCGCATCGTGCGCAGGCCGGCTGAATCTAGCGTCGAGAGCGGCACGCCATCGATCGTGACCTCGCCCTCGGTCGGTCGCAGCAGCCCGACGACGAGCCGTGCCAGCGAGCTCTTGCCGGAGCCGGATTCTCCCACGATGGCGAAGCAGGTTCCGCGCTGGACGCGGAATGAAACCCTGTCGACGGCCCGTACCACAGGCGCCGCCACACCGCTCAGAAAGCGCCGCCTGCCACCGAAATGCCGGCTGACATCCGCGACTATAACGATGTCGTCGGTGTCGGTTCCGGGGACGCGAGGTGGGAGTGGGAAGGGCGCGTTCATCGCGTTGCCTCCTCGGCAAAGACGCAGGCCACGTCGCGGCCGGCGACGGCCCGGAGACCAGGCTCGCTTGAGGCGCATTCCGCCCGGTTGGCGCTGCGCTGGCAGCGGGGACGGAATGAGCAGCCCGATGGCAGGCGACCGATCAGCGGCGGCTCGCCAGCGATGGTCCGCAGATGCCGGCCTCGGCCTTCGCTGCCACCCGGCGCCGACGCGCGCAGTGCCTGAGTATACGGATGGAGCGGTCGCTCCAGCACGCTCGCAACATCGCCGCTTTCGACGAGCCGGCCCGCATACATCACCGCAACGTCGTCGGCGAAGCGCGCGACCAGGTTGAGATCGTGGGTCACGAGCAGAATGGCCATGCCACGCTTCTTCTGGATCTCGGTCAGCAGGACGAGGATCTGCTGCTGGATCGTGACGTCGAGCGCACTGGTCGGCTCGTCGGCGAGCAGCACTTCGGGGTTCTGAGCAAGGGCGATGGCGATGACGATGCGCTGCTTCATGCCGCCGGAGAACTGGTGCGGGTACATGTCGAGCCGGCGCTCGGGATCGGCGATATTCACGTCGCGCAGCAGTGCAATGCAGCGCTGCCGCACGGTCTCCGAGTCGAGCCGGGAGCCGGCCGTGACCGCCTCGGCGAGCTGGTTGCCAATGGTGAGCACGGGGTTCAATGCGCTTGCCGCATCCTGGAACACAATGCCGACCTTGCGGCGTCGCAGATCGCGCAGGGCGGCGGGGCCGAGGCCCAATGCCGGCTCGCCCCCGATGCGGATAGCGCCTGCCGTAATCGCAACTTCCTGCGGATTGACCAAGGTGCCGACTGCCCTCAGCAGCGTCGACTTGCCGGAGCCGGATTCACCGACCACCGCCAGAGTCCGGCCCGGCTTGATCGCGAGATCGACACCGCGCACAACCTCGAGAAGGCCCTCGCCCGTGCGGTAGGCGATGCGCAAACCACGAACTGAAACGGCCAGGTCGGTCGCTTTCTCCGCGGATTGCTGCTGCGCTTCGGCTGGCGGAGGGCGGCGCCGCAACAGGCTAAGAATCGGAGGCCTGCGGGCGACACGCCGGCTCGTCGGATCGTAAATCGTACGCAGAGCGTCTCCGAGCAAATTGAAGGCTAGCGCCGAGACGGCGAGGAAGAGCCCAGGGAACGTCGCGAGATAGGGATGGCTGCGAATATAGGAGCGGCTCTCCCCCAGCATCGTTCCCCATTCGGGGAAGGGCGGCTGGGTGCCGAGTCCGAGGAAGCCGAGGCCCGAGGCGGAGAGCAGGGTCGAAGCGAACAGCAAGGTCGACAGCGTCAGAAGCGTGCCGGAGATGTTCGGCAGCACATGGCGCAGGATCACCCGCACCGGATTGGCGCCCAGCGCGATCGAGCCTTCGATATAGGGCTCGGCGAGGATGCTGAGTGTCACCGCCCTTGCCGTGCGCGCAAAGACCGGGATCGCAACGATGCCGACCGCGATGATGACGTTCTGCATATTGGCGCCGAGGATCGCGACGACCGCCAGCGCAAAGACGATATCGGGGAAGCTCAGCATGACATCGATGGCGCGCATCACCGCGGCTTCGATCCAGCCCCTCCGCCAGGCGGCGAGGACGCCGAGCGGCACGCCGACCAGAAAGGCCACGGCGACGCCGCCTACTCCGATGCCCAGCGTCGCACGGGCGCCGACCAGGACGCGGCTGAAAACATCGCGGCCGAGCTGGTCGGTGCCGAACCAATGCGCGGCGGAAGGTGGCCGCAGGGTCTGGGCGAAGTTCTGGCGAAAGGCATCCTGAGGCGCCAGCATAGGCCCGAAGATCGCGAGCAGCAGGTAGAGCGTGACAAGCGTCAGGCCTACGACGCCTTTCGGCTGTGAAAGGATGCGTCGCAGCAGCAGCCAGCGCGACTGCGGTGCAAAGGCGTCAAGGGGTGCCGCTCTTTCAGGTGCGGAGAGCACGTTCGGCATGATGCTCATGTCGCCCGCTCCTGCTCGCGCGTGCGGGGGTCGAGCCACTGGGTCAGCAGGTCGGTGACGAGATTGATGTCACGAAGAAGAACGCGAACATCAGGATGGCATACTGGATCACCGGATAGTCGGCGCGGGAGACCGCATCGACGAGCAGGCGACCGACGCCTGGAATGCCAAACACGGTTTCGGTGACGACCGAGCCGCCCAGCATGCCGCCAAACTGTACGCCGGCGACGCTGACCGCAGCGATCAGCGAATTGCGCAGCGCATGGAACAGGACGACGCGGGTCTCGCTGAGCCCCTTGGCCCGGGCGGTATCGAGATAGTCCTTGCCCATCGATTCCAGCAGGCTCGTGGCGACGAGGCGGCTGAACATCGCTGCCGGGCGCGTCGCGATGACGAGGATCGGGAGGACGAAATGGGCAGGCGTCGAGGCGCCGGCCGCGGGCAGCCAGCCGAGATTGACCGCGAAGAGCCAGATGCAAAGCAGGCCCAGCCAATAGATCGGCATCGAGATGCCGGCGAGCGTGAGCACCGTGATCGCAGCATCGGCGAGCCCGCCCGGCCGCATGGCGCAGACGATGCCGGCAATCGTGCCGACGACAAGACCGAGTGCGAGCCCGCCGATCGAGACGATCAACGTATTCGGCAGCCGCTCCGAGAGCTCGACGACGACGGGGCGGTGCGTTCG
Organism: Allobosea sp. 05T433; assembly: GCF_056396065.1. Classification (NCBI taxonomy): domain Bacteria; kingdom Pseudomonadati; phylum Pseudomonadota; class Alphaproteobacteria; order Hyphomicrobiales; family Alloboseaceae; genus Allobosea; species Allobosea sp. 05T433. The sequence goes on along the minus strand of NZ_JBFTKS010000040.1, from coordinate 21,507 downwards.
GAAGGACGTCGCAGCGGATGGATCCCAGATGCCGCGCAGAAACTGGCCGTACCGCGTGAGAAGCGGCTCGTTCAGGCCGAGGAATTTGCGGATGCTCTCGATCTCTTCGTTCGAGGCGGTCGGCCCGGCGAGGATCTGGGCCGGATCGCCCGGTATCAGGTCGACGAAGAGGAAGACGAGCAGGGAAACCGCAAAGAGCGTCGGCAGCGCGCTGCCCAGGCGTTTGAGAACGAACATTGCCGCTTCTCCGCTATGCAAGCCTCACTTCAGCGTGACCTTGTCGAAGACCAGCGTCTCGTTCGGCTGGATCGCCAGACCCTGAACGCGGTTGGCTACGCCCAGCGCCTGGGTCTGGTACCAGAGGAAGAGGAAGGGCTGGTCGCTCCAGACAATGTTCTGGATCTCGCCATAGATCTCCTTCTGCTTTGCCGGGTCGGTCGCCATGCGTCCCTCCTTCAGCAATGCATCGACGCGCGGATTTGTGTAGCCGGTTCGGTTCGCGCCGACGCCGGTGAAGAACAGGCGGTAGAGCGTATAGTCCATGCCCGCGGTGGCGCGGCCGACCATGCCCATGTTGTCGGTGCGCTGGGCCGGCTCCATGCCGACGACCTTGGTCCAGGTGCCGCGGTCGACAACGATGGGAGTCGCCTTGATCCCGATATCCTCGAATGAGCCGGCGAGGGCCTGGCAGACCTGCGAATCCTTGATGTAGCGACCGGTAGGGCAGGTGAAGCTGAGCGTGAGCTGGCCCGGCTTGTAGCCGGCCTCGGCGAGCAGTTTCTTGGCGCCTTCAGGGTCGAAGGCGATCGGCGGGAAGGTCTTGCGCAGTTCGTCCTGAGTGCCTGGGCCGACCATGCCGACGGATGGTGTGCCCAGTCCGCCAAGAATTCCCTTGGTGATGCCTTCACGATCGATCGCGAGGTTCAAGGCCTTGCGCACGCGCGGGTCGGCGAGCGGCCCGCGCAGCACCATCTCCATGTTGATGGAGAACATGCTGGGTGGGTTGATGACCTTGGCGTCCTTCAAGGCATTGATCGCCGGCATGGATTCAGGTGGTACGCGTTCGACGACATCGACGCTCCCGGTTTCCAGAAGCGCCATGCGGGAGCCGTCTTCGGGAACGACAGTGAAGTCGATGGCCTTGAGCGTCGCCGGATAGTCGCCGGAATAGGAAGGGTTGGGGACGAGCCTGAAGCCTTCGCCACCGATGAATTTCTCGACCATGTAAGGGCCGGAGCCGATGGGCTTTCGGCCATATTCTGCGCCCATGGCCTGCAGCGCCTTGACGTTGACGATGCTGGCGGCCGTGTTGGACAGCAGCATCAGGATATGCCCGTTCGGCTCAGCGAGGTGGAACTCGACGGTATCCTCGCCTACCGCTTTGATCGTCCCGAGCGAGGCATAGAGGCCGCGATAGATCGAGCCGGTCTTCTCGTCGAGCATGCGGTTGAAGCTTGCCGCAACGGCCTCGGCGTTCAGCGGGTCGCCGTTGCTGAATTTCCTGCCTGTCCGGATCTTCACCGTGAAGACCTTCCCATCGGGCGAGAAGGCATGGTCTGTCGCAAGATTCTTCTGGACGTTGTTCTGCGGATCGAGCCGGAAGAGGCCCTCCATGACGGCCAGATCAACCGCATTCCCGACCGGAAGATCATTGAAGGCGGGATCGAAGGTAGCCGGGTCCGCACCGACCGCGATGCGAAGGATGCCGGCCGGCTGCGCCTGCACCTGGAGGGCCATGATCGACACGCCGGCGGAGAGAGCGGCGACGTAGCAGGATCGACGAAGGTTGCGCATGTTCGACTGTTCCCCAAGCTCGCAAAGATATCGTTCCATGACGGCGCAGCCGGGCGAATGCCCCGCCTAACGCTATGGAGGGATTGCTGTTTTTGCTTCCTTGGTCGCTTTCGCGCCGCGATTGGATCGGGCGCAGCAAAGTCAGCGACGGCCTTTAGAGAACCACACGCATTGATCTGCCTCAAATTCATAATTATGCGATGTATATGAACTGAGGTTATGGCGAGGCCGCATGAATTATCGGCAGGTGGAGGTTTTCAAGGCGATCATGGACTCCGGCTCCATTACGGAGGCGGCGACCATGCTGCGGATCTCGCAGCCGGCGGTCAGCAAGGCGCTGAAACTGCTCGAAGACGAACTCGGGTTGCGGCTCTTCTCGCGAACCACGAAGGGGATCGCTGCAACGGAAGAAGCGCGGGCGCTCTACACGGAAGTCGAGCGCACCTATTTCGGTATGCAGAATCTGGCGCGCTTCGCCGCTAGTCTGCGCGACCGCAAGCAGGGCCGCATCGTGGTCAGCACGATTCCAGCGCTGGGGCTCGCCTGGCTCCCGGCCATGGTTGCGCGGTTTTCCGCAGCCCATCCGGATGTCACCATCTCGCTGCAATCCAGCAATTCCACCGACGCCGCCCGGCTTGTCGGTACTGGCGAGATCGATCTCGGCATCGCCCAGCTGCGAAGCGAGGAATACAATCTGTCGCGCCGCAAGCTGTTCGACCTCGAAGGCGTCATCGCCTTGCCGGAAAGGCATCGATTGACGAGCAGGTCGGAAATCAGGGCGGAAGACCTCGCCGACGAGGCCATTGTCGGGCTCGGATTGGATGACGAATTCCGGCGCCGGCTATCCCAGGCGCTCGATGGCGCGAGCGTGCGATACCGCTCGATGATCGATGCAAGCCTGGGCGTCACGGTTTGCACCCTCGTCGCCGCAGGATGTGGCGTGGGCATCGTCGACAGCGAGGCCGCTCGCACCCAGGCCGGGAAGGGGCTTGTGTTTCGTGCGTTCAGCCCGAGGATACGCGTGCCGATCTATCTGTTCCGCCAGCGCGGGCGCCCCACCAGCAAACTGGTGGAGGCGTTCAGTGCCAGCTTGTTGCCGCCGGCGCCCTTTCGAGGGGGCGATCGCGGGGATGACTGACGGCTGCATCCTTCAGGCTTCGTCGTGCCTGACTATCGGCTGAGCCGGGTTTTGGCTCTGCATGGGCCGGGCAAGGGTCGCAGTTTGGAATCGACAGGGTGCGCGGACGCACGGTGATCTCGGGTTTCTCAATCACGAGCAAGGAGCGGGGCATTGATGAATCTCAGGCATGTCGAGCTTTTCCGTCACATCATGAAGTTCGGAACGCTCACGCAGGCGGGCGAGATCATGGCCATCTCGCAGCCAGCGGCGAGCAAGATGCTCTTCCAGCTCGAGAGGTCGACGGGGATCACCCTGTTCCAGCGCACCAAGGGACGGCTCAAGCCGACGCGCGACGGCGAACTGTTCTTCGCGGAGGTCCAGCGGACCTGGGAAAGCATCGAGCGGCTTGAACGGATGTCGAAGGACATCAGTCAGATGCGCTTCGGCCGCCTCAATCTGGGCGTGAAACCGGCGCTGGCCGGCACGCTGATGCCGCCGCTGATCGCGCGTTTCCGCCGCAAACACGAGAATACGACGATATCGCTGCACTCGCGCAGTTCCGAGCGCGTGATCGAATGGGCCATTGCCGGGCAGATCGATCTCGGCATAACCAATACGTCGACGCCGCATCCCAATGTCGCGTGCCGCGTCATGGCGCGCATACCTGGCGTCTGCATCGTTCCGGAACAGCATAAGCTCGCGGGGCGCAGCGACGTGCGGCCTGAGGATTTCGACGGAGAGGATTATGTCTCGATCGGCGCGATCGAGCGCAGCACGATCATCGAGAAGGCTTTTGATGCTGCCGGCGTGCGGTTGCGGATCATGATCGAGGCGCCGATGGCGCATTTGACCTGTGCTCTGGTCGCGAACGGGGCGGGTGTCGCCATCGTCGACGAGATCAATGCGCTGGCCTTTCGCGGCCGCGGCCTCGTCGTGAAGCCCTTTCTGCCGGAGATCTCCTTCCCCGTCTGGCACCTGCGGCCCCTCAGCCTGAGCAGCTCCTCCCTTGCCGAGGCCTTGACCCGCGATCTCGAGGACGAATTCGAGCGGCTTGGCTATCGGGCCGAAGCTTAAGCACCGCTTGGAGGCTGGGCCGGTCGAAGGCCTAACTCATAACCTGAAGGAATGAACTAGCAAAAACATATTCTTTGACGGCCTATTTTTCGGCCCATACGCTCCTTGTCATTGACGTAGATCAAACAGAAACCGCCAGTTCCATTCGCGCCTAACAACGCTGTGGAGCGAATGAGATCTGCTGTCCCGTTGACTTGGAGAAATATTCGCCGATGCGGATTTTCGTCTTCCTGACGAGAAGAATGATCTTTGCAGCCCTGCTGATGCTGGGCGTCAGTGCGGCGATCTTCTTTCTGGTCAATTCGATCGGCAACCCGATCGAATTGATGATGGCGGAAACACCCGGCATGACCGGCGAGGTGATCGATCGGATGAAGGCCTATTACGGGCTCGATCATCCGCCGATGACGCGCTACCTGCTCTGGCTGAGCCGGATCGTCCAACTCGATTTCGGCACCAGCATCGTCTACAACCAGCCTGTCGGCTCGCTCATCCTGACCTGGGGTTGGCAGACCCTCAAGATTCAGCTTCCCGCGATCCTGATCGCCCTTGCGGTCGCGATCCTGTTCGGTGTCACGGCGGCGCGCCGACAACACTCGCGCTCCGATTTCGCGGTGATGGCCACGGCGCTGCTGGGGCAGTCGCTGCCAGCCTTCTTCCTTGGCATCCTGTTGATCTTCATCTTCTCGTACAGCCTGGACTGGCTGCCGAGCTACGGCGCCTATTCGACCCGCAATCCTCTCTGGGGCAGCCCGACGCTCGATGCGCTCTGGCACATGGTCCTGCCGGTCGCGATGTTGACCTTCTTCAACACCGCGACGCTGACGCTCCTGATGCGCTCGAATATGGTCGATGTGCTGAAGAGCGACTTCATCGCGGCGATGCGCGCGAGTGGCATCCCCGAGCGGCGCGTCATCTATGTGCACGCACTGCGCGCCGCCTTCATCCCGATGCTGACCTATTTGGGCCTCCTGATTGGCCTGATGCTGGGCACGGCGCCGGTAACCGAATCCGTCTTCACCTGGCCGGGGCTCGGATATCTCTACATCTCCGCGATCCATCAGCTCGACTATCCCGTCATCATGGGGGCGAGCGCGGTCATCGCCTTCATGCTGATCTGCACCACCCTGCTGACGGACGTCATCTACGTCTTCATCGACCCCCGCATCAGCCTGGAGTGAGCATGTGAGCGATCAGACGATCACGGCTCATCCGCCGTCTTCCGCAAGGCCGGCCCGCCGTCCGGTCAAGGGCATCTGGCGGCAGGGCTGGCAGCGCTTCGCCCGTAGCCGCACCGGCATGCTCGGACTCATCCTGGTCCTCCTCGTCGTCGCGACCGCCGTCATCGGGCCATTCATTGCGCCCTTCGATCCGCAGGACCAGAGCCCGATGATCGACCCCGGTGCAAAGGCGCCGCCGAGCTGGGTCCACCCGCTGGGGACGGACCGCATGGGCTATGATGTCGCCAGCCGTGTGATCTACGGCGCGCCGACGGCACTTGCCGTCGGGCTTGGAGCCATGTCGATCGCCTCGCTGATCGGTGTTCTGGTCGGCGGCGTTGCCGGCTATCGCGGGGGCACCACGGATGAGGTGCTGATGCGCTTCACCGATTTCTTCCTCGTGATTCCGATGTTTGTCGTCATCCTCGCCGTCATTCGCCTGCTCGGCGTGGCGGTCGTCAACACGCCCTTCGAAAGCGTGCCGTATCTCAATCTCGGCGTCATCATCCTGCTGATCGGCGTCTTCTCCTGGGCTCCGATCGCTCGGATGACGCGTGCCGAGTTCCTGCGGCTGAAGAACCAGGAATTCGTCGAGGCTGCGCGCTGCATCGGCGCTACTTCGGGCGATATCCTCTTCCGCCACATTCTTCCGAACGCCTTGCCATCCCTTGTCGTCATCGTGGCGCTCGGCATCGGCGGGGCCGTGCTGGCGGAGGCGATGATCGGCTTCCTCGGTTTCGGCGATCCGGCCGCGGTGAGCTGGGGGCAATTGCTCTACTTCAATTACGAGGCACTGAAAGTGGCTCCCTGGGCATCGCTCAGCCCGGGTGTCGCCATCTTCATCACGGTGCTCGGCTTCAACCTTCTGGCGGACGGCCTGACCGATGCCTTCAACCCACGGGCGAAGCGCTGAGATGTCGAGCCTCGCCACCCCAAAGCCAGTCGCCGCCATTTCGATCGACGATAGCAGCGTGCTGACGCCGCCTGTCCATGACCTCGTCCGCGTCGAGAACCTGCGGATTCAGTTTCCACCCTGGAATGCGCCCGTTCGCATCATTGAGGATGTCAGCTTTCAGGTCCGCGCCGGCGAGACGATGGGCATCGTCGGAGAATCCGGCAGCGGCAAGACCCTGTCGAGTCTCGCGATTCTGAACCTTCTGCCGCCTCCCGCACGGATCACCGGCGGCCGCATCATGTTCGATGGCGAGAACCTCGCCGCGAAGTCGCAGGGCGAGATGCAGAAACTGCGCGGGCGCAGGCTCGCCATGGTCTTCCAAAACCCCGGCTATTCCCTGAACCCGCTGATGACGGTCGGCGCGCAGCTCGGCGAGATCCTGAAGGTTCACGAGAAGATGCCGCGCAGCGTTGCTCTGCAGCGGGTGGAGGAGTTGTTTCGCCTCGTCGGCATCACCGACCCCGGCTCGCGCCTGTCGCAGTATCCGCATGAGATGAGCGGCGGCATGAAGCAGCGTGTCTGCATCGCCCGTGCTCTGCTCTGCAACCCGGCGCTCGTGCTCGCGGATGAGCCGACGACGGCGCTCGACGTCACGATCCAGGCCCAGATCCTCGATCTCTTCGAAGACCTGAAGGCGCGGTTCGGCATGTCGATGATCTTCGTCACGCACGACATGGGCGTCGTGGCTCGCATCGCCGATCGGATCACCGTCATGTATGCGGGCCAGGTCTGCGAGACGGGCGACAAGCACGCCATCTTCGCACGGCCCTCGCACCCCTACACGCAGGCCCTTCTGGCAAGCACGCCGCGCATCGACCGGCGCTACGCAGTCGATGGTGAGGGGCGTCGCGAGCGCTTGCCCACGGTCGGGCGCGCCGTCGCGCCCGGACAATCACTCGGTGGCGGCTGCCGCTTCGCCGGGCGTTGTCCCGAAGCCGCGCCGGAATGTTCCGGGCTGGTGCCCCAGGCCGCAGCGATCGAGCCAGGCCATGTCGTTCATTGCCTGAAGCGCGGCAGCGCCGGAGTGGCCAGCCATGATTGAGCCGATTCCGAATCTCCGCCAAGGCTTCACGCCACGGACCCTGCTGACCGTCGACGGGCTGGTGAAGAGCTACCCGTTGCGCCGCCGAGGCCTCTTCCGCCAGACCGTCACCGGGGAAATCCGCGCGGTCAACGACATCAGCTTCAGCGTGGCGGCCGGGGAGACGCTGAGCATCGTCGGCGAAAGCGGCTGCGGCAAGACGACGGCGGCCCGCGCGATCCTGCACCTCGTCGAACCGACTGCCGGTGCGATCCGCCTCGGCGACACGGATATCCGGGCGACGTTCACTCAGGATCGGCGGCCGGACGTGCTCGCGCTGCGCCGTCAGATGCAATACGTCTTCCAGGATCCCTATCTTTCACTCAATCCGCGCTGGAGCGTCAGGCAGATCCTGACCGAGCCGCTGCGCGTCCATGGTCATGCCCCGAAGGAGGACTGGGACGCGACGGTGGAAGGTCTGCTGGAGCGGGTCGGGCTGCCGCCGGACTATGCCGATCGCTATCCCCACGAATTCTCCGGCGGGCAGCGCCAGCGCATTGGGATCGCGCGCGCTCTGGCGGTCGAGCCGCGACTGCTGATCTGCGACGAGCCCGTCTCCTCGCTCGACGTCTCGGTGCGGGCGCAGGTCCTGAATCTGCTGGCGGACCTGCAGGAAGACCTGGGACTCTCCTATCTCTACATCTCGCACGACCTGAGTTCCGTGCGCTTTCTGAGCAACCGCATTGCGGTGATGTATCTCGGCAATCTCGTCGAGATCGGTGAGGTCGACGAGATTTTCGCACGGCCGCGCCATCACTACACCGCTGCCCTGATCTCGGCGATTCCCGTGCCTGATCCCTCAAACCAGGCACAGCGCCAGGCGATCCAGGGCGAAGTCCCCAGTGTTGTCCGGCGACCGTCCGGCTGTGTCTTTCACACCCGCTGCCCCGCCGCACTGCCTGTCTGTTCCCAACAGATTCCGCCGCTGTCCGCACCGGACGGCACCCACGCCTTCGCTTGCCACAACCCGCGCTGAGAGCGGGGAGAGACCATAGGAAACGCCATGATGAATGTTATCGTCGTCGGAGCCGGAATTGTCGGCAGCTCCATCGCCTACCGCGTCGCCCAGGGCGGTGCGAAGGTCACGGTCCTCGAAGCCTCTCGCGTCGGCGCCGGAACATCCGGAGTGAGCTTCGCCTGGACGAATGCGAACAACAAGACGCCGCGCCCCTATCACGACCTGAACGTCGCAGGCATGCGCGCGCATGCCGCGTTGAAGGATGAGTTCGGCTCGACACCCTGGTTCCATCAGAGCGGTAGCCTGGAGTGGCGCGTCGATCCGGCGGAGATCGCCGCTCAGGCGAAGAAGGTCGAGCGGCTGCGCGAGTGGGGCTATGCGGCGGAGTTTATCGACAAGAAGCGGCTGCAGGCGCTTGAGCCGGAGCTGGCAATCGGCGCAGTTTCGGACAAGGCTCAGATCGTATTCTGCCCTGAAGAAGGGTGGGTGGACCCTGTCCAGTACGCCGGAGCCATGCTGCGCGCTGCCCGTCAGCGCTATGGAGCGGCGCTGAAGACCGGCGTGAAGGTGACCGGGGTAGAGACCCGCAATGGTCGTGTCGTCGGCGCTCGGGATGATACGGGCGCTGTCCACGCAGCCGACCTCGTCATCAACTGCACCGGGCGCTGGTCCAACGATACGGTGAGCGAGACGGCGCCGAATGTCCCGCTCGCTCCGACCGTGGGCTTCCTCGTCTTCACGCCTCCGGTCGGTGTCGATCTGCGCCGGCCCTTCCATGCGCCCGACGTCGATGTCCGTCCGGACGGGGCAGGCCGCATGATGATCCGCAAGGACTCGCTCGACGACCGTTTCGCCGAATTGGAAAGCCGTCTGCCGGATTGCGAGGAGGCGAAGATCGCGCTCGCAAGCGCAACCGAGCTTCTGCCCGGCTTGGCAGGCGTCGAGGCCGAAGCGGTGCGCACGACCGTCAGACCGATCCCCGCCGATGGGCTCTCCACCGTCGGACCGGCCCGCGGCGTCGACGGCTACTACGTCGTCGTGACCCACAGCGGCGTGACGCTGTCTCCCTTCCTCGGCCAGGCCGTCGCCGACGAGGTCCTGCGGGGCAGGGAGCGTCCGGAACTGGCGCAGTTTCGTCCTTCGCGCTTCCAGGCCTGAGTGCCGGACGCTCTCGGCCTGTTCATTTCGCACCACCAAGAAACAAGGGGAAAATCGATGTCCAGGAAATCGACGCGACGCGATGTGCTGAAATGGTCCGGAGCCGGAGCGGCCGCGCTCGCGGCCGGTGGGATACCGGAGGGGGCGCTGGCCAAGCCGCCCTTCTTCAAGCTCTACCTGATGATCTTCAACAACCTCCAGTCGCGCATGATCTGGACGGACCTGATCGGAAAGCAGTTCGCCCGCCTCGGCATCGATATCGTGTCGAGCTACCAGCCGCCTTCGGTCGTGATCGCGCGGCGCGCCAATGACAGCGGCAAGACGCATGTCGATGGCGGCTGGGACATGTATTCCGAGCGGATTTACTACAGTGGGCTGGTGCCGCTGCCCGAGACGCTCTTCCACAGCAAGAATTTTCCGCCGAACGGGCAGAATTACTATCGCATCGCCGACAAGCAGATCGACGAGGCGATCGAGAAATACTCGCGCTCCGTCACGCCGGCCGACCGCAAGGCGGCGATCACCGCCTTCATGAAGCGCTGGTACGAGATCGAGCCGCTCCATGTCGTCTTCTATCCGGAAGAGGTGATCATCACGAATCCGAAGCTGAAGGGCATGGAATCGACGACCTACAACCCGGTCTTCTATCCGCGCCCCGAGAACTGGACGATCGAGGGCGCCACTGGCGACGTCACGGCCACTTTCGCGTCCTGGCAGCCGCCGAGCCAGCTCATCCCGATGTATGGCAGCGGCTACAACGAGGCCAATATCTTCGGCCCCGTCTACAACGCGCTGTTCGAATACGACAGCTGGGCGAACAAGAAGCTCGTCCCGGCGCTGGCGGAGTCAGTGAAGACCTCCGACGACGGCAGGACCTGGGTATTCACCCTTCGCAAGGGCGTGAAATGGCATAGCGGCGAGGAGTTCACTGCCGAAGATGTCAAGTTCACCTGGGATACGGTGATCGACAAGACCTATGCCAGCGTCTTCCAGTCGCCCCTCGAGACCGTCCTGGGCAGCAAGGATGCCTACAAGGTAAGCGGCACCCACGAGATCACCGTGACCTTGCGGGAGCCGAACGTGATGTTTCGCGATTTCGTCCTGCCCGTCATCGCGATCATGCCGAAACACGCCTATCAGGGCCTCAAGCCCGAGGAGCTGCGTGGCCATGTCATCAGCACCTGGCTCGGCACCTTCCCGGTCAAGACCTCCGACGGCAAGACCTTCGAGGCCAAAGGCGGTATCGGCACGGGGCCCTGGATTCCGCAGGGTTTCGATCCGGCCCGCAAGGCTTACAAATACATCAAGAACGATAGCTACTGGAAGAAGACCGAAGGCAATGTGAAAACCTTCTACGTGGTCAATATCCAGGGCGCCGACGCTGTTCTGAGCGCGATCAAGGCCGGCTCCATCGATGCGCATGATCCGATGTACGACGTCGGCGGGCTGCTCGAGACGATCGATCCGTCATGGGGCACCGTCAATCGCTTCGATTCCTATAAGTGGATGCAGACCTGCTTGAACATGAACCACCCGGTCTTCGGAACGGGCGTGGAAACCCCGCTCGGCAAGCAGGATCCCAGCCGTGCGGCGGAAGCTGCGGCCTATGTCCGCAAGGCCATGAGCCACATGATCCCGCGCGAGCAGATCATCAAGAACGTTGTTGCCGGTTTCGGCAAGCCCGGCACGGTGCCAATTCCCTTCACCTCCGAAGATTATGACCACGATCTGCTCAAGCCGATCGCCTACGACATGAACCTGGCCAAGCAATATATGGAAAAGGCCGGCTACAAATACTGAATTCAATGCCGTCGTCAGCGCCGGGCTCGTCGGCCCGGCGCTCCAGAAGCCTCTAGTACTCCCAAGGAAACAAACGATGCGTGTCGCAATACTCGGTGCGGGCTCGATAGCCTATGGCAATGCTGCGCTGCTCGCCTCCCTCGGCCATGAGCCTGTGCTGTGGTCGCCCTCAGGCAAAACCGGGCAAAGCATCGTCGCGGGCAAGCCACTAGCGGCGACTGGCTCGCTCGACGGTTCGTTCAAGGTCACGATGGCGACCAACGCGGGTGATGCGATCGCCGGCGCTGACGCCGTCCTGCTGGCCTTGCCGGCCAATGGCCATCGCATGGCGATGGATGCCGCCGCTCCCCACCTTGCCAGCGGTCAGATTGTCATCATCAGCTCGCACACCTCGTTCAGCGGCCTCTATATCGCCAAAAAGATCGCGGAGCGCGGGCTCGATATCCCTGTCGTTGTCTGGGGAACCACTGTGACGGCAGGGCGCCGCACCGGGGACGCGAGCGTGAACGTCTCGACGATCCGTTCCAAGGTCGATATCGCGACCATCCCTGCCTCGGCTGGCGCACGCGGGCTGCAAGTCTGTCAGGAACTGTTCGGCGACCGCTTCGTCGAGCGCTCCGACGCACTGGCGATTTCTCTCTCCAACCTCAATCCGCAAAACCATCTCGGCATCGCACTATGCAATTTCACGCGCATGGAGCACGGCGAAACCTGGGGCCAGAACGAAAACAATACCGACTCTGTCGGCCGCCTGCTCGAAGCGCTCGATGCTGAACGCCTCGCGATCGCCGAGGCGGCCGGCTACAAGGTGCGCACCATTCGAGAGCACTATAACCTCTCCTTCCATGTCGAGCCCGGACCGGTCGGCGAGATGGCCCGCCAGCTTGCCGCACGCGGCAATGGCGGCAACGGCCCCGACAGCATCGACACGCGCTATGTGCTGGAGGATGCGCCCTTCGGCCTGCATCCGACCGTGCTGCTCGGCAAATTGACCGATCGGCCCGCCACGCTGCACCAGGCTGGCATCGACGTCTTCTCGGCACTTTATGGCCGCGATTTCGCGAGCGAGAACGACCTGCTCGACGATATCGGGCTCGAGACCATGTCGCTGGCCGAACTCAAGACGCTGGTTCGTGACGGCTGGTCCGCGTCGCAGGCGAAGTAGTTCCGGCGCCATCCCAATCGCCCCTTATTCGATCGGAAATACGGTTATGCCTGAGATCATCGTTGTCGGTGCCGGCGTCCTGGGGACGTCGGTGGCCTATCGTCTTGCGCTCGCGGGCGCGAAGGTCACCGTGCTGGAGGCCACGCGCGTCGGCGGTGGCACCTCCGGCATCAGCTTCGCCTGGACGAATTCCAGCAATAAGGCGCCGCGCCCCTATCACGATCTGAATGTCGCGGGCATGCGGGCGCATGCGGCGCTGAAGGACGAGTTCGGTGCGACGCCGTGGTGGCATGCCGGCGGCCGTGTCGAATGGCGCGACGAGGAGGGGCGAGACGAACACCGCGCCAAGGTGGCTCGCCTCCAGGAATGGGATTATGGCGTCGAATGGATCGATCGCCAGCAGCTGCTTGAACTCGAGCCCGATATCGATCCTGCCGCGGTGGGCGATGCCCCGGTCGCCTGGTATCCGGAGGACGGATGGCTCGATCCTGTCGTCTACTCCCATGCGATGATGACCGCTGCACGCCGCAAGGGCGCGCAGTTGCATACCCAAACGAAGGTTACCGGGCTGCTTGTGCAGGGCGGCAAGGTCAAGGGTGTGCACACCGAGGCGGGGGACACCCTGATGGCCGATCTCGTGGTCAACTGCACCGGGCGCTGGTCGAACGACACGATTGCCGGAACGGCCCCGAATGTGCCGCTGGCGCCGACTGTCGGCTTTCTGGTCTTCACGCCCCCGGTTCCCGCATCGATCCAGCGTGTCGTGGCCACACCTGTTTGCGATTTTAGGCCGGATGGCGCCGGCAGGCTTATGGTGCACTGGGGGCCGGCCGATGCCTTGGTTACCCCCGAAATCACGAACCGTCCTGGCCTCGACCAGGCGGCGGATCTCGTCGCGCGCCTGACACGGATCCTGCCCGGAATCGCGCCGGTGAAACCGGAAGCGAGCCGCGTCACCCAGCGTCCGATTCCCAAGGACGGCCTCTCCGCCATGGGCCCCGTACCGAACCTCGAAGGCTACTATGTGATGGTCACCCATAGCGGCGCGACGCTTTCGCCTGCGCTCGGGGCGATGGCGGCAGACGAGATAATGAGCGGCAAACCGCGCCCCGAACTCGCCCAGTTCCGGCCGGCCCGGTTCTTTCGCTAGGTTCGGACCGATCGCAAGATTGACGCGATCAAAACCCGTCGCTAACCGAGCCAAGTGACCAGTTCCTGACGCAACGTGTGGTAGGAACGACACCCATTGAGTATCGTGCTCCCTTAGAGGAGAGACCCTCCCCATCTCGACCCGCCAGAATGGCGGGTTCTTTTTGAGCGGTGCGATCAAACCCAAGGGGAGGGGAGAGGCCATCATTCCAGCATTGGGAATCGAAATCGATTTTCTTCGAAATCCCAAGAAGGGTGACAACGATGGCATACGGCCTCTCGCTCTCGATCATCTCGCGCGTCAATGGCGCCCGTCGCATCACCACGCACGCGCTCACGAATGACTGCACCTTGCAGCGTCACCAGGTCTATGACGTCCTCGCCGCCAAAGCTCCCGAACTCACTGAGCTTTTCGACATCGCCGAGCGGGGCGCGGGCGTCGAGATCCCGGTCACAGTCTTTGAAATGATCGAAGTCGACACAACCGCCAACATCGCCAATGGGATCGGCGTCGATCCGACACCGGCGCATCTGCTTGACGAGGCCAAAGACATCATCTTCGGCATCATCTCCGCTACCGGTCACAAGCCCGAGCTGTTCATCGAGGCCTGCTGATCTCGATCCTGACAACCAACGAAGGAACGCGCATGAGAGCCCGCATCGGAATTGCCGCGCTCAGCCTTATGTCCGCCGGGCTCGGCGCTGCACCGCCCACTCCCAGGCCGGAACCGTCCGAGCCTGATCAGCCAGCCGCGGAGGAAATGGATCGCGCGGCAAGGCGCCGCCTCGCAAAGGCGCAGGCCAAAGCCCTGCGTCCCGGGCCAACCCCGCGTAAAATGCTCGGATACGGCATCCCGGAAATCTCTCGCGCTGGCCGCCGCAGCCTGGGCTACAAATAAGCCCATCCCCTTCGATTCGAACGCTCTCTGAAGGACCCCAATGACCCAAACGAAAACCTTCCGCCTCTACTGGCTCACCGGCGAAACCGAGATCGTGCGTGGTCCGACCATCACCGCGGCGATGAACAGCGCCGGCTACGGCGGCGGCGCCGTCGCAGCCCTCGACTTCTACAAAGAGGGTGAGGAGTCCACCTATCAATGGGATGCCGCCAAAAAGACCTGGATCCAGAACCCAGAGCCGGCCGACGCCGCCAACTGACGCCACCGTCCGTTCCCAAAAGTTGGGCGACCCCTTCCGGTCCAAAACCCAACAACGGGACGATGCCATGACAGGCGAGACCGCATTCGATCCGAACGCTTTCGGCCGAGCCAATCCGGGCTGGACCAAAAAGCGCACCAAGACGCACGCCGACCTCGAGCGCCTGGCCGATCATATCTGCACCCGGACACCGCCACACAGCTACAGGACGGAGCTGAACCTGTACGAGCGCATCGTCCGGCGCAATCAGAGCGCGATCGGCAATTGGGACCGCGGCTATCAGGCCTTGACCGATCAGGTGCGCCAACGCCTCATCGAGCGAGACGGCAGCCTCTGAGATCAGACCAGAATAGTGAAGGGCGGCTCGCCTCGCGGCAGCCGCCCTTTTTCACGCCCAATCGGCGAAACCCCTAGATTTCGATATCTGCGTAATCGACGTCGGTGCGATTTCGGAGATTCGCGATCAGGATCTCGGTGTCCGTCGCAGAAAACTCAACAAGATCCTTCATGCTCGGCACGGCGTACTCCGCATCAACCTCCTCCCAGAGCATATTCCCGTTGCCGATCTCGGCATGGAGACGCTCCGGGAACGTCCAATTCGGAAAACCATAAATCGACCGGCACGACGGCACCTTTGAGGGGTCATGCCCCGACCATTCCGCAATATCCAATCGCGAGAAGCCCTCGAACCAGCGCATGGCATCGACAATCGCACGATAGATCTTATGCGCCCCGTATCGAATGGTATCGAGTTCGAGGAAATCGAAGTTCGCCACACGAACCATCGCCGTGTCGAGGTTGATCTTTCCGCGAGCAAACCGATCATGCGTTTGCTCGACAAAATGCAGGCGACGCTCGATCGACGGCCAGACAAGAATGCGCCGCCGCTCGCCGTCGATAATGGGATCGACAAGACGCTTCAATGACGCATAAAACTGCTTGGCGGTCTTATAATCCCGCAGATACCGATCAAAATCGGCCTCCGGGTAATCAACGCCGTTGAAGATCCCGAGCTTCATCCAAAGCAGAAGCTCCTCCTCCGAGAATTCCCCGGATGGCGGGTCAGTCACCAGTCCGAAAGCCGGGAAGCGCGCGCGCACCTCGGCAGGCACCTTGGATTCATCCAGGGCGTCCGTGAAGTCATAATCCAGACGAGTAATACCATCGTCGCCGCGCACCCGGCGCCGATGAAGCTGTGTCTGCGCCTTATGGCTGCTCAAGAACAAGCTGCGCACCACGATGGCATCCTCGGACAAGTCGTCCTCGGACGACAATTCCCGCAGCGTCGATTCCATGCTGCTCTGCTGACGAGCCGCGATCGCAGCCAGGTCGAAGGACGGAGCCTTCGCCACCGGCTCGGCAACCAGCGCGCCGTCCGCGACGACCACGTCAAGCTCGACCGGCGCACCCACATCCTGCTGCGCCGCGATCGTCCCGCTCAGCAATTCGCGACCGATCTCGGCTGCTGCCTTCGGCGCAACAGAACGGGCAGGGGAGGCGGTGACGGGGGAGACTGTGCCAGACTCCTGCCGCACACCGCCGCGCTTCTTGCGGGTATGCACCATGGCTGCGGCCCTCAAACGACCGGCAGGCGTCATCGCGCGACTCGGCCGCGCCGGGCGCGGATCATGCGGGCCATACTTCACGGGACGTCCGCGCCCGCGCTTTACGGGTTCTCCCATCGACACGACGCCAAACTGCGCCGCAACCGTCGCCGCAACCTCGCTGTTATAGCGGCCACCCGGCGTCGACAGGCGCACGATCTCCCGATCGCGCTTGATCACATCAAGGTCGCTCTGAAACCGGGCCAGCCGAGCCTCATTCTCCGCGAGAATGCGCGCCAGACCCGCCTCGGCATATGCGCCAAGGTAGCGGTCCTGTCGGTCACCGCGCGAACGCGGACGCTCGGTGCCCCACTGATATTGAAAAACGGTCATTGCAAGTCCTGGGTGACGCATAGCGTCTGAATTCGATGCTCATTTTAGCGGGTGCGCTCCGACCCTGACACGCCAGTGAGCGAATTATTTCGCCTAAAAAATTGGATTATTTCCGACAGCCTTCAACGGCGATTTTCCCAAGGCGCGAAAAATGCCGCAGCGTCGTCTCAGTAATTTATTTCGCCTAAGCGATCGCAATTTCCAACCCGCATTTCGTGGCGCCGATCAGGTCACCATTCGAAATTAATTCGCCTAAGGTATTCCAGCTTTATCGCGCCTGTGATTCAAGCGGCGCTCGCATTTATCTCGCCTAAGGAACTGCACTCGGACTTCGCTGGATGCCCCGGCCGTGCCGTGGTCGAAACGCAATTATCTCGCCTTAGCGTTTTGCAGTTAAGATCGCGTCATATCAGGAGGTTAGCGGCCGTTGAGGCCGGATTTGCTGCAATTTGCGGAACCTCGTCCCGTCTACCCCGACGCAGGCGGGTCTGCCTGGCTAAGGCGAAACAAATCGAAATCCGATCCGGAATGGTTCCATAATCATCCTTATGCGAATCAAATCCGGGCCTCACAACACATCATCTGGTATGTCGAGCGCGGCATGATACGCTATGGCTTGATTTGCCCTGCCCGCACGCTCTCTGTGAGTTTCCATAACCCCAGTAAAAGAGCGCATCTCTTGGCGATCCCAAATTGTCGAATACAATAAGCATCGCCCCTACCAGGATTGACATTGCCCATGCACGATTTCGAAGCGCTCATTCTCGATGAACCTTGGATCAGTGAAGAATTACCTTACATCGGCACGCGCCGTGCTTCCGCATTCTACACGGGAGGAGGTATCGCAATGAGTGCGATCGGAGGATATCACCACTCTGGAGAACTCGTCTGCCTTGATGCGGATGCTTCCGACGCGGTGATCGGTCGCGCTGCTATCGACCGATTGAAGGCATTCTCGCCGATTTATCAATTCAGTCCGGGAAAAAGACTGCCCTACGATTGGTGGGTTGAGAACGGTGATGAAAAACCACTCGCTGAGGTTCAGATCCGCGATGATGAAACCCTGGTATACGTCGAAACGCTATTTGACGTTGTCGATGGTGAGCCCATCATGGCGCGTGCCGAAGTCTCGAAATACTCCTTCGCTGCGAAGCTTGGATCCCGGATCCGTAAGCTGCTCATCGCCCGGCATAGGTTCCAGTCCCTGGAACAGGCCGTGAAATCCGGCCGTTGAACATCTCGACGCCGCGCTCCAGGGCGCAAACCCCCATGTAAACAAAGCGCAGGCGTGCCAAGTGTCCGCCTGCGCTTATCTTTTGAGGACTGGCTAAAACCCCGCGGCCGCTATCGACAAAGCCACTTATCAAGGACAAGTCCGCCGGCGGCATCTGCTGGCTGAAGCACTGGCAGCTGCCGCCGGCGTTCCCAATAAGGACGGACGCTCCATAGACGGGCTTGAAGACCCCACGGAGCCTCCCTCCCCGCCAAGGACCAGGCCCTGCCCCAAGCTCACGGCGTTGCCCGCTCAGGGCGCCTGAGAAGCCCCAGGCAAGGACGGCAGAAACCCCCGCAAATGCGCAGCCTCACAGTGGCTGCCTCCCACCAAGGACAGGCCCGGAATGGGCCTCATTTCCCCAAATAAAAAATAGGCTCAATACCGCAGTTTTTGTGGGTGCCTTCGCACACCACATAAAACTGCGTGACGCCTTCGCGTCATTTCGGTCTCCGACAGCCCCCAGGACCGCACCACTTCCATCCTCTTCCGACCTTGATGCGCGCCTGCGCACGCCAGCCCTGCCTTCGCCCGGGCCTGATCGGTTTCGGATGTCGTTTGGCCGCCCTTCGGCGGCTCTTGAATGGTGGTCCAGCGCCTGCGCGCTCATGGGGCTTGGAGACGTAGACTGGCCTCGAATTAAGGCACAGAAATTCGCGTGTCCGACGCCTCATGACGAGGCTACGGGATAGGCGCCTTGGCCTTCGCCAAAGAGCCCCCCGTGACCCTTCCGCGTGCCTGCGCACGAGCGAATTTTGATGCCTTATTGGTCGCCCTCATCGGGCTCCTAACCCTGGCTAGTGAGGCTGCTTCGCTTCCTCAGGTTTGCTGCCGCCATCCGGCGTCAGAAGCTATCGCTTGAGGCCCGCGAGCCGGGCCATTTTCACTAACGGTTTCGTTCTGCGAACCATCAAACCGTGCTGTCTCCCTAGGCTGTCCCTTAGGACGCCTCTGGCACTCTCCAGCCTGGAGGATCAGCAATGTCGTTCCGACGAGACTTGGCCGGCATGAGTTCGGCCCAATGGGCAGTCGTCTGCGTGTGCACCTTCATCGTCTCGATGGGGGCCGCACTCGGCTTGCTAACGCCCTCCCCTAACCGGCTGGATCGATCCGGGCGACGCTACTCGATCCCCTGTCTTCGAGATCAAACCCGCGCCCGAACGAGATCGAGGTGATCCGCCCAGCGACTGCAGGATCCAGCCAGGCGCAATCTTCCTCCCCGCTATGTGGGCGGGGCGCCGGCGACTGCGTCATCGACGGTGACACCTTCCGGTTTCGCGGCGAGAAGATCCGGATCGCTGACATTGACGCGCCGGAAACAGGCGGAGCCAAATGCGCCGACGAAGCAGCTCTCGGTCAACGGGCCACCTTCAGGCTGGCCGAGCTGCTGAGCTCGAGGCCCTTCCGATTGGAAGCGATTGGCAGCCGGGACGTAGATTCGTACGGCCGAAAACTTCGTATCGTCGCGAACGGCGGTGGTTCGATCGGCGCCCAACTCGTCGACGAGGGCTTGGCCCGACCATGGAATGGCGGCCGACGCCCCTGGTGTTAATTTCCGCTCGCGACCCTTCTGCGACCTTCGGAACGTCTGCTCAGGGGGCAAGATCCCGGCGACCTTCCAGGAGCCGGTGGATGCCGGGCGAGGCGGACACCGTCACAGAAATTCTCGGCCGCACCGGGTGACTCCGTTTGGAACGCGAACGCGTTCGCGAGAGCCAAGGAACGGGCGCCCCTTCCAGTACGCTACACCTTGCGGGGATCAATGTCGCGTTCTGACCGAGTCCCAACATCCGACTAGAGTCGAGAGCAGACGGCATAAACTAGGTCATGATGGATCTTTTAATTGAAGAACGTCCTCGTCGGGAAGCGATTGGTCCAATCATGCCCGCCGCGGGTCAGGATCCGAACGGTGCGATTATCGATATGAATGGCGAGACGATAGCCGTCCCATTTCACTTCAAACGACCAGTCGTTGCCGGTAGGCGGCTTGGAAGCCAATAGATCCAGGCATGGCTCGACCCGCTCCGGCATGGGGTCAAAGTTGAGCTTCCGCTGGCGCGCATCCCGCGCTTTGCTGACCGGGCCACGGACAGTCTCGGCCCCAGGGCCGGCACGCAAAACGCGACGCGCGCACACAACTGACACTCCAACACACGCACGAGGTTCGCCCCGCCGTTCCGAGGGGGCGCGGCGGGGCTCCCTAGGCCGTGACGGTGCCGGATGTGGATGACGCCAAGACTGAATAGCGAACTCATGGCGAAACCCGCGATTCCCCGGCGCGGCTAGCGCTGCAAATACAGCACCTCGGCAAAGGAACAGGCGAGCGGCTCGATAGTTAAAGTTTGATGGGCGTATTCATTGCTGGGGGGATAAGGTTGGAACCGATGATCTCTAGGCCGAACGACGCCAGGCTGAGCGCAACTTTGAGCAGCGAGCCACAGGAGAAGGGGAGATCAGGTTCGACAAGCAATTATCGCGGCGCTGTGGCCCTGAACATGCTCGACCGAATCGGCTGCGGCTATCTCGTCGTCGAGAACCACCGAAAGATCGTTGAGGCCAACGCAACGGCCAGACTGATCCTTGGCTGCGATGAGGGGGCTTTTCAAGATCTTGGCCAGCTGACCAGCGCCTTCAAGCGGTTGATCGGGCGAGCCCCAAACGGCCCGAGACTCGGTCCACTGAGCTGGATCGTCATCTCTGGCACAAGCGACACGCCTTTCCTCCTCAATCAGGTCGCGGACGACATACCGGACGGCACGAGCGTGGTCATGCTGCTCGATCTTGATGCACACCTGCGACCGAATCCCTTCATGCTTCAGCGCATGTTTGGCCTGACCATGGCTGAGACGCGCCTTGCGCTTCAAATGGCGCAGGGCGATCTGCCCGCGGATGTCGCCAGCAGTCGGCACCTAAGCCGCACCACCATTCGCTCGCAACTAGCTGCGCTCTTCGCAAAAACCAACACGAAACGTCAGGCAGAGCTGGTCACGTTGCTCGCCAGGGTAGCGGTCCTGCCCTGAACGCGCTCGTTCAAGGAGAAAGCCGCTTATTGTTGGCCGGTCGAAACGGACGTGCCCCCTGCCTCTTCCGCGAGGATAAAGGCGCGCGCAAAGCGCTCAGTTGGAAACCCGATCAACAGGGCTGAATCACCAATTTCTGTTGGAATAACCCGGTAAGGGATTTCCCACTCGGTCAGCCACTTATCCAGGAAGTGGTGCCCCGCGATCGGGATTGCGACGTGGTAAATCCACGTGTTTGAGACCTCGGTACGGTACATCCGCCTGATTCCGAGCGATAGGGCCCGCCTATGGCGACAGCAGGGCCCGAGGCTGTGCAGGCTTGGAGAGTGGCGATGCCAGCACAGAGAGACAAACCGATGATGCCCCTCGGTGTTCCATCAAAGCAGAATACGGGAACAAAAAAAAGCGGCCCGCGGCGTCCTCCCACTGCGGGCCAAGTGTAGGGGGCATGATTGGTGGAGAAACGCGCTGGGAAAGCAGCGGTTCGGCGCCAACGCAAAAAGATCGGGTTGTTGGGGCTCCGGCCGCCCGTTGATACGGGATGACGGAGAGCGGTCTTCCGGTCAGGCTCCATCGATCCAACCGGTCAGGAGGCCTGCCATGGAGCTGTTCGTCGGTCTTGATGTGTCTGTTCGCACCACCAGC
>NZ_JBFTKS010000039.1:0-42279 GCF_056396065.1 Allobosea sp. 05T433 | reverse complement strand
GACCCTATCCCCACTCAGAGCGCAGAGCCGAAGAGCTGCCGCGCTGGCTCCATCATTACAATTGGCATCGCCCCCACGGCGGAATCCAGGCCAAGACACCCATCAGCAGACTCGCTCGCGACGAGGACAACCTGTTGACGCTCCACAGCTAGCGAGCGAAAACCCGGTGTGGCATGGCCTGCGCGAGGCCCATGGCGCGCTGCAGATGGTCCTTCACATGCACTTCCGCCAGTGCGGCGTCGCCGGCGAGGATGGCGCGCGCGATGGCGCGATGCTCGGCCAGCGAAGCGGCGATGTTCTCGGCCTTCAGTGTTCCCGCCAGCTGATACATCAGGACAGGGAGCCGAAGCTGCCGCGTCAGCTTGAGCAATTGCTCGTTGCCGCTCGCCGCGACGACCGCATCGTGAAACTGATGGTTTTCGTCGATATATTCAGCGCCCGGAGGGCGCGGGTGCTCGTCCCAGATCGCCTCGATCTCCCGCTCGAACCGCGCTTTCGTCACCGGATCGGCCATCGCTTCCGCAGCCAGCCGGGCAGCGAGGGTCTCCAGGCCGAGCCTGATCTGGAACAGCTCCTTCATCTCGCGCAGGGTCAGGCGGCGCACGAGGGCGCCGCGATGCGGCACGATCTCAAGAATGCCCTCCGCGGAGAGGCGTCGAAAGGCCTCGCGTAGCGGCCCCCTGCTGACCCGCAGATCGCGCGTCAGGTCGGCTTCGATCAGGCGTTGGCCCGGCGCATAGCGCCCCTGGAGCACACCGGCGCGCAAATGATCAAGGACGTATTCGACGGTTCCGCCGCGCGCCGGGCCTTCGGCGTTCTCGGGCTCCGGCAGAGCGCTGGCGAGGTGGGTGTCGAGTGTCGTCATGACGATCTGCCTATCAGCAGGAAACCCGGTTGACAACGTTTCGACCTGCAATATTGTCCTACAAACTTAAAAGACAAAACAAGCCGAAAGCGGCGAAGAGGAAACGCCTGTCCCCCATCCGGGACTGATCGCACGGCTCTCGCCGCTGCGCGGCTTTCGCTTCGCCTCGTGCTGGCTGCGGCAGGAGGAGCGACATGTTGATTGGCAAGGCCGGCCCGGCCATCACGGGCATCTGTACGTCCACTCCGGACCGGATCGAGATCCGAGGCAGGGACTTCGCCAGCGAGATCATGGGCCATTATGGCTTCACCGATTTCTTCTTCTTCCTGGTGACCGGCGAAAAGCCGTCGGAGCAGCAGCGCTATTTCCTCGATCTTCTCCTCGTCGCGATCGCCGAGCATGGGCTGACACCGACGGCGCAGGCCGCCCGCATGACGCTGGCCGCAGCGCCCGACAGCCTGCAATGCGCCGTTGCCGCCGGAATTCTCGGCTGCGGCACAGTGGTTCTGGGCACGGCCGAGCTGTGCGCCAAGGTGCTCGCCGAAGCCGCTGCCCGGGTCGATGCCGGCGAGGATCCCGATGCCGTCGTCAACGACATCGCCGCCAGGACACGGCGCGAGGGCGGCAAGATGCCGGGCTTCGGCCACCCGATCCATCATCCCGTCGATCCGCGAACCGAGCGGATCTTCGCCCTGGTCGAGGAACGCGGCATTGCCGGTCGCCATCTCGACCTCCTGAAGCGGATGCGCAGCGCTGTCGCCACGGCATGGGGCCGCCAGATGCCGCTCAACGTCTCCGGTCCGATCGCTGCCGTGCTGATGGACCTCGATTTCCCGCACACGATGATCAAGGCCGTGCCGATCCTGGCCCGCACCGCGGGACTTCTCGGGCATCTCGCCGAGGAACAAAAGCGCCCGATCGGCTTCATTCTCGCGCACCACGCCGAGGAAGCGATCGCCTACGACCCCACGATGTAAGCGAAGGACCGGGACATGCTCCAAGAGCCCGATATCGAGACACTTCCCTGGCCCGAGCAGCGCGCGCTTGACGACCGCCTCTATCGCGAACAGGTCGGCTATCTCTTCGAACACTCGCGTTTCTTTCGCGACAAGCTGCAGGCGAACGGCTTCGCGACGCCGGAATCGGTCGGCGGGCTCGACGACATCGAAGCCCTGCCCCTGACCGAGAAGGATGAATTGCGGCAGAGCCGCAGCGAGGCCCATCCGATCGGGACGCATCTCGCAGCGCCCCTGGAGGAGGTGGTGCGCATCTTCTCCACCAGCGGCACGACCGGGATTCCAAGCTATATTCCGCTGACCGCAGGCGACCTGGAAAACTGGGTCCGAACCTCCGCCCGCAGCTACGGCGCCAGCGGCGTGAGCAAGGGCGAGCGCGTCATCTCGACCTATAATGCCGGGCCGTTCGTCGCCGGCGCCGCACTCGATTCCTTCCCCCGCCTCGGCCTCTGCCACATCCCGGTCGGGACCGGGAATACCGAGCGGCTGCTCGCCGCCGTGAAACTGCTCAAGCCGCAGATCCTCGCCTGCACCCCGTCCTATGCGCTGCATCTCGCCGAGATCGGCGAGGCGCGCGGGCTCGACCTGCCCAATAGCAGCATCAGGCGGATCATGGTGGCCGGCGAACCCGGCGGCGGCGAGCCGGCCATGCGCGAGAAGCTCGAACAGGCCTGGAATGCCAAGGTCACCGAGGCGATGGGGATCGGCGATATTTCCGTCTCGCTCTGGGGCGAGTGCGAGCAGCAGCAGGGCATGCATTTTTCCGGCCGCGGCTTCGTGCATTTCGAGCTGATCGATCCCGAGACCGGCAAGCAGGTTCCGCAGACCGACGGCGCGACCGGCGAACTCGTCTACACCCATCTCAGGCATCGCGGCGCGCCGCTGCTGCGCTTTCGCAGCCGCGACCATGTCGTCCTGCGCACGGGGGCCTGTTCCTGCGGCCGCACGTCGCCGCGGGTGCGCTGCATTGGCCGGACCGACGACATGCTGATCGTCCGCGGCGTGAACGTGTTTCCCTCGGCGATCCGCGAGGTCGTCAACCGATTCGCGCCCGCCGTCACCGGCGTGGTCTCGGTCCGCCCCTCCGCGAAGGGCGTCAAGCAGGCACCGCCGCTCAAGGTCGTCGTCGAGCTTGCCGAAGGCGAGACCGCCTCGGATGGTCTGCGCGAGAAGATCGAGAGCGATATCCGCGCCACGCTGGTGGTGACCACCACCGTGCACCTCGCCCCGGCCGGCACGCTGCCGCGCAGCGAGTACAAGTCGCGACTGCTCGATTTCTCCGAAGCGTCGACGGAGACGGTCGATGACTGAGGCGCTCTGCGTGGAGGACAGGCGGACATGACCGCGTCGATCGTCCAGGCGGTTCTGCTGTCGCTCTGCGTGGCCGGCCTCTACGCGGCCGTGGCGGCCGGGCTCACGCTCACGGTCGGCGTGACGCGCATCATCAATTTCGCGCATGGCGAATTCGTCATGCTCGGCGCCTTCCTGACCTATTGGCTCTATACCGGCTACGGCCTGTCGCCCTGGCTGGGCATGCTGGCCTCGGGCGTCGCGCTCGGCCTGTTCTCCATCCTGGTCTATCGCGGCTTCCTGGCCCGCGTGCTGAAGCAGGACGAGCACAATCAGCTTCTGGCGACGCTCGGCCTGTCCATCCTGATCCTCAATATCGCGATCATTCTGTGGTCGCCGGATGCGCGGGTGATGCAGGCGCCGGCGCTGTTGCCCTCGCTCCAGTTCGCAGGCGTGACCATTCCCGGCAACAATATCGTCGTCGCGCTGGTCGGCCTGCTGCTCTTCCTGGTCATGCTCGGCATCAAGAACCACACCCGCTACGGCACGCAGATGCGCTTCGCCAGCGACGACCCCGTGCTCGCCATGCATGCTGGCATCAATGTCGACCGCGTCTTCGAGCTGTCATTCGCGATCGGCGGTGCGGCCGCCGGCATCTCCGGCGGGCTCGTCGCGCTCGTGCTTTACGTTCAGCCGACGGTCGGCGTCGACCTCGTCATCCGCGCCTTCGCGATCATCGCGCTCGGCGGCCTCGGCAATATCCCCGGCGCGCTGATCGGGGCGGCCATCCTCGCCCTGATCGAAGGCCTGATCAGCACCTTCGTATCGGGAGGCGGCAGTTGGGGCTTCGGCGTCTCCTTCCTGGTTCTGCTGCTCGTCCTCCTGGTGCGCCCGAGCGGCCTGTTCGGCAAGCAGGTGCAGGCATGAGTTCCGGTCTTCCCGCACGGCTCGCCCTCTATGCGGCGATTGCGGCGCCACTCCTGCTGATCGCGGCCGCGGATCGGCCCTTTCTGGTTCAGGTCGCGATCGGCACGGCGATCTCGGCCATCCTCGCATTGGCCTGGGATATCCTGTCCCGCACCGGCCAGGTCTCGCTCGGCCACGCCGCCTTCTTCGGCATCGGTGGCTATGGCTCGGCCTTGCTGACGCCCGTGCTCGGCCCCGTGCTCGGCTGGACCGTTGGCATCCTGCTCTGCGGCGTGGTCGCCTTGCTGCTGGGCGCAGTGACGTTGCGCCTGCGGCGGCTCTATTTCACCATCGCGACCCTGTCCTTCAGCCTGTCGATCCATGTCGTGATCTTGGTCACGCCGGGGCTGACGGGCGGCTCGACCGGCATCATGCCGCCGGTCATCGCGGGTGGATCGCCGCCGCTGCAGCTCCTGTTCATCACCGGCTGCCTGGTCGCGGCCGCCATCGTCAGCGACATTTTCCTCGGCAGGCGCTTTCGTCCGGCCTTCTTCATGATCAGGAACAATCCCGATCTCGCGGCTGCCTCGGGTGTGCCTGTCACGCGGCTGAAAATCCTGGCCTTCGTCGTCTCCGGGATGGTCGCGGGCCTCGCCGGTGCCTGCTATTGCGGCCTCTACGGATACGTCATTCCCGACGATGTCTTCACCACCAACTGGAACGTCCTGCCGCTCGCCGTGACCATCCTCGGCGGCATGGACACGACGCTCGGCCCGCTGGTCGGCGCCGTGATGCTGCGTCTGCTCGAAGAGGTCGCGCGTCATGTCGTCGGCGGCGTCGGCTATCAGGTCGTCTATGGCGCCGTCATCATCCTGTTCATCGTCGGCATGCCGGAGGGGCTGGTGGGCTTCGTCCGGCACCGGCTGCGGCGGCGTCGGCCCAGGTCAGGGCAGGCGCAGACCAAGCCGAGGCTCGCATCATGACAGCGATCAGCGTCGAGACATGCACCGTCGCCTTTGGTGGCCTCAAGGCGATCGACGAGGTGACGCTGGACGTGCCCGGCCAGGCGATCACGGCGCTGATCGGGCCGAACGGGTCGGGCAAGAGCACTTTCGTCAACATGGTCTCCGGGCAGATCCCGCCGCGCACAGGCAAGATCAGCCTCGGCGGCGAGCCGATCAACGGGCTGCGTCCCGACCTGATCGTCCATCGCGGCTTGGCGCGGACCTATCAGGTTCCGCGCGTACCGAAGGAACTGACCATCGAGGAGGTGATCTCGGTCCCGCTGACCTATGCGCGTTCCGGCCGCGCCCTGCCCGGCGGCGCGCGCAGCGCCGGCGATCTCGCCCGCTATTGCGGCCTGCGTCCCGCGGTCGGCACGCGCTGCGGCCAGCTCTCGGTCTCGGATCTGCGAAGGCTGGAGATCGCCCGTGCCCTCGCCTGCCGCCCCACGGTTCTCCTGCTCGACGAGGCCATGGCCGGGCTGAGCCTGGAGGATACCGACCAGGTGATCGGCCTGGTTCGCGAGATCCATGCCTCTGGCGTCACGGTCGTGGTGATCGAGCACGTCATGCGCATCATCGCGCGTCTGTGCGGCCATGCCATCGTCCTCAATCAGGGCCGGCTGCTCGCACAGGGCAAGCCCCAGGACGTGCTGCAGGATGCCAGTGTCCGGGAAGCCTATCTGGGCAAGGGGTTCTCGCTGTGAACCGGTTCGAAGTCTCCATCGAGAAGGCGGGTTACGGCGAGCTCGTCGTCCTGCCCGGCCTGTCGCTCGCGGTCTCGGGCGGCGAGCTCCTGGTCCTGCTCGGTCCCAACGGGGCCGGCAAGACGACCGCGCTGCGCGCGCTCATCGGCACGGTCGAGACGGGGCGGCGCAGCCTCAGGCTTGACGGCCTGGATCTGTCCGGGCTGTCGCCCTGGCAACTCGCGCGCGCCCGCGTCGCCTTCGTTCCCGACGGCGCACGCTGCTTCGCCAATGCCACGGTCGAGGAAAACCTGCGCGGCGCCTTCGAGGCCCTCTCGCCGCGAGCGGCCGCTGGCGAGCGCGAGCGTCTCTTCGAGACCATCTTCGCGCTCTTTCCCATCCTGCGCGAGCGCGCCGGGCAACTCGCCGGTTCGATGAGCGGCGGGCAGCGCCAGATGCTGGCGATCGGGCGCGCGCTGATGATCGAGCCCCGCGTGCTGGTGCTGGACGAGCCCTCGGCCGGGCTGGCGCCCAAGCTGGTCGAGGAATTGTTCGAGGCGCTCGGGCGCGTCAAGGCGGCGAGTGGCTGCGCCATCGTGATGGCGGAGCAGAACTTCGCCGCCGCCATGAGCGTCGCAGATACGTGCCTCGTGCTCGACGAGGGGCAGGTCGCCCTGACCGGGACGATGCAGGACATGGCCGGCAACGAGAAACTCAGGATCGCCTATCTCGGATTTTAGCCTGAGAACCCAAGCGAAGACCTGCCGTCTGCGAGCAGGCGAATTCAGGGAGGAAAGCACGATGTGGACCAAGTTGAGAGGCCTCGTGGCGGGCGCCATGCTCGCAGGGACGGCAATCGCCGCGCCCGCATTCGCACAACAGGCGCCGATCAAGATCGGCGTGCCGCTGCCGCTGACCGGTGCGCTCGCCGGTGGCGGCACCCAGATCCTCTGGGGCATTCAATACGCCGCCGACGAGATCAACGAGGCGGGCGGGTTGTTCGGCCGCAAGATCGAGCTCGTCATTGAGGATACCAAGGGCGAGCCCAATACCTCGGCCAGCATCGCGGCGAAGCTCGCGACGCAGGACAAGGTCGACGCCTTCGTCGGCGGCTTCGGCAGCACCTCGGATTTTGCGCTGCTCAGCGCCGTGCAGCGCTACGAGCCGATCTTCATCCATCCAGGCTCGTCCTCCGTCCGGCTGGAGGAGACCTTCGGCAAGAACGATTGGTACCACCACGTCTACATCTGGGACTATCATCGCCAGAAGGCTGCGGTGAACTTCTTCAAGAGCATTCCGGGCGTAAAGACGCTGGCCATCGCCTATGAGGACAAGCTCTACGGCACCGACGGCGCCAAGTTCACCCAGCAATACGCCAAGGAAGCCGGCCTGGAGGTGGTGATGAACGAGCCCTTCCGTGCTGGGACGCCGGATTTCTCGCCGATCCTCAACCGGGCCAAGGGCCTCAACCCGGACATCCTCTTCCTGATCGGCTATTCCGGGGACAATCTCCAGATCGCCCGGCAGGCCTTGCAGCTCGGCATCAAGCCGAAGCTGCTCGTCACTCAGGGCGCCGGCGAGAAGCGCTCCGATTTCGGCCCAGCCGGCGACAATGTCGTCGTCGTCGATCTCTGGTCGGCCAAGCAGACGACGCCGGGCCTGGCAGAATGGGTCAAGAAAGCCGAGGCGAAGCGTGGCGGCGAAGTCGTGTCGAGCGCGGTGCAGGGCTACGTCGCCATGCAGACCTTGCGCGATGCAGCCAAGGCGGCCGGCTCCTGGGACCGAGCCAAGATCCTGGCCAATCTCGGCTCCACGACCTTCGACACGCCCTATGGCAAAGTCGCCTACACGGCCTCGGAGATGGGGGGCAAGCACCAGCTCATCACCGACGCGAGCATGATAGCCGTGCAGTACAAGCCCGACGGGGGCCAAGAGGTCGTCTGGCCGGCCGAGAAGGCCGCGGCCAAGATCACCTACCCCGCGCAATAGAACCCGGCCCAAGAGAGCCGGGCGCAAAGAGAGCCCGGCCAATGCCATCGTCCCGGCCGCCGTCGCAGGCGGCCGGCCCCGCGTCAGCAGGAATCACCCATGCCCGAGACATTTTCCGAACGCCTGAGCCGGCCCGGGCTGATCGTCGCGCCGGGCGTCTATGACCTGGTTTCGGCCAAGCTCGCCGACCAGGCCGAATTCGACGCGCTCTACATGACAGGCTTCGGCGTCGTCGCCTCCCATCTCGGCTATCCCGATGCCGGTCTGGCGACCTATACCGACATGGTCGGGCGCGTCCGCCAGATCGCCGAAGGCACCGCGACGCCGCTCATAGCCGATGGCGACACCGGCTACGGCGGCCTGCTCAATGTCGACCATACCGTTCGCGGCTACGAGGCGAGCGGCGCCCAGGCGATCCAGCTCGAAGACCAGGAATTCCCCAAGAAATGCGGCCATACTCCGAGCCGCCGGGTGATTCCGCTCGAGGATGCCGTCCGCAAGATCAAGGTCGCGGCCGATGCGCGCTCGTCGCCCGCGTTCAAGATCATCGCCCGGACCGATGCCCGCACGGCGCTCGGCCTGGACGAGGCACTGCGCCGAGGAGAGGCCTTCCTGAAGGCCGGCGCCGATATCCTGTTCATCGAATCGCCCGAAAGCGTCGAGGAAATGGAGCGGATCGGCCGGACCTTCGACGCCCCGCTGGTGGCGAACATGGTCGAGGGTGGCCGCACGCCGATCCTGAGCCGCGCGGAGTTGGAGGGGCTCGGATACAGGATCGCGATCTACCCGGTTGCCGGACTGCTCGCCGCCGCGAGCACGCTGCAGGCGGTTTTCGCGCATCTCAAGTCGACCGGCTCGACGCGAAATTGGGATGGCCAGCTCTACCCGTTCACTGAATTCGTCCACATGATCGGCTTCGAGCGCGTCTGGGCGTTCGAACGAGCGCACGCAGAAGACGGGGAGAGCTGACGTCAGAGATCGAAGCCACCGATCGCTCGCCATCTTTGCGTGCCGGATACGCCAGAACCTGACCTTGGCTCAGCGATGTCAGCTATGGGCCCCGTGCCCTCGCGGAAGGTTCTCTCCTGCCCCCTCGTCCGCGACGCGTCCCGGCGCTCGATCTGGACGGAGAGGCTGAAGTCGAGCGCGCCGGAGCAGCGGCCACTCAGGGTGATCCTCGTTTCCCCCTGGTCGTGGCTGAAGCTGCAGGTGAGGGATTGGCTGAACCCGGGGCGTTGATCCTGCGCCCAGGCTGGCGATGTCGCGGCCAGGACCAGGGCCACCGCAAACGCCTTGTCGGTCAGGGTGTGTCGCATCGGTCTGTCCTCCCGTCGGCCAAACGTGGGAGTGCGCCTCATGATCAGGTCGGCGTGACGGATTGTGGGGCTCGGCATCCGCGGGATGACCGCGATCCCTCACCGGACGAGCCGGCGCCTCATCTCGCTTGCACGCGACGGGCCAAACTTAGCACAGCGCTCGCCCGCCGTGCCACAAATCCGACAGCCCGGAGAGAATGGGCGCATCATCGATCGATGCGAGGGTCACGCACGCGCTATCGCAACCCGGCGATGCCTTTCGCGTCATTGTCGACGAATAATATGCAAGGCACTATCAACGCGCACTGCATCGGGACGACGGGCCAGAATTTAGAGCCCAGCCGTGCCCGCGCGCGCCGGAACAGCATTCCGGGAACCGAACGAACCAAGGGGATGACGACCGATGACGATTGGGGTGGGAGGCTCGAGCTTCGAGGCGGAACTCGCCAGGCTGAATTCGATGACGTCCGGCGTCGAGCCGATCGCGGTCGCCGAGTTCAAGGCCCGCATCGCAAAGGCGCAAGCGCTCCTGCGCGAGCAGGGGCTGCAGGCGCTCTATCTCGATACCTCGGCCAACCTGCACTATTTCACCGGCATCCAGCTCAAGCTCACCGAGCGCTTGCATGGCGCGATCATCCCGGCAGAGGGCGACATCGTCTATCTCAGCCCGGCCTTCGAGGAGCCGAAGACGCGCGAATACATCCAGTTCGGCGAGGATGTGCGCTGCTGGGAAGAGCATGAGGACCCGACCGCGCTCGTCGTCGAGACGATCCGCAGCCTCGGCTATGAGAGCGGCACCGTCGCACTCGACCCCCATACCCCCTTCTTCATCGCCGACGGATTACGCAAGGCCGGCAACCGCTACAGTTTCGCCAGCGGCGGTCCGGTCACCGCTTCCTGCCGCCAGCTGAAATCGGCAGCCGAGATCGCGCTGATCCAGCGTGCCATGGACATCACCATGGAGGTTCACCGGGCTGCGGCGCGGGTGCTGCGCGTCGGCCTGACGACGACGGAGCTGGTCGAATTCCTCGACCGCGCCCATCGCAAGCTCGGGCTGAGCTCGACCTTCGGCGCCGCGCAGTTCGGCGAAGCCACCGCCTATCCGCACGGCGTCCCCTATCCGCAGACGCTGGCGGACGGCGACATGGTGCTCATCGACACGGGGACCAGGCTCGGCGGCTATCACTCCGACATCACCCGAACCTATGTCTTCGGTGAGCCGACAGAGCGTCAGCGCGAGATCTGGAACCTGGAGAAGCGCGCACAGCTCGCCGGGTTCGGGGCGGCCGTGCTCGGCGCGCCCTGCGAGGCCGTCGACCAGGCTGCGCGCGGCGTGATCGAGGCCGCAGGCTTCGGCCCCGGCTACAAGGTGCCGGGCCTGCCCCATCGCACCGGCCACGGTCTCGGCCTCGAGATCCACGAGGAGCCTTTCATGGTCAAGGGCAGCCGGACGCCGCTGGCGGCGGGGATGTGCTTCTCGGTCGAGCCGATGATGTGCATCTACGGCGAATTCGGCGTTCGCCTCGAGGACATCGCCTATATGGCGGAAGGCGGTGCGCGCTGGTTCACGCAGCCGGCCCACAGCGTCGACGATCCCTTCGGCTACGAAGCCTGAGCCTCTCGCGGCAAGGCAAGTCGCAGCAAGGGACGCGCCTGCGCTCCTGCGACCCAGGGTTCAGCCTGGGTCGCAGAAGTAGTAGAAGAAGAGCCTGCCCACCGGGCGGGCATATGTCGATAAATCCTCGCGAGCGGGACCCAGGCCCTCGACACCAGCCGAAGCATCGGCCCGCCTGCGAATATGTGGGCCGCTCAGGGCAGCGCGGCGATTGCGGCGGTCACCTCGCCGCCACCGCGGCGCAAGGTGTTGAAGATCGGGCATTGATCGAGAAGGTGGCCGAGCAGCTTGGGCGCCTCGGCCGCAGACACCCCCGTGACCGAAATGGCGACATGGATCGCCGAGAAGCGCGTCTCGTCCTGCTCGTCGCGCGTCGCATCCACCGCTGCGGAGATCGCCTGGAAGGCGATGCCATGCTCCAGCGCATCACTTTCGGCGCTGGCGAGAGCGCAGGACCCCAAGGCCGCGACCAAAAGCTCGATCGGCCCCGGCGCGACCGAAGGGATCTGCCGGACCATGGCTGAATCGGACAGCAGGACCTTGCCGTGCCCCTCGATCACATAGCGACCGGGCGCCCCGGAGGTGGAGGCCGTGACGCTGTATCGTCCGCTCATCGCTTGGTGTCCTGCTGTTCGACTGGGCTGGACGGGCACACTAGCCGCCCAAGCTTTGATGCATAAGAGTTTACGACGTCGAATTTTGAAAAAAGAAATAACTTTCGGAACGACCGCTATCTAGGGATTTAATTTCTGGACGTGCCCGCATAATCGCCAATTCAATTTCGTTGACGTTCAATCACTCCGCTCGATATCATTCAACATGATCGCGATCGACCTCCTATAGAAGCAAGTCTATCTCGATTACGCTCGATCACTAGCTAGAACTATTCTATTCACTGACCACAAATCTATCGCGACGCCGCGTCGCGACAGATCCCCCCTTCCCCACCACCGCCCTCCTGCCGACGTCTCGGAACTCTTCCGAGCGCGTCCGCATGGCCAGATATCGGCCGCCCCAGGCTCCAAGAACGGTTCCATGATGAAGAAGCGCTTTTCCCCTTCGCTCGCCGCCCTGGCTTTCGGCACGGCCCTCTCGCTAGCCGCCCCGGGTTTCGCGCAAACCCTGACGATCGGCGTTCGCGCCGGCCCGGAATCGGTCGATCCGCATTTCACCTCGACGGGGACGCATGCCGAGACCTTGAAGCATGTCTTCGACACCTTGGTCTGGGCGGGCGACGAGCTTCAGCTCGAGCCCCGGCTCGCGCTGAGCTGGAAACCGGTTGGGGAAACCGCCTGGGAATTCAAGCTGCGCCAGGGCGTCGTCTTCCATGACGGCAGCGCCTTCACGGCCGAGGACGTCAAGTTCTCGATCGAGCGTTCGCGCCAGATCAAGGGACCGAGCCCCGTCTCCGTCTATGTCCGCCGCGTCAAGGAGGTGACGATCATCGATCCCTATACGCTGCGGGTCGAGACCGACGGCCCGGCGCCGACGCTGCCCAACGACTTCGTGCGCCTCTTCATCGTTTCGTCCAAGGCCGCCAAGGAGCTGCTGACGGCGGAGGCGGCGAATCCCGCCTTCAACTCCGGCAAGGCCGCGATCGGGACCGGGCCCTACAAATTCGTCTCGTGGACGCCGCGCTCCGAGCTGGTCCTGGAGCGTTTTGACGGTTTCTGGGGCGAGAAGGAGCCGTGGCAGCGCGTGGTGCGCAAGGAGATTCCAAACGATGCCTCGCGGGTCGCGCAGCTCAAGGCGGGCCAGGTCGATCTGATCGCCCGCGCGCCCCTCTCGGACGTGACCTCGCTTGGCCGCGATCCCAAGCTCGCCGTGACAAAGACGGACACGATCTATCTGTTCAATGTCGACTTCGATTTCCGCGAGAAGAGCCCTCAGGTCTTCGCCAGGGACGGCTCTCCCTTGCCGAAGAACCCCTTCCTCGATCCGCGCGTCCGGGAAGCCTTCGATCTCGCGATCGATCGCCAGGCCCTGGCCGAGATCGCCATGGAAGGTTTTGGCAAACCCGTCGGCCAGCTCGTGACACCCAATATCTTCGGGTTCAATCGCGATCTGCCGATCACCAGGCCCGATGCCGCACGCGCAAGGCAGCTGCTCGGAGAGGCCGGGTTTCCCAACGGCTTCAGGGTGACGCTGAGCTTCACCACTGACCGTCTGCCGGGTGACAAGGAGGTCGGCGCTGCCGTCGTCCAGATGCTCGCCAGGGTCGGCATCGATGCCGTCTCCAATGGGCAGCCGACGACGATCCTGTTCCCGGCACGGCAGCGCGGCGAATATTCGCTGACCCTCTACGGCTGGAGCACCTCCACGGGGGAAGCGCATTACACGCTGGCGGCCCTGACCCACACCGCCGATATCGCGCGCGGACTGGGCGGCTACAATGTCACCGGATACAGTAATGCCGAACTGGACAGGCTGATCGACGCCGCCGGGGTCGAACTCGACGAGGCGAAGCGGCGCAACCTGCTCGAGCAGGCCGGAGCGCTGATCGGCAAGGAGCGGCCGCGCCTGCCGCTGGTGCTGATCGGCACGGCATGGGCCTCGCAGAAGGCCAAGGTGACGATCAAGCCGCGCGTCGACGAAGACACGCTGGCGATGAATATCCGCCCGAGCAGGACGAACTGATGCGCTGACATCGGCGACGGCCATTCGACACCCGGGCGGCCGGCCCTGCAACGGGCCGCCCGGGCTCTTACGTCGACGCAGCGTCGACCTGTGGCGACGGCTCCGCGCCTCTTTTGAGCTCTCCCGCGTCGCGTGGACGCCTGGGTCTCAAGCGCTGAGGCCGCTCCACGCGGGAATTCCGTTCATCAGCCGGGACTTCTAGTCATCACGGTTGTCGGAGCATGTGTAGCCGACAAAGCACGATCTCGAATTCTGGGTCCTGACCCAGGCGGGCGTGAGATACATGTCCTCCGCACAGAACGCGGAATCCTTGACGTAGCGATTGAAGATGTTGGGGCCCGAATTGAGAATGGCGGAGCCCTTCGACTGGACCAGGGCTTTGGCCTCGGCACACTGCATTGTCCGTAGGTTTGGGCCCTCCTGCGCAAGTGCCATCGTGGCAAGAAGCGATGTGCCCAGCGCAAGGGTGAGGGTCTTGGCGCAGCGGCTGGCAGTGACAAGTGGCTTCATGGCTGTTTGCTCCCTATCGCGTCGTGAGAAACGTCGTAGTCGCCTCCTGTGGGCGGACGCCTGCATTGACGGGGCAATGCCGGCGCCGAAGCGTCGTCATCTGGTGCATCTTCGCGCACCATGCCGGCAGCAGGCTCGCATGACCTGCGGTGGCACTCCTACGTTGACACCCGTTTCGGGTGTCGGGCTACTCACGCATCGGTGAGGTTCGCAATCCCCGCGTGTTATCTCCGATCGCGCAAACGGCGTGAGGGTGACGGCGCGCCTGCCACTGGCGCTGATCGGCGCGGCATCGGCCTCGCGGAAGGCCAAGGTGACGATCCGGCCGCGCGTCGACGATGGCGGAGAAAGCTATCCTCGACGGCACCTGGAAGCCTCCGATTATCGCGAAAGTGAAGTGAACGGAAAATCCGGCCAGTCACCGCAAGCTTGAGTTCAGAAAGTAATCATCTGGCCGATTGCGATCCGTGCGATGGCAGGCCGGAGCTACCTTCAATTTCTCATGTCCGCCTTTGGCTCCCGGCCAAATCTCAGCTTTCCACCCATGTGTGCCATTGGAGCAGGGAGGTGGCTCTCCGGGAAGCGGACGCCGAACTCACTTGCGGCCAGAGGTGCCTTCCTATGCTCCGAAAATCGACGGCCGCGAACGGCGGGCGGTTCGGTCGATGGCGTGCGCCACGGTACTGAAGAACTGCGCGGGCAGATCGTGTCCCATCCCATCGATCAGCATCATCTCCGCATCCGGGATTGACGCCGCGGTATCCTGACCGCAGCCGGGGTGAACGAGAGGATCGTTCGTCCCGTGAATGACGAGGGTCGGCGCCTTGATCGTAGCCAGTTGTGACCGGCGGTCACCGGCCAGCGCAATTGCCGCAAATTGGCGCCCGAACCCGCCTGGTACACGACCTCGCCGAACCTCCTCCCGGAGGAGAGCACGGCAAGCCTCTTCGTCGAACGAATAAGCGGTGCCAGCGACGCGCCGGGCGAAGGCGACGCCGTGATCAAGGAAGCCCGCCTCGTCCAAGACTGGATCGGGTGCGGGCCGCATCATCATTGTCATGGCGTCTGGTTCTGCCGACGGCAGGGCCGGGTTTCCCGTCGCCGACATGATCGAGGTGAGCGACAGAACACGGGACGGGTACTCGCTCGCCATCATCTGAGCGATCATCCCGCCCATCGAGCGCCCAACAACATGGGCCTGCGGGATGGAGAGGGCATCAAGCAGGCCGATTGCATCCGCGGCCATGTCGGCAAGTGTGTAGGTCACAGGTGGCCGCTGTCCCGCCATGAGGAGAGACACCAGCGTTCCGACATCTACGGTTCCATGCTGGGCGAAGGAGGTTGAACGCCCGGCATCCCGATTGTCGAACCGGATGACGCGATAACCCAGCGCGGCCAGTTCCCGGCAAAAGGGTTCAGCCCAGCGGATCATCTGCGTCCCCAGTCCGGAGATGAGCAGGATGGCCTCCGCCGCTTTCTCACCGAAGCTGTCATAGGCCAGGGTGATGCCGTTACTGTTGAGGTTCTTCATCATCGTCCGCTTCCAGCCGTCAAATCCGGGTAGCCTGAAGTTTGTCTGCCCAGTGCGTGAGGCGCTCTTGCAGCAGGCGAGCGCGAACATAGTCGCTCTCTTCTTCCTCAAGACGCTCGATGATCTCGAACGTGAATGCCTCCGGTCCTTCGGCGCGCCACGCGTCCTGGAGGGAACGATGCGTGTTGTTTCCGAGCTGGAGGGTGAACCAAAGCCGGTTCTGGATCGTGGACAAGTCAGGAGCTTGTCCCACCCAGACCGCACCTGTGGGTATGCAGCGAACGGCGTAGATGCCGGTCGCGATCTCTCGTTTCCGATAGGCCGCTACGGCTGCCTTCCGATCTTCGCGTTTCATGACGTGAGCGCCTCCTGACGGCGGCGACAGCTAGCCGAAGCAGTTTGAGAAAGCAATATTACCCGGACAATATTGACGTGCGCCTTTTTGGCCGGGTAATAACTCGCAGTGGAGGATCCTATGTCCGATTACCTGTCCAAGATTTGCACCGCTTTCGTCGGCACGGAGCAGCTAGCGGCTGGATCTCTGATTGACGTGGCCTTGGCGATCAAGGCCGCTGAAGGCGACCGCGCTGACGCGTCCATTCTCGTCTTCGACGATGCTACGGGCTCCGTCGTGGATCTCGACCTGCGAGGCACGACCGCCGAAGTCGTGGTCCGTCTCAGCGAGCGGGGGAAGCGAAAGACAGCGGCGGCCAGGACGCAAACGGCTTCGGACACCGATGCAGAGCCTCGCGGGCGTGGGYGGCCCAAACTAGGCGTCGTCGCCCGAGAGGTCACACTGCTTCCCCGACACTGGGAATGGCTCTCCGCGCAGCCCGGCGGGACATCACAGGTTTTACGGCGCCTCGTAGACGAGGCTCGCCGATCCGATGGCGGCCAGACCCAAGCCAAGGCCGCGCGCGAAGCCGCCTACCGCTTTCTCAACGCATTGGCCGGTGACCTTCCTGGCTTCGAGGATGCTATCCGGTCTTTGTTCGCGGGCGAGGATCGGGACTTTGCCGACCGCATGAACGCTTGGCCGCCGGACGTAAGACGCCATGCTTTGAAGCTAGCGACTGGATCATGTCCGCTTCGCGCCCCTCAGGAAGCGGATCCAACAATCCGCTAACCACCCTCCTGCGACCTTCGGAACGTCAGCTAATCCGCATAGTCCCTGGCGTCCTTCGGCCAGCCGGCAGGACGATCGTGGCCGGGTACCAAACGTCAGATTCTATCCACCAGATCATCGGACCGGATATCGTATCCGGTCCGATGATCTAACCTTCTGTGCTTGCATCGGCTTTTCCGAAAACCGCAATCCACTTTTCGGGCCGATGCCTTAGCGATGACGATCCGGCCGCGCGGGACGATCTGATGCGCTGAGATCAGCGACGGCCGCGGCGCGCGCCGGCCTCCCCTTGTGAACGCGGCAAGGGCTTGGTCAGGCTGGAAACAAAGCGAACCGGCCTTGCGGCGCCGCACGCCCGTCGATCGCGTCCAGACTCATCCGGCGGTTGCCTCGGGGCAGCCCCCCCCGGGGCAACCGCCCTTTCCGGGGATCACGCGGCCCACCACGGCGGAGCTCTCTGTCTAAAATAAAATACAAAAAATCTTATTGCGATATTCATGTGCGCGAATAAGCTCGGGGAAACGAGGGAGAGCGCGATGAGAGATGAGCAGGATGCCGCAGAGGCACCTGAGCGTTCCGAAAGCGAAGAGGACAATCGGGCGCGCATGCTTGCCAGCCCGATGTTCGTCGGCTCGTTGCAGCGCGGCTTCGCGGTGCTGGAAGCCTTCAGCCCCGACCAGCGCGAGATGGGCATCACCGAGATCGCAGCCGCGACCGGCCTCGACAAAAGCGCAGCGCAGCGCTTCACGTTCTCGCTCTATGCGCTTGGTTATCTCGAGAGGAATCCGGCGACCCGCAAATACAGTCTGTCGCGGCGCGCGCTTGGGTTCGCCTATGCCTATCTGCGCAGCGATCCGCTGGTCGAGGTGGCGACCCCCTATCTCGCCGACCTCCGCCAGAACTGTCAGCAGCGGGTCGATCTCAGCGTTCTCGACGGCACCGACATTCTCTACGTCGTGCGTCTGCAAAGCCAGCGGGAGGCGTTCGGCGCAACCTTGGTCGGCCGCCGCATCCCCGCCTTCTGCGCGTCCGGCGGCCGGGCCATGCTGTCGCGCCTGCCGGAGGCGGAAGCCCTGGCTCTGGTCGAACGCAGCAACCGCAGGCAGCTGACGCCCTATACCGTCACCGATGTCGATCAGATCATGGCTGCGATCGACCGCGCCCGGACGGATGGGTTCGCGATCTCCGTGCAGGAAACCCTGGTGGGCGAAATCGTGGTCTCGGCACCCGTGGTCGATATGCGCGGCTTGCCGCGGGCTGCGGTTCACATCGCCATGTCCTATGCCGAATACGACGAGAGCACGGTGCGCGAGCGGTTCGCACCACTGGCTGTCGCGACCGCGCGCCTGATCGCCGGTGGTGGCTACTAGCGATGAGCGGCTACCCACCCACTCATTACGCGGCGACGCGAACCGACGACGCGCACTGGCCGGGGCTGGACGGAGATCACGAGACTGAGACCTGCATTGTCGGCGGTGGCCTTGCCGGCGTCGCAGCCGCGCTGGCGCTGGCCGAGCGCGGGCGGTCCGTCATCCTGCTGGAGGCGCACCGCATCGGCTGGGGCGCATCGGGACGCAATGGCGGTCTTGCCACGCGCGGCTATCCGATTGCGATGCCGGCCCTGGCCGATCGCCTCGGCATCGACGAAGCCAAAACGCTCTGGCGGCTGAGCAGCGAGGCGCTTGCGCTCCTTCGTCGCCGGGCCGAAGCGCTCGGTCCGACGGTGCTCGTCGGCCACGGCGCCCTGCGGTGCCGGATGGCGGAACACCCGGACAGCCTGGGCTCCTATGTCTCTGCCATGAACGAGCGCTTCAATGCGGGCCTCGTTCATCTGCCGGCGGCCCAGCTCGGCGCGATGCTCGCGACCGATCGCTATGCCGATGGCTATCTCAATCCCTCGTCGCTTCAGCTGCATCCGCTGAATCTGGCGCGTGGCATGGCAACCGCTGGGGCGCAGCACGGTGCACACCTGCACGAGGGCGCCGCCGTCGTCTCGCTGAAGCGCCGGGGCTCGGCCTGGACTGTCACGACGAAGGCCGGCGCCGTCACCGCCCGTCATGTCGTGCTTGCCGGCGGCGCGCATCTCGGCTTGCTGCACAGGCGCCTGGGACTTGCGACGGTGCCGGTCGCGAGCTTCGTGATGACGACGGAGCCCGCACCCGAGCGCATCAGGCAGGCGATCGCGACCGAGGCCGCCGTCTCGGATACGCGCGTCGCCACCGATTATTATCGCGTCCTGCCCGACGGACGGCTGCTCTGGGGCGGGCGGGCGAGCGCGCTTGAACCCAACGCGGCGCGGCTGGCGCGGCTGCTGCGTGGCGACATGGCGCGGATCTATCCGCAACTCGCCGATCTGAAGGTCGAGATGGCGTGGGGCGGCCTGATGCCGATCTCCCGGCACCGCATGCCGGTGATCGGCCCCTTGGAACAAGGACTATGGGCTGCCGCCTGTTTCGGCGGCTTGGGTCTGGTGAACACCACGCTCGCCGGCGAGCTGATCGCCGGCGCCATCGCCGACGGTGACGACCGCTACCGGCATTTCGCGCCGTTCGGGCTGCCTTTCGCCGCAGGCTCGGCGGGGCGGGCCGCATTCCAGTTCATCTACTGGCGCCACCAGCTCGGCGACCAGTTCCAGCAGATGCGGCGGCGCGCGTCGCGGCCGGCAAAGGAAACCCCATGACCGATGCAGCCGTCGCCATCTCGTCGGTACGCAAGACCTTCGCCGGCGCCAGCCAGCCAGCGCTGGGCGGCGTTTCGCTCGATATCCTGAAGAACGAGTTCTTCACGCTTCTGGGCCCGTCAGGCTGCGGCAAGACAACCCTGCTGCGCATGATCGCCGGATTCGAAAATCCGGATTCGGGCGCGATCCTGCTCGATGGCACCGCGATGGAGCGCACGCCGCCGAACCGCCGGCCGGTCAATACGGTCTTCCAGAGCTACGCGCTGTTTCCCCATATGAGCGTGGCGCAGAACATCGCCTTCGCGCTCGAGATGCTCGGCCGGCCGCGCGAGGCCATTCGGGCGCGCGTTGCCGAGATGATGCGCCTGCTGCGCCTCGACGGGCTGGGCGACCGCAGACCCGCCCAGCTCTCGGGCGGACAGCAGCAGCGCGTCGCCCTCGGGCGGGCGCTGGCGCCTGAACCGAAAGTGCTGCTGCTGGACGAGCCGCTGTCGGCGCTCGACCTCAAGCTGCGCAAGGAGATGCAGATCGAGCTCAAGCGGCTTCAGACCGAAACCGGCATCACCTTCGTCTTCGTCACCCATGACCAAGAGGAAGCGCTGACGATGTCCGATCGCGTCGCTGTGATGCGCGGCGGCGCCGTCATGCAGATCGGGCGACCAGCCGATATCTACGAGCGCCCGGCCAATCTCTTCGTCGCCGAGTTCATTGGCGAGGCCAATCTCCTGCCGGCGATATGCGTCGATCGAAGCGGGGATGGCGGGAGCTTCCGCCTGGCTGGCGCGTCAGACGATGATGGCCCGATCGCCGTCGCCGATGCCGGCCTCCTTGCGCCGGGCGAGAAGGCGATGCTCGTCGTGCGCCCCGAACGCGTCGCCGTCGTGCCGGCGCAGACATCGCGCTTGCGCGGTCAGGCCCGCCAGGCCGTCTATCGTGGCAGCGATCTGATGCTGCATGCATCCCTGCCGGGCGGGGCCCTGTTGCGGGCCCGCCTGCCGGGAGATGCCGATGTCACCGCACTGATCGGGCAGGTCAGCGGCTTTGCCTTTCCGAGCGATGCCGTCAGGGCCTTTGCGGCATGAACGAGCTCCGCTCCCGCGATATCGCACTCACCGCGCCGGCCGCGCTGTTCCTCGTGGCCTTCATGGTCGCGCCGCTGCTGCTGATGGTCTACGTCTCGACGCTGGAGCGCGCGCCCTTCGGCGGCGTCCTCTGGGGCAGCCATACCGCTGTCGCCTACGAGAAGCTTTTGCTCGAGCGCGATCTGCTCGGCGCGCTCTCCTTCAACAGCGACTATATCGCGATCTTCGGCCGCTCATTCCGTCTCGCGGCGATCACCACGGCGTTGACGCTCGCCATCGGCCTGCCGACCGCGCTCTACATGACCACGCTGTCGCCGCGCCGCGCCGCCATCATCCTGTTTCTGGTGACGGTGCCGTTCTGGACCAATCTCCTGGTGCGCAACTTCGCCTGGATCCTGATCCTGCGGAATGGCGGCCAGCTCGACAGCCTGCTGCTATGGCTCGGGATCACGAGCCAGCCGCTCGACATCCTCTACACGCCATGGGCCACCGGGATCGGCCTGACCTACTCGTTCCTGCCCTTCATGATCCTGCCCGTCTATGTGGCGCTGGAGCGGATCGATCGGCGGCTGATCGAAGCGGCCTTCGATCTCGGCGCCGACCGGATCCGCGTCCTCACGCGCGTCGTGCTGCCCTTGGCGATGCCGGGCATCGTCGCGGGCGCGGCTCTCGTCTTCGTGCCCTGTCTCGGCGCCTATGTCAGCCCGGAGCTGCTCGGCGGCGGCAAGTCGCTGATGATCGGCAATCTCGTGCAGGCCCAGTTCGGCGCCTCGCGCAACTGGCCGTTCGGAGCGGCGCTGGCGCTGGTGCTCGTGCTCATCCTGCTCTTGTCGCTGGCGCTGCTTGCGCTGGTGCGGCGGCGTGCGGAGCGCCTGTCATGATGCGCGACCAGAACCTGCTGCGCATTCCCGGCGCCAGCGTCATCGCCGGGCTGGCGCTCGTCTTCCTGTATCTGCCGATCGTGACGCTCGTCGCCTTGTCGTTCAACGCCAGCGACCTGACGACGATCTGGACCGGGTTCAGCGTCAGATGGTACGCGGCGGTCTTCGACAATGGCGACATGCTGCGCGCGGCCAAGAACTCGCTGATCACGGCGAGCATTGCCACGGTCCTGGCGACGGCAGCGGCGACCGCCGCAACGCTTGGCGTCGCGCGCACGCGTTCGGCCTATCGCGGTGTCGTCGAAGGCTTGCTCGGGCTGCCGCTGCTGGTCCCTGAAATCGTCACGGCGGTGGCGCTGCTGCTGCTCTTCGTGCTGATCGGGGCGCCGCTCGGCCTGCTCTCGGTCATCCTTGCGCACACCGTGTTCTGCATCCCCTTCGCCTATTATCCGATCCGCTCGCGCCTTGCGGGCCTCGACCCCGCTTTGATCGAGGCCGCGAGCGATCTTTACGCCTCGGCATGGCAGCGGTTCCTGCGCATCGAACTGCCGCTGCTCGGCCCCGGCATTCTCGCCGGCGCGCTGCTCGCCTTCATCAGCTCGCTGGGTGATTTCGTCATCACCTATTTCGTCGCCGGTCCCGGCGCCACGACGCTGCCCGTCTATATCTTCGGCATGATCCGCATCGGCGTCACGCCCGAAGTCAACGCACTCTCGGCGATCCTGCTTCTCACCTCGATCGCCGTGATCGGCGTCGCCTTCCTGCTCGGTCGGCGGCCCGCCAGTCAACACAAGGGAGGATAAGCGTCTTGAAACACTATTTCCGTCTTGCGGTGGCGGCCCTGGCGCTCGCCAGCGCACCAGGTATCGCCCTGGCCCAGTCCAAGCAGCTGCTGCTGTACAGCTGGGCGAATTATGTGCCGCCGGATCTGCTCAAGCGCTTCGAAGCCGAGACCGGCGTCAAGGTCAGCGTCGACGTCTATGACAGCAACGACACCATGCTGGCCAAGCTGCAGGCGGGCGGCGGCGGCTACGATATCGTCGTGCCGACCAATTCCGTGCTCGCCACCATGATCCGCTCCAACCTGCTGCAGAAGGTCGATGCGGCGAAGCTCGCGAATTTTGGGAATGTGAAGGCGCCGCATGATCGCCCCGATGCCGATCCGGGCCGCGAATACTCCGTTCCCTATCTCTGGGGCTCGACCGGCTTCACCTATGATTCCGCCAAGGTTCCCGGCGGCAAGCTGGCGGAGAGCTGGAAGGAATTCTTCGAACCGCGCCCCGAACTCGTCGGCAAGATCGCCGCGCTGAATGATCAGGGCGAAATGTTCAGCGCCGCGGCGATCTATCTCGGCCTCGATACCTGCACCGAGAACCCCGCCGATGCGCAGCGCATCCTGGAGCTTCTGGCGAAGCAGAAGCCGAGCGTGAAGATCTATTCCTCGACCGGCACGATCGATCGCGTCGCAGCCGGTGAGGTCGCGCTGCATCAGCAATGGAACGGAGCCTCGCACCGCG
This sequence comes from Allobosea sp. 05T433, assembly GCF_056396065.1. NCBI lineage: Bacteria > Pseudomonadati > Pseudomonadota > Alphaproteobacteria > Hyphomicrobiales > Alloboseaceae > Allobosea > Allobosea sp. 05T433. The sequence continues at coordinate 19,631 of NZ_JBFTKS010000039.1, read as the reverse complement.
CCCGGGCCAAATTGCCGACTGCGGTCTTCGTCTATCCGACCGAGGGGATGAACCTGTGGGGCGACAATTTCGCCGTGCCGAAGGGCGCTGCGAACCCGGAGAACGCCAAGCTGTTCCTGAACTGGATGATGGACCCCAGGAACGCCGCCGAAGCCTCGAATTTCAGCGGCTACAACAACGCCATCAAAGGTTCGGATGCGTTCATGACGGCCGAGCTGCGCGACAATCCCGCCATCAACCCGCCGGAAGCGTTGATGACGCGTTTCCGGCCGGTGAAGGATTGCTCACTCAAGGCGCGCGAGCTGCGCGACGGCGTCTGGACGCGCCTGCGCCGCTGACGATCGACGGAGAGGCGTGCCGAAGGCCGCCTCTCCGCTTTCTTCGCTCCCACCAGGCTCGCCACCGAACAGCCTCGGGATTCCGCGCCCCCAGCCGACGCGGCGTCGCTCGTGCCCTGCGTCGCGCAGCTGACCGCTGAGACTACGTCTCGTCGCGCCCAGGCAGGTTGTTGTTCGAGCCCCTATTGTGTTGCGGCCGAACTTGGCCTTTTCTTCCTGAAGCTCGCCCAGTCATCCATTCCTGCCTTTGATAATCTGCCGATCGAATCCGGAGGCCGGCAAAAGGTCTCAAACCGGATTGCCTTTGAAAGTGGAGAAGCCCGATGTTGAAGCAAATGAGCTTGGTCCTTGCAGTCTCGCTGGCGGTGGGGGTTGCGGGCTGCGCGACCGGTCCGACTGTGACAAGCCAGACAGTCATCGTCGCCGGCGTCGGCCCGGTGGAAGTCGAGCAGCTTGATGTCGAGGTTGCCGAGGTGAATCCCGCCGAGCGCATGGTGATCGTCCGGCAGGGCCGCCAGACCTGGCCCGTCGCGGTGCCGTCCGTGTTCGGCGATCTGCAGAATATCAACGCCGGTGACAACGTCCGGATCCGACGCGTCGAAGGCGTGATCCTTGGCGCCAAGCGCGCTCGCAAGGGCGCCAAGCCGACAATCGTCTATACCGAGGCGGTCAGCAGCCCCAGCTTCCAGAACCTGCCGGACAAGTTCATCGTGCGGACACTGACCGTGACCGCCAGGTTCGAGAGTTTCGATCCGGCGACAGGTGTCGTGAACTATGTCGGGCCGCTTGGACCGCGGACGCGTGAAGTCACGGATCCCGGCATTCAAGACGCGATCAGGCGCCTGAGGCGTGGCGATATGGTGGAGCTTACCTTCGCTGAAGGCTTCCACTTCCAGAAGAACTGAGACCCTCGGCTCACCGCCGCCTGCCTATGCCAGGTGCGAGTTCCCCTCCGGAAGGAGGCGAGCATCGCGCCTGGTCGCAGCCGGGGCGCCACTCCTGCGACCAGGATGTCCTCAGCGAGGACGGGATGCATCCAGCCTTCGAGAGCGGGCCAACCTCCCGACCTCCGGTGACGGCGCCAGACCCATCAGGCACGGACGCTGCCTCACCGTCCACGCCGCTCCCGCACAGCCTTGCCCTCTACCATGTCACGCGCAGCCCGGCCGTCGCGGAGTGGGCGGTGACATCGCTGTTCAGACTGGCGTCGTAATCGGCGAACAGGGTCAGGTTGCGGTCGATCTGGAGCGAGAGGCCGGCGCCGATGACCGCGCTGTCGCGCGCGATCCGGGCACCCTGCACCGGGAAGCCTGCGGTCGGGGCGCCGATGAAGGACGCGTTCAGCACCATCGTGTCGTCGAGGAATTCATGCTGCCAGCGCCCGCGCGCCTCGACCGCGAGGCGGCCGGAGCCGATGTCGAAGCTCTTCGCCAGACGCAGGCCAAGGCTGCCGAGCAGGCTTTGCGCCGATTGCGACCGGGTCGTCAGGCCAATGCTGCCCGCGCCGGTCTCGCTGAAGCCGTCCTGGTGCAGATAGGTGTAGCGCAGTCCGGCCAGCGGCTCGATCTTAGACCAGCCGAGATCGATGCCGTAGCTGGCCTCCAGCGCGCCGCTGAGGCGGTCGCCATCGTACGCGGCGCGGGCCTGGCGCGACAGGCCACCGAAGGCGATGCTGCGCTCGCTGTCGAAGCCGAGGCGGGCATAACCCAGGATGCCGTCGAAGCGCAGCGGGCCGCTGGCATAGCCGCCGTACAGCGCGCCCTCATAGGCCTTGACGCTGCCATTGCCGCCAAAATTGCGGAAATCGCCATCTGTGCTGGAATAGCCGACGCTGACGCCGGCCAGGAACGCGGGCGTGAACTGCCGGTCGACGCCGGCGATCGCGCCGCCGCCCCGATACGTGCCGCCGCCCGCATTCGCGTCGCCGCCAAGCTTGCCGAACAGGCCGTAGCCACGCAGCCAGGCGCTGCTCTGCGGCGCGACCGGGGCGGCCGGGAGCTGCCTCAGCATCGCCGCCAGCGGGTTGTTGGTCGCGCCCGGCGCATAGGCCATCGCCGAACTCCACTCGCCGCTGGGCCCGGTCTGGCCGGCGCGCAGCGCAGTCAGGCGCCGCTCGATCATTCCTGCAAAGGGCAGGAAGCCGCCGAGCGCCAGCGTGCCGAGATTGGCCTGCGTCTCGCCAGACAGCGCGGCCAGAGCGCGCTGCGCGCCGGCGCGCGTGCCGGCCGCCTGCAGCAGCCCCGCCACCTCGCGCAGGTCGCGGTCCGCGCCGGCGAGCCCGCGCTCCAACCCGCTGCCAGCCGCGCACTGGTTGGCTGAGGCGCAGACCTCCGGCGTGTCGAACGGCAACGTGCGGATGTCGAGATAGGCGACGCGGGGCTCATAGCGCAGGCTCGCCCGAATGAAGGCGGCCGTGCCGTCGCCGGCCGGCCCCTCGACACCGTCGAAGCGGCCGCTGATCCCCTGACCGGCGCTCAGCACGGGCGCGGTCAGGGAGCGCGGCAGAAGCCGGTTCTCGGCGGTGAAGGCGACGCGGCCGGCAAGGCCCGCCGAGCCGGCGACGGCGAGATGGTTGAGGCCCCCTGCGCCGTCGATCTGCTGGACCAGCACGCCCTCGGGCCGCTGCACATAGTTGCCGTTGACCGTCAGCATGCCGACGCCATAGGCATCGCCCGCCCAGACGGCGCCGGCATTCTCGACGGAGCCGTTGATCACGCCGGTGCCGGCCAGCACGCCGAACCCGCTGACCGTGGTCGGGGAGGCAATGCTGCCCATCACCGAGAGGAAGCCGCCCTCGACGCGTGTTGCCCCGGCATAGGAGCTGTGCCCCGACAGCACGAGTTCGCCGCCGCCGCGCTTGACCAGGCCCCCTGCCCCGACGATGTCGTTCTCGAAGAATGCGACACCCCCTGGCTGCTCGATGACGAAGTCGCCCCAGTCGAAGCGGCCGGGACCGAGCACCGCCTTGCCGACGTCGAGCAACCCGTAGCCGAAGATCTCGTCCACCCCCGGCGGACCGATGTCCCGCGCCGTCCCCAACAGCGTCTGGCGCACCTGATCCGCCGTGAAGAACGGAAACATCTGCCAGACCAGGGCCGCGGCGCCGGTGACATGCGGCGCTGCGAGCGAGGTGCCGGAGACCTTGGAGTAGCCGCCGCTGGTGTTGGCCACAACGATGGGATCATCGGGAAATTCGGTGTCGAACCAGTCGCCGCCACCGGGCGCCGTCAGACACCAGTTCTTGGCCACGCCGCAGCGGTTGGTATACCAGGGCTCGTAGCCGTTCGCATAGCCCGCCACAGCCAGCCAGCCGCGCTCCAGCTCCGGGAAGAGATGCGGCAGTCCAGCCTGGGCACTCGGCTGGTTGAGACCCTGGTTCGCCGTGCCCCAGATGCTGAGAACGCCCGCAGCGACGGCGCGCCGATAGGCGGGGATGTCTGACGCATTCTCCGCCAGGTAGCTGTCCGCAGTGAATGCCGTAACCGGGCGGTCATCGCCGTAGCTGTTATTGATGATACGGACGCCGCGCGCCTGCAGATCGGCATAGGCGCGTGCCGCGAAATCCAAATCGATCCATCCCCGCGCGTCTTCTGCTCCGGCCACGATGAGCGAGGCGCCAGGCGCGACGCCGTGCATGCCGCTGCCGTCACGGTTGGCGGCGATGACTGATGAAACCATCGTGCCGTGCCCGTCGCGATCGATCGCCTGCACCGTTCCGGTGGGATAATCGTAGCCTCCGGCGTAACGTCCGGTGAACTCGGAATGGCCGGCGAAGATGCCGGTATCGATGACCCCGACCAGGACACCGGTGCCATCGACGCCTCGGGCATAGGCCTTCGCGGCGTTGATCGTGTCCAGGCCCCATTGCGCCAGATATTCCGGCGTCCGCCACGTGTTCGGATCGGTCAGGAGACCTGTCGACTGGGCAGCGGCTGCGCTCGTCAGGACTGTCGTCAGCAACAGGGCGGCGACGGCGGGCTTGGCTCGGACAGGCAAGGGCATCCTCGGGCGGGAGCAAAAAGCCTCCGCACGGAGACTTATGTCCGCAGTTTCGAGATTCCGCCCGCGGCGCTCAATACGGCAAATGCCGTATTTCGTCCGGTGATTCCGCAGTTTTCGCCTCGCCGCGCGATGGCGCCGTCCACGGGGTCCGCGGGCTCCATGTCATCGATGCTTCGGTGATGCCCTGCGCACCCCGAGGCCAATACCAACCTGCCCACCATGATGCTGGCGGGAAAACCGGCGGATGGTCTGGTCTGAAGCAGCGTCATGGCGCAACAAGCGGAGCTGTCATCCCCTTGAGGTCAAAGGACGCCAGGCGCCTGTCCCCAGCCCCCTGTTCAGTCCACGCCAGCGCAACTCAGCTCACCCGCAGCATATCGCTGCCATCGCCGAGATAATGCAGGACATCGCGCGGGATCGAGGGGTCGTCGGGCTGCAAGGTCGTGGCGATGGCCATGTCCTCCCTGCCGATCAGGCCGGCGCGGCGATAATGCAAGGCGGTCCTTGTCGCATAGGGCTCGCGCAGCATGGTCGCCGCGATGCCGCTGGCGATGCCGAACATGAACTTGGTCTTGCTGCGCTGAACCGGCATCAGGATCGAGGTCGTCAGCTCGTTCTTCTGGACGCTCTCGAAATCGAAGAAGAAGATCCGCCCGGCCAGCGGCACCGTGAAACCGTGATATTTGAAGATGTAATCCGTCTTCCCGCGCGCTTCCGCGCTCGGAAAGCGTTCGAGATAGCAATGCTGGTAGAGGTTCTCGTTGCGGTAGATGCAGAGCAGCGAGCGGATGATCGCGCCCTTGTAGATCGATGAATACTGGTAGCGGTCATAGACCCCCGCAATATCGGGCGTCTCCCGCTTGGCGCCGAGTACGGCTGCATTCATGAAGGCATCGAACTGGCGCGAGCCGCGCAGCCGTTCCAGCACCGGGAAATAATTGCCGTCGACGAGCATCCGGACCTCGTCGGGGTCGGCGAAGAGCACGGCGGTGCCCAGTCCGAAGAACTGCGAGATCAGCCGGATATTGCCGGGCGACGGCAGATGCACGCCCGAGAGGTATTTGTTGAACTGCTGCCGGTTGAGCCCGATCTTCTGGCAGACCGCCGTGATCGAGCTGTGCCGCTCGCAGAGGAACCTCAGGTTCGCCGAAAATCGTTCCACCCCATCCGGTCTCAAAGCGCCCCGCCCCCCAAGCATCAGCAGCATGATGACGCGATCACTGCGTCACTTCGCGTCAGCAATCAAGCGACTGCGAAATTGTCAGCCGGCACGGCAGCGCCGAACACTTGCGCTCAGATGTGGTGTGGAAGGCAGTGATGATCAGGCGCTTGAAGACGGCGGCACGGTCCGACGATGCGGTTCAGGGAAGGGCTCTCACCAAGGCGGTGGAGGAGCTTTTGGCGCAGGTCGAGACCGGCGGCGACAAGGCGGTGCGCGCGCTGGCCACCCGGTTCGACGGGCTCGACCGCGCCTCCTACCGGCTGAGCGACGCCGAAATCCGGGCCTGCGTCGATGGGCTGACGACACAGCAGCGCGACGACATCGCATTCGCCCAGGAGCAGGTCCGCAACTTCGCGCAAGCGCAGCGCGCGGCGCTGAGGGATATCGAGGTCGAGACGCTGCCGGGCGTCATCCTCGGGCACAAGAACATCCCGATCGCGAATGTCGGCTGCTATGTGCCCGGCGGCAAATATCCGCTGCTGGCATCGGCGCATATGTCGGTCGTCACCGCCAAGGTCGCGGGCTGCGAGCGCATCATTTCCTGCGCGCCGCCCTTCAATGGCGCGCCCGCCCGCTTGATCGTCGCCGCCCAGCATCTGGCCGGCGCAGACGAGATCTACTGCCTCGGCGGCGTGCAGGCGATCGCGGCGATGGCCTTCGGCACCGAGACGATCAAGCCGGTCGACATGCTGGCCGGCCCCGGCAACGCCTATGTGGCCGAGGCCAAGCGCCTGCTCTTCGGGCGGATCGGCATCGATCTCTTCGCCGGCCCGACGGAGACGCTGATCATCGCCGACGAGACGGTCGATGGCGAGATCTGCGCCACCGACCTGCTCGGACAGGCCGAGCACGGCGTCAATTCGCCGGCGATCCTGCTGACCACCTCCGAGGCGCTCGCGCGTGAGACAATGCGCGAGATCGAGCGCCTGCTCACGATCCTGCCGACGGCAAAAATCGCCCGCCAGGCCTGGGAGGATTATGGCGAGGTCATCCTCTGCGACAGCCTGGAGGAACTGGCCGAAGAATCCGACCGGATCGCCTCCGAGCATGTCCAGGTCATGACCGCGGACCCGCAATATTTCCAGGATCGCCTGAAGAATTACGGCTCGCTCTTCCTCGGCGTGCGCACCACCGTGTCCTATGGCGACAAGGTCATCGGCACGAACCATACGCTGCCGACCAAGAAGGCGGCGCGCTATACCGGCGGGCTCTGGGTCGGGAAATTCCTGAAGACCTGCACCTATCAGCGCATCCTGACCGACGAGGCCTCGGTCCTGATCGGCGAAGCCTGCTCGCGGCTCTGCATCATGGAAGGCTTCGTCGGCCATGCCGAACAGGCCAATATTCGCGTCCGCCGCTTCGGCGGGCGCAACATCCCCTACGGCGCCGCGGCCGAATAGCCCCGATGCTCTCCTTCATCATCAGGCGCATCGTCGCGACCATCCCGGTGATGGCCTTCGTCGCCCTCTTCGTCTTCTCGCTGCTCTATATCGCGCCGGGCGATCCCGCCGCCGTGATCGCCGGCGACCAGGCCTCGCCGGCCGAGGTCGAGCGCATCCGGCAGAGCCTCGGCCTCGACCGGCCCTATCTAATCCGCTTCGGCGAATGGGCCTGGCGCGTCGTGCAGGGCGATCTCGGCACCTCGATCTTCACGGCGCGGCCGGTCACGCTGCTGATCGCGCAGCGCATCGAGCCGACGCTGTCGCTGATGGTGCTGACGCTGCTCGTCACCGTGCTCATCGCCGTGCCGATGGGCGTGCTCGCGGCCTGGAATGCCGGCAGCGTCGTCGACAAGGCGGCGATGGCCTTTGCGGTGCTCGGCTTTTCCGTTCCGGTCTTCGTCGTCGGCTATCTCCTCGCCTATGTCTTCGCGCTCAAGCTCGAATGGCTGCCGGTGCAGGGCTACACGCCGCTCGCGGAGGGTGTCTGGCCCTGGCTGCGCAACCTGATCCTGCCGGCGCTTGCGCTCGGCTTCGTCTATATCGCGCTGATCGCCCGCATCACCCGGGCGACGATGCTCGAAGTGCTGCAGCAGGATTATATCCGCACCGCCCGCTCCAAGGGCGTCAGCCATCGCAATGTCCTGTTCTTGCACGCGCTGAAGAACGCCGCCGTGCCGGTGATCACGGTCATCGGCGTCGGCATCGCGCTCCTGATCGGCGGCGCGGTCGTCACCGAGAGCGTCTTTGCCATTCCCGGTCTCGGCCGGCTGACCGTCGATGCGATCCTGCAGCGCGACTATCCCGTCATCCAGGGCGTCATCCTGATGTTCAGCTTCGTCTATGTGCTGGTGAACCTGCTGATCGACCTCGCCTACACCATCGTCGACCCGAGGATACGCTATTGACCGCGCTCACCGGCACCGAGGCGGGCGGGACCCGGCTCTTCGCGAGACCCTCGCGGCTGCAGCGTCTCCTGCGCTATCTCGGCCGGCACCCGTCGGTCGCGGTCGGCGGCGGGCTGCTTCTCGCCATGGTCGCGATCGCCGTGCTGGCGCCGCTGCTCTGGACGGTCGACCCGACCCAGATCTCGCCGGCACGGCGGACCCGGATGCCCTCGGAAGCATACTGGTTCGGCACCGACATGCTCGGGCGCGACGTCTATTCGCGTGTCGTCTATGGCGCCCGCGTCTCGCTGGTGGTCGGGTTTGCGGTCGCGGCGCTCGCCTCGCTGGCGGGCCTGGCGATCGGCGTCCTCGCCGGCTTCGTGCGCAAGGCCGATGGCGTGATCATGCGCGCCATCGACGGCATGATGTCGATCCCGCCGATCCTGCTCGCCATCGCCCTGATGGCGCTGACGCGGGGCTCGGTCGGCAATGTCGTCCTGGCGATCACGCTGGCGGAAATTCCCCGCGTTGCCAGACTCGTACGCGGCGTCGTTCTCTCGCTGCGCGAACAGCCCTATATCGAGGCTGCCGTCGCCAGTGGCGCCAGGGCGCCGCGGATCATCATCCGGCACATCATCCCCAACACCATGGCGCCGATGCTGGTGCAAGCGACCTATATCTGCGCCAGCGCGATGATCATCGAGGCGATCCTGTCCTTCATCGGGGCCGGCATCCCGCCTGCGACGCCGTCCTGGGGCAACATCATGGCCGAAGGCCGGGCGCTCTGGCAGGTCAGGCCGCATATCGTGCTGTTTCCCGCGATCTTTCTCTCGATCACGGTCCTGGCGGTCAACCTGCTCGGCGACGGCCTGCGCGACTCGCTCGATCCGCGCATCGCCAAGAGCCTGTGAGGGGAACGCGAACCCAATGATCCGGACGGGGCCCCGGATCGGCTCCGGCCCTGACCGCAAGCATTGCCGGCAATCCAACAATAAAGGGGAAGGACATTCATGCGCGTTGCACTGGCCAGCTTTGAATTCGAGGGCAACACGCTCTCCCAGCAGATCAACGGGCGCGACAGCTTCGCCCGAAAGGTCCTTGTCGAAGGCGAGGCCGTACTGCCTGCGATCGAGGGACGCGACCTTGCCGTCACCGGCGCGCTCGAGGCGCTGCGCAAGGAGGGGCTGGAGGTCGTTCCCGTGCTCGTCGCCCATGGCGGTTCCGGCGGCGTCGTCGAGGGCGCCTTCTACCGCGAGACCTTCGACGCCATCGTCGCCGGGATCCTGAGAGAGCCGGTGGACGGCGTCTTCCTCGCCCTGCACGGGGCGATGATCTGCGAGGGCGAGACCGATCCCGAGGGCGCCCTGCTCGCGGCGCTGCGCGCGGCGCTCGGCCCCGGCATTCCGATCGCCGTGAGCCTCGACCTGCACGCCCATGTCACGCCGCGCATGGCCGAAAATGCCGATATCCTCGTCGGCTACGAAACCTATCCCCATGTCGATGCCCATGGCACCGGGCTGCGTGCAGCCGAACTGCTGGCGGGCGCACTGCATGGCCGGATCCGGCCCGTGACCCGGCTCCGGCGCATCGACGCGCTCCTGCCCGTCGCCGGCGGCTCCACGAATGGCGATGCGCCGATGGCGGAGCTGCGCCAGCTGGCGCGCCAGATCGAGGCGGACGGGCGGGCGCTCGCTGCGAGCTATTTTCCGGTCCAGCCCTGGCTCGACATCGAGGATCTCGGCATCGCGGGCGTGGCGGTGACCGATGCGGATCCGGCCGCGGCAACCGCGGTGGCCGGCGAGATCGTGCAGGCGATGTGGGACCGTCGCCGCGCCTTCGAAATCCCCTGCCTGTCTCCCGACGAGGCCGTCGCTGAGGCCGTCGCCCGTCCCGAGCGGGTGCTGATCTCGGATGCGCCCGACTGCGTCGGCGGCGGCGCGCCCGGCGATGCGCCGGCCGTGCTGGCAGCCCTGCTGCGCGCCGGGCTCGATGTGGAGGCGGCCGTGCTGGTCGTCGATCCCGCTGCTGCGGCAAAGGCCTTCGCGCTCGGCGTGGGCCAGCCGATCCGTGTCGCGATCGGCTCCGCGCTCGACCCGCGCTTCCATCCGCCGGTCGCGGTCGAGGCGGTGGTCGAGAGCCTGCATGACGGCCATTTCACCTATTCCGCCGGCATCAGCGCCGGCACGCCCGGCCAGATGGGGCCGACCGCGGTGCTCCGGGCCGGCCGGCTCCGCATCGTCGTGCCGACCCACGCGACCTACGAATATGCGGACGAGCAGTACCGGGCTGCGGGCATCGACATCGGCGACTGCAAGATCGTGGTTTTCAAGAACCCGATGAATTTTCGCACCCTGCTCGATGCCGGGACCTCCTGGGTCATGGTCGGCGGCGCGGGCCCGACGAACCCGAACCTCGCCAGCATCGACTGGCACGTCAAGCAGCGCCCGTTCTGGCCCTGCGACGACCAGGCGCAACCCGTTTTCATGGAGATGAGCCGTGACTGACCCCCTGCTTTCCTGGCCGGCGCCGACGCGCAGCCAGAATCGCTCGCCGATCGAGCCGCGCTTCGCCGAAGGCACGGCCTGGATCGACGGCAGGATCGTGCCGGTGGCGGAAGCCACCCTGCCGCTGCTCGACTGGGGCTTTTTGCGCTCGGATGCCTGCCAGGAGACGATCTCGGCCTGGGACGGGCTGCTATTTCGCCTCGACGACCATCTCGATCGGTTCTGGCGCTCCCTGGAACGCCTGCGCATGACCTCGCCGCTCAGCCGCGCGGAGATCCACAAGGCGGTCCACGCCCTGATCGCAACCGCCGGCTTCGACAACGCCTATGTGCAGATCATCATGACGCGCGGCCGGCCGCCGATCGGCAGCCGCGACATCCGGCTCTGCACCCAGCGTTTCCAGGCCTTCTGCATCCCCTATGTCTGGATCGCGACGCCTGAGGTGCAGCAGCGCGGCCTGCACCTCCATGTCGGCAGCCGGCATCGCGTGCCGGCGAACTCCGTCGACCCGATGGTCAAGCACTACCACTGGCTCGATTTCGAGCTCGGCCTGCTGGAGGCCTTCGACCATGGCGCCGAGACCGTCGTGCTGACCGACGGCCAGGGTCATGTCCTGGAAGGTCCGGGTTTCAATATCTTCATCCGCAGGGGCGAGACGCTGCTGACCCCGCGCAGCGGCATGCTCGACGGCATGACCCGACGCACCGTGATGGAGCTTTGCGCCGAGCTCGGCATCACGGTCGAGGCCACCGACGTGCCGGTCGCCGCGCTGCTCGAGGCCGACGAGATCTTCCTGACGACGACCGCCGGCGGCGTGCTTCCGGTCACCTCGGTCGGCACCAGGGCCATCCGCAACGGACCGGGCCCGTTCACCGCCCGGATCCACGCCGCCTACTGGCAACGCCGCGCCGATGGCTGGCTCGGTGAACCCGTCGACTACGTCGTCCCCGCCCCTTCTGCCTCGGAGTAGGACCTGCCATGTTCAACAGACGTCAGTTCATCGCCACGGCCGGCGCCGCCGCGCTTGCCCGCCCCGCCATCGCCCAGGGCACGGCGGCGCGCACGCTGAAATTCATCCCGGAAACCAACCTCGCGATCCTGGACCCGATCGTGACCACGGCGGCGGTCTCGACCACACATGGCTATTGCGTGTTCGACAATCTCTTTGCCGTCGACGACCAGTTGCGGCCGCAGCCGCAGATGGCGGCCGGCGCCACGGTCTCCGACGATGGCAGGACCTATGAGATCAAACTGCGCGACGGCCTGAAATTCCATGACGGCGAGCCGGTGCGGGCGCGCGACTGCGTTGCCAGCCTGAAGCGCTGGAGCATGCGCGACAGTTTTGGCCAGGCGCTCGGCGCCGTCGTCGACGACTGGCAGTCGGTCGACGACAAGACGATCCGCGTGCGGCTGAAGCGGCCCTTCCCGCAATTCCTGCGCGCGCTCGGCAAGCCGCATTCCTCGACTGCCTTCATCATGCCGGAGCGGATCGCCAGCTCCGACCCGATGGCGCCGGTCAAGGAGATGATGGGATCGGGGCCGTTCCGCTTCGTCGCCAACGAGTTCGTGCCGGGCTCGCGCATGGTCTACGAGAAATTCGAGGGCTATGTGCCGCGCCAGGAGCCGGCCAACTGGACGTCCGGCGGCAAGCGGGTGAATTTCGACCGCGTCGAATGGCATGTCATCACCGACCCAGCGACGGCCGCCGGCGCCCTGCAGCGCGGCGAGGTCGACTGGTGGGAACGCCCCCTGCCCGACCTGATGTCGACGCTGACCGCGAACAAGGAGATCGCCACCAGCACGCTCGATCCTTACGGCCTGATCCTCGGGATGCGGTTCAACCATCAGCAGGCGCCGTTCAACAATCCGGCGCTGCGGCGGGCCATTCTCTCGGCCGTGACGCAGGACGACTACATGCAGACGGTGATGGCCGGCGATACCGGCAGCTTCCGCACCTGCCAGGCGATGTTCCCCTGCGGGTTGCCGGGGGTGAAGGAACTCGGTGCCGAGTTCATGAAGCAGCCGCCCGACCTAAAGGCGGCCAAAGCGGCGATCGCGGCTTCCGGCTACAAGGGCGAGAAGATCGTCATGCTTCACGCCGCCGATCATCCGCTCATCGCCCCGCTCGGCGACATCACGGCCGATCTGCTGAAGAAGCTCGGCCTGAATGTCGACGTGCAGACGATGGACTGGGGCACCGTCGTGCAGCGGCGCACCTCCAAGGAGCCAGTGGAGCGCGGCGGCTGGAGCATTTTTCACACGAACTGGCCGGGTTCCTCCGTCACCAACCCTGCGGAGAACCTCTATATCCGCGGGGCCGGCGCGTCCGGCTGGTTCGGCTGGCATGACAGCCCGGAGATGGAGACGCTGACGGCGCAATGGCTGGCCAGCACCGACGAGGCCCAGGCGCAAAGGCTGCTGGACGATGTCCAGCGCAGCGCGCTCACCACCGTGCCGGTCGCGCCGCTCGGCCAGATCATCCCAAAAACCGCCTATCGCCGCAACCTGCAGGGCATCCTGACGGCCTCCTCCCCCCTGTTCTGGAACGTCCGCCGGGTCTGACATTCGGTCCGCAGCCACAGCAAACCCGCCGGAGCGATCCGGCGGGTTTTGGCATCAGGTCCGGCTGGGGCTGGTCAGGCCGCGCTTCACCCTGTCCGCTCGGCGCCAGCACCGGCTGGATCTGCTCGACGCGCAGTCCCAACCCATTTGAGACCCATGGAGATCGGCGTCGGGTGGTCGGAGTTGGCCCTTTCCCGACATCCAGGGAGTCTGCTTACGGGCTGCCCGGTTGGCGCGCCGGCCGATGGGCAAAAGTGGCCCAGCCTCTACCTTCGGAATGTCTGCAATTGGGTAAGGCCGGCGTGCCTGGAATCGATGAGGAGAGTGCTGGCAGGTTGTCGCAGGATGCCTCAGCGCTGCAGGCAGCGGCCGCCCGGTGTTCGGTCTTGCCAGACTGCGCGACCTGCCCGACCTGGAAGGGCTCGAGGATGCGGGCCTGCTCTCGAAGGATATGCTCCTAGCCGAAGAAATTTCGACGAGCGGCTCTGACGACAGGGAGGGCGACGCAGAACGCGACGACTTCTCTCTTGATGACTGGAATTCAGCGGGTGGAACTGACGGCGTCACGAATTGGACGCGCAAATCCTTGCCTCGAGAAGCGCGGTCATGGCTTCTGGCCCTGGCGTCGGCGTAGCATCGCCAGCGGCAGAAGGCGGCGGCTGCGCAGCTTCGGATCAAGCGCCTCGTTGAGGCTGTCGCCGACAAGGTTCGCAGCGAGCACGAAGAGGGATAGCGCGACCGCGGGACCGATAATCAGATAGGGTGCGCGAGTGAGGAAGCCCTTCGCCTCGTTCAGCATCTGCCCCCATTCCGGCATCGGCGGCTGCACGCCGAGGCCGAGATAGCTAAGCGAGGACGCGCCGATCACGAATCCGGGAAGCGTGATGGTCGCCTTGACGATCACCGGAGCGGAAATGTTGTGCAGCACGTGTCGAACCAGGATGTCGGACCAGCTTGCGCCAGCGGCGATCGCCGCCTCGATATAGAGTTCCTGTCGGACAGCGAGAGCGGCGCTGCGCGCGATGCGGATGAAGTTCGGGAGCTGCGACAGTCCAAGCGCGATCACCACGCCCCTTTCCGACGGACCAACCACGACCACGATCACGATGGCGATCATGATCGTCGGAAAGATCAGCATCATGTCGGTCAGGCGCATCACGATCGCGTCGGCGAGACCTCCGCTATAGCCGACGACCATGCCGATCGGCACGCCGAGCAGCAACGAGAACAGCAGCGCAGCCGTCGTGATCTGCAAAGTCACGCGCGTCGCAAGGATCACGCGTGCCAGCGTGTCCCGCCCGAACTGGTCCGTTCCGAACCAATGACTGGCGGATGGCGGCAACAGCCCCGCCGTCAGGTTGGTTTCCAGCGGGTCGGACGGAACGATCCACGGCGCGAGAATCGCGACGAGGTAGAACAGGGCCAGGATCACGCCGAAGAAAAGGCCGACGCGATCGCGGGCATAGTGCCTGAACAGATTCATGTGCCACGTGCCCGGTGCGGCGAGGCTGTCCGATCAATCATGGGCTAGCCTCGGATCCGCCCAGCGGTAGAGCAGGTCGACGATCAGATTCACCAGCACGAACATCATCGCGAAGACGAAGATGCAGCCCTGGGTCAGTGGAAGATCGCGCGTGAGGATCGAATCGACCATGAGCCGGCCAAGGCCGGGCCAATTGAAGATCGATTCTGCGACTGCGGCGCCGCCGAGCATGCTGCCGAGGCCAAGGCCGAAAAAGGTGATGATCGGCAGCAATGCATTGCGCAGTGCATGCTTGAAGACGATCGTGCGCTCGGGGACGCCTTTGGAGCGCGCGGTCACGATGAAATCGCGCTGCAATGCATCGATCATGCAGGCGCGGACCATGCGCGTGAAGCCCGCCGCTTGCGCAAAGCCAAGCGTCAACACCGGCATGACGTAGTGACGCCAGGTGGTCATGCCGCCGATCGGCAGCCAGCGCAGATAGACCCCGAAAAAATAGATCGCGACGATCCCCGACACGAAGATCGGCGTACAGATGCCGATGAGCGAGACGAGCGACACGCCTCTGTCGATCGGCCGGCTCCAGTACATGGCGGAGAGCGAGCCGAGGACGAGGCTGATCGTCGTCGCGAAAAGCATCGCCCAGGCAGCCAGGAGAGCGGTGTTCAACAGGCGCGGACCGACGATCGCGAGCACAGGCTGACGCGAGAAGTTCGAAACGCCGAAATCTCCCGTCAGCACCTTGCCCATGTAGGCGACATATTGCGCGCCAAGCGGTTGATCGAGCCCGTAGGCCGTGCGGATGCTCGCGACCAGCTCTTCCGGCGCGCTGTCGCCGGCGATCAAGCGCGCGGGATCGCCGGGGATCGCATGGAACAAGCAAAACAGAAACGTCAACAAAAGGAGCCCGGCAACGATCATGAAGACCAGTCGGCTGGCGATCATCTTCATCATGCGCAGTCAGGCTCCCGGCACGCCGCCGGCGCGAGCATTGGAGGAAGAGCGGCTTTCATGAGCGTCAGCGGTTGATCCCCTGGCGCTTGCGCTCGGCTTGATCGATCCAGGCGAAGGTCCCGTCATAAACATTCGACGGCAGATAGACGCCACCATGCACATAGCTGCGCGTCGCGTCGGTCAGGTTGAGCGTCGGCAGGTAGATGACCGGCGCGAGCTTCAGAAGTTCGGCCATCCATTGCCGCACAATTTCGGCGCGCTTCGCGGGATCGCTCTCCACATGCGCCGCCTCCGCCAGCCTGTCCGTCTCCGGATTGGAGAAGAACATGCGATTGGCGCCGGCCGGCTTCCACGCCTTGGTATGCGTCATATACATCATCGGCTCGTCTGGATCGGCCGTCGGCACTGTCCAGGACAATACGGCGAGATCGTATTTCGCATCCTTCGGCCCAACCGAGAGCGCAGCGCTGAACGTCGCGCTCTCCAGGATCGTGAGCTCGGTCTTGACGCCAAGCTTTTCGAGGAACGTCTTCACGAGCTGCGCGATTTCGTAGTCGCCCGTTCCAGCCTTCCGGCCATAGAGCTTGAGCGACAGCGTCTTGCCCTGTGCGTCCTCGACGAAGCCGTCGCCATTTCGATCCTCGTATCCGGCCTCCTTCAGCATCGCCCGCGCCCTGGCGAGATCAAACGGGAAGATCGTGTCCTTGCCGGGCTCGCGCATATCGGCGAAGCCGAACACGCCGGGCGATAACGTCGGAGCCTGCGATAACGTGGCACCGGTGCCTGCGAAAACGGACTGCACGATGCCGGCCTTGTCGACGGCGATGTTGAGCGCCTGCCGCACCTTGGGATCGTCGAGCGGCTTCACCAGATTGTTGATGACGACATAATGCTGCTGCAGGCTCGGCATGGTCCGTAGCGCGATGCTCTTGTCCTTGGCCAGCCGCTGAATGTCGAAATTCGGAATGCCCGGGGCGCGGTCGATCTCGCCGCTCTCCAGCATCGCGAGGCGCGTCATCACATCCGGTACGAAGAGGATGCGGATGCTGTCGAGATAAGGCTTGCCCTTCTGCCAGTACTTGTCGTTCTTCTTGAAGAGCGCGTATTCGCCCTTCGCATATCCGGTGTTGATGAAAGGGCCTGTGCCGATGATGTTGCTGCCGAGGCCCTCCTCCCCCTTGGCCTTGTAGGCAGTCGGGCTAAAGATGCACATCGTGCGGTAAGCGAGATTGGGAATAAGCGCTGCCGACGGCGCCGACATCTGGAACGACACCTGACCGTCATTGTCGGCGACGACTTTCTGCAATCCCTCGAGCAGGCTGACATAAAGGAATTTCTTAGCGAGTGCTTCGTTGAAGACGAAGGCGACCGCCTCGGCGTTAAACGGTGTGCCGTCGTGGAACTGCACGCCCGGCCGCAGCTTGAACGTCACAGTCTTCTTGTCTTCGGACGTTGTCCAGCTCTCTGCCAGCACTGGCTTGATCTGACGATCGGCTGTCAGCTCGACCAGCGTCTCGCAGGCGTTCAAGTAAACGTCCATGCCGCCGGCGTCCGTGTTGCGGCCGGGGAACATCGTCTTGTCGAGCTGTCCAGCGAGCACGAGTTCGCCGCCATATTGCGGCTTGGCCTCCTGCGCGGCGGCAGGCACCGACAGCGCGGCGCCCAGGGCGATCGACGCAGCAAGCAGGCTTTTGCACCGGGCTTTCATCATGCTCTCCTCCCTCGTTCCTCTTCGCCGCATCCTGCGCGCGCCGTTGGCCGCGGCAGGTTTTGGCTCAATACATGCGCGCCTTGTCGAGCACGTTGATCATCTTCTCCGTCTGGCCGGCGACGTAGTGGCCGAGATTCTCGATGAAGATGTCTACGATCTTGCCGTTCTCGCTCGGCGCGGTGCTGGCCGAGTGCGGAGATATCAGCACGTTCGGCATCGACCAGAGCGGCGATCCCGGCGGAAGCGGTTCGACCGCGGCGACGTCCAGCCCGGCGAAGGCGATCTGCCCGCTCGACAGCGCCGCGATCAGCGCCGCCTCATCGACAACCTGGCCGCGCGCGATGTTGATCAGAACGGCGCCGGGCTTCATCGCGGCGAACGCCGTCCGATCGATCATGCGTTCGGTCTGCGGCGTATGCGGCGTGCAGAGAACCACATAGTCCGCGCTGGCGAGCGCCTTGTGCAGGTCCGTCTGGCCGTAGATATCCGTCGTGAACAGTTCGGCGCTGCGCGCTGGCGACGGATTGTTGACGACCGCTGTCACCGACATGTCGAACACACGCGCGAGCGCGGCGATGCGGGCGCCGACCTTGCCGGCGCCGACGATCGCAACCGTCTTGCCGGAGAGCTCTCCGCCGCAATAGCGCTCCCAGCGATGTGCTTGCTGATCGCGCTGCAGGCGCGGCAGATCCTTCACATGGCCAAGCATCACGAGAAATGCGAACTCCGCCAGCGCGTCAGCATGGACGCCGCGAGCCGTGGTCACGATCAGGTCGGTCGGCGCAAGCCCGAAGCTATGGACTTGCTGTCCCACCCCCGAGCTGGTCGTCTGCACCCAGCGCACGTTCGGCGCGAGCGCAAGGCCTCGCTCATCCTCCGCGCCGGTTGGAAAATCCCAGAGGATCGTCGCGCGTCCGAGCGCCTCACGCCAGCGGCGCTCCTGCGCCCCGGTACGCCGGAAGCTGTCGCGTCCCTTGTGATCGCCGACATAGCGCGTCATTGGCAGCAGATCGGGCGCGAAGATGATGTCGACGCCGGCGGGTGCCGCCGCGCGCATGCGCTCGACATGCTCGCTCTCCAGCGGCGAGGTGATGAACGCGATATGCGCGGGCGACGACGTCATGGCGCGCGGACTTTGGTTGATGGCATGCGGCGACCCCGGCGCGCCGTTCTGATTGTCGGACAGATCCAGGCGGCGGACATGACTATCATGAGAATTTTTCACATTTCAAGAGGACGCCCTTCTGCCGTTAGGGCTTCCAGCTCGCCCTGAAGCCAGCGTCGGAAGGCGAGGATTTTCGGCTCGGACCGGCGCAGCGGGCTGCACATGAAGAAGTAGCCTTGCTGGCGGCGCAGGATATGGGGTGACGCGATAACGAGGTCGCCGTTCTCCAACTCCCGCCGAATCAGGAACCGCGGCAACAGGGCAAAGCCGATGCCGACCACGGCCGCCTCGATCACCATGAAGAAATGCTCGAAGCCGAGGCCAGCGGGCGTCGGCGTCGGCAGATGAAGGTTCTCGAACCATTCAGGCCAGGCCTCGATCCGGGTAGTGTGGCGAATGAGCTGTTCGGGCCGAAGCGCCCCGGGATCGATCGCCGTGCGGCCCTCGAGCAGCCGCGGCGCGCAGACAATCACCAGTTCTTCGTCCAGTATCCGATAGGTTTTGACGCCCGGCCAGTCGCCATTTCCATAGCGGATGCCGACATCAACGGCGTCGAGGGCGAAATCGATCGCCTGCTCACCGACGACGATGTCGACCTGCATGTCCGGATGCTGCGCCTTGAATGCCGGCAGGCGCGGAATCAGGAAGCGCAGCGCGAAGGTCKGCAGCACGTTGATGGTCAATCCGTATGCGTTCTGATCTTGGCGAAGGCGCGCGAGCAGCGTCCGCATCCGATCGAATGAGTGGCGCAACTCGACGAAGATCGCTTCGCCGCTCGACGTCAGCTGGATTGACGGCTTGGTGCGCAGGAACAGCGGAAAGCCAAGTTCCGCCTGCAGCAAGGACAAGGCGCGGCTGACGGCGCTTTGCGTGACGCCGAGTTCCGATGCCGCGCGTGTCATACTGCCGAGACGCGCCGTCGCCTCGAAGCTGCGCAGACCGTTCAGGGATGGGAAGTCAGGCATCTGACTCCATTGACATGATATTTAATCATGTCAATGGAGTCGTTCTCATAAGGCGCGTGCGACTCAAGCCTCCAGCAGGCATTGTCACGGCGTAGCGGAATTGTTGCGCCTCGATCGGGTTGGTCGGTTCCAGCATGAGTGCGCGTCATCGGCACGTAACCGCTGTACGCCGCTTATTCACGGCTTCGGTCAGAACTCCGGCCAGCGCACTCGTACGTCTGCTTCTGGGCAACTCGCCAATGTCTGCAAATGTGAAGGGTTTCGGATGCCGGCCCAGGCGGCGGGCTTGGTCCGGGCTGAGGGCCGGCGTTCGAAAGCCTCCAGGGGAGGAAGCCGCGGCCCGGGGCTGTGCTATGGGGATTTCGCCGCGCGGCCTGGATTGTGGGCTTGCGCGCGGGA
>NZ_JBFTKS010000038.1:0-43868 GCF_056396065.1 Allobosea sp. 05T433 | reverse complement strand
GAGCTTCTCTTCCGGCGTCCACCGCCGCCGCGATCCCGTCGTGATCACTTCAAGCCGAGAGAGCTTCGGCATAGGCGTATGACTATCCATACGCCTATTTCTTCACTCAGCACGCGCCACCGCAAGGCGGCCCACGCCGAAGGGCTACGGAGAAACGCGACTCCAGGCTCAGCTATTCGCTCTGGGGTCGGTTTTTGCCACGCGTTCTAGTAGGTAGTCGACCTCTGCCTTCGCGGCGGCTGTGATGGTGGAGCCCGGCAAACGCTGGGCGTCATGGCTGAGGATGCCGCGCTTCATCATCGTGTATTTGCGGACCGCCAAGCCCGCGCCTTGCTGCTGGGCGATGAGGGAGAGGGCGAGGTGGAGCGCGACGACCTCCCCTTTGATGACTCGGACCGGGCGGTTGGAAGCGATCCTCCGATCCGAGCCGAGATCGTTCGCCGTAGACGAATGCGACGCGATCACACGTAATCTGCGCGAACTCGACCGCCGACGAGGATCGATCGCCCGATTGCTGCATCAGCCTGTTCGCCCATTCGAAGATCGCGACGGCCTAAGCCATGGCCCGACGCCGCACCCCCAGCACCTGATTTCAAGCGCCAGGTGGCCAGGACTACATGGCTGGCGAGACGCTCCATAGCCTCGCTCGCCGACAGCTACCTAGCCCGGATGCGTTCCCGGTGGGCCGTGTAGAGTCCGCTCGCCGCGATCACCGCTCCTCCGAGGAAGGTCATGGCCTCGGGGACAGCCCCGAAGATGGCGAAGGAGAGTAGGGCTGCGGAGGCGAGCTGCACGTACGAGAACGGGGCGATCGTCGATGCGGGGGCCTTCTTGAAGGCGAGGATGACCATCCAGTGACCGATGGTCGAGAACAAGCCCATGGCCACGCCGATCCCGATCTCCCGCAGTGTCAAAGGATGCCAGGAGAAGGCCACGCCCGCGGACAGCACCGCGAAGCCGATGAGCGCGGACCAGGCCATCGTCACCTCCGACCGCTCGGCATGCATCTTTCGCGTCACGATCGCGGCCACCGCCCAGCACATGGCGGCGCCCATCGGCAGGAGAGCCGCCATGCTGAACCCAGCGGTGCCCGGTCGCACGACGATGAGCACGCCTGCAAAGCCGACCGCTGCCGCTGCCCAGCGGCGAAGGCCCACCTTCTCGCCGAGCAATGGGATGGACAGGGCCGTGATGAAGATGGGCGATATGAAGTTGATGGCGGTTGCCTCCGCAACGGGAAGCTGCGTGAGGCCCAAAATGAAGAGCATCGCGGAGCCAGCCACTGCGAGGCCACGAAGGGTCTGCATGCCGGGCGAGGCGGCCACGAGGGCGCGCCTGCCGCTCATAGCGAACGCGGTCGGCACAACCAGGATGACGAATACGAGATAGCGCAACCACGCCACCTGCACGCCGGGAAGGTTTGCCGTCAGGAGTTTCGCCGAGACGTCTCCGGCGGCGAAGAACAATGTGCTCGCCAGGATGAGACCTATGGCGAGGAACGCGTTGTCCACGGGTAACGAGATACCGGCGGGACGGGTAGGGGGCTTCCTTATCGAGACATCAGAGGAATAGGCATCGCAATCGGCCGCGGTGGCAGCTGCAGACGGGGGTGACATATCGATCCGATCGGGAAATTCGATCTGGCGGCGCGCCATATCCTTGGTTCAAGCAAGGCGCATGATCGTGATCAAACTATGAATTCGCGGCGCAATCGCCGAGCGAAGAAGCCCTACCCGCCATGTGAAATTTGCATGCGATGTGGTCCTCCGTCGTCGCGCCCTGCCTTCCTGATGGGTGCCCCTTACTTGCATCCGCGCGATCCCGAAGCCGACGCACGGCGATGCATGACGGGCGGGTAGCTCCACATCCGCCGAGGCTGCCGGCATCCGATCAACTGAAGGCCAGGGTAGGGGTCTCGGCGCTCAAAAGAGATCGGAGGCCTTGGCTGTCGGGAGCGCCAAGGTGAGGAGTTATATGACCTTGGCGCGTAGCCGCGCGTCGGGAAGTGGATTGTCAGGCGAACCGAGGGTGGGTCCACATGCGCCTGATAACCCGCTCCCGAACGGCCTCTGCGCCTCTTGCTGGACGGTCGCAAACGCGCAAAGTCGGGGCAGCCACCCGCCGTGCTTACGGTTTCTTTTGATTCATTTAGGCCGATGTCTGAGAGGACGTGCGGCCATGGCTCCGAGCGGATGGTGATGTATTCGCTACTGGCGCGCGCCGAATTAATCGCCCCCATTCGGGATCGGAGGCATTTGTATGACTCCGTCAGCTGACCAATCGACCGGGTCACGCAGCAACAGGATGATTGGCCGACTGGGTTCAGGGCATGACTTTCGCGAGAAACCGAATTCGATCGACCAAGCCTGGGTAGGTTTGCGCTTCCGAACCCGGCGGCGACCGGTTCAGTCCCTGACGCTCGCCGGCAGTTAACGTGCCAATGCCAGCTAGGCTCGAATCACTCCCCCCAACGCATGCGGTTGAGGAACAGACTTTCGTTCGGCGTCGGGTTGAATTGCAGTGGCTTGGCGGCACCATAGCCGACGACGGTCTGATAAAGAGGTACGACGGGCAGTGTCGCCGCAACAATTTCATGAATCTTGCGATAATCGGCCAATCGTACTGCGGGATCGAGCGTCGCGCGCGCGCGGTCGAGCAGCCCGTCGATCTCCTTGTTCTCGACGATTGTCCAGCCATTGCCGGAGTGGAAGAGTTGGTACAGCGCACCGTCCGCGTCTTGGCAAGCGCAGGAGGAGCGGCTGATGGCGAGGATGGGAGAGTCGAGGGGTCCGCGCTGGGTCCTTTGAAGGAAGCTCGGCGTGTCGACCAAGGTGATCGTCACCTCGAACCCTACATCGCGCAATTGCTGTTGGATCGCCTGGACGACACGCTGATCGAAGAAGGGCGCGGTGGTCAGCGCAAATGGCACTTTGGCTGCAGCCCCGGCCTCGGCGACAAGCGCCTTGGCGCGCGCCGGGTCGTAGGTGGGGCCGGCGATGCCCTCGGCCCAGCCAAAATGTGCCGGCGTCAACATCTGCGCTATGGGCTTCTCCTGCCCGCCCAGAATGCCGTCGATGATGCCCTGTTTGTCGACAGCTCGCGCCACGGCTTCGCGAATCTTGGGGTTATCGAAGGGGGGCTGGTTCGGATTGAGGCGCAGATAGGCGAGGCGCTCGGTTAGGGCCGTCAGGGGCTTAACCCGCTGCGACATCTTGAATTGGGCGAGTTGGTCGTTGTCGAGCCCCACGGCAAGGTCGGAGCTCCCCGCCTGCAGATTGGCGACGCGTGTCGCACCATCAGGCACGGCGCGAAAGAGCACGGTCGGGAATGGGCCCTTGGTGCCCCAATAGTCATCGTTGCGCTTCAGGGTCACGGCAACGCCGCGCTGCCAGCTTTCGAAACGATACGGACCGCTCCCGACCGGCTTGAGATTGAAGGGGTCGTTGCCGACTTTCTCGACGACCGCCTTTGGTACGATCGAGAGCTTCACGAGCTGGGCGAGCAAAGCCGGATAGGGCCCGTCGGTGACAAGTTTCACCTCCGTCGCCGAGAGGGGGACGGCGGCAACGATCTTGTCGAACTGCCCGCGCTGCGGGCTCCCGAAGGACGCGTCGGTGATACGCTTGATGCTGAAGGCGACATCCTCGGCGGTGAGTTTTGATCCGTCATGGAAGGTCACGTCACTGCGCAGCGTGAATAGGATTTCCGTATTGGACAGGCTGCGCCAAGAGGTGGCGATCTGAGGGATGATATCGCCCTTGTCGTCGCGGGTGACGAGATTGTCGAAGATGTTGCGGTAGACGTAGTAGCTATCGGGATTCCACTGGATCTGCGGATCGAGCGTCGACGGTTCGGCCGCCAGATCCACCACCAAGCGGTCTGCACTGGCAAGCGCAGGGGTGGCGAACCCCAAGGCGGCTGCAACCAGCCATCGGCCAACCTTGAGCTTCATCATCTGGTCCTTTTGGAGCGCGTTGGGGCCTGTGCCTTTCGGATAGTCCGTCAGTTTCGCACCGCGCCGAAATGACCACAATTCTATTGTGACATGTGAAAATAGAACGTTCTCTCGCGGTCAAAATCCAATGGAGGCGTTTCTTCGCCGAGCCGTTCTGCGTGAACTCGTCAAGAACATAGCCCTCTTGATCGACGGCGCACCACAGCCAGTGCCTCTGGCCGCCGCTGCCGCCGACAGGCTACGGGCTTATTCCCGCCCGAATTTCAGGGCCCGGCGCCTCACCGTCTCGTAGGAGACAGCAATGCTGCGCTCCGGCAGCATCTCCTCGACAAGGCGACGGCTCAGGGGAAAGCAAAAATACAGCCACACCGCATGAGCAATGATCGCAGGCGGAAATCGATGGCGACTATAGCTGATGGTCGACTGGCTCATGCCCGCCCATCCACACAGCTCTCCGCCACCGGAGTGACAACGCCGAGAGAACGCGGATGGCAAGGCCATTGAGAGGAAAATGGTGGGCCGGGCCGGATTCGAACCGGCACCGCCGCTGTTATGAGCAGCGAGCTCTAACCGTTGAGCTACCGGCCCACCCTTCGCCTAACACCCTCCCGTTCTGCCCGGCAAAACGCGAGAACGGCGCGCAAACGGAACCAAGACACCGTTGCGGCGCTAAAACGCGCCGGCGTGATCACACCGGACCGCGCAGCCCGGAGCCGGGGGCGCCCTATACCTATGTCACGACCGACAGATTCCTGTCGGTGTTCGGTCTCGCCAGCCTGCGCGACCTGCCGGATCTCGAAAAGCTCGAGGATGCCGGCCTGCTGACCAAGGACACGCTCCTGGCTGAGGAGTCCCGACGAGCGGCGCCGACGACGGGGAGGGCGACGCGGAACGTGACGGCGTCGCCAATGATCGGGGCGCGACGGGCGGAATTGAGCCAGCATGATGAGCCGAGCCAGCGAAGAGGCCTTTCATCGATGAGTTCAACCAGGCGCGCGGGGTCGGCCGATGAGTCTTTCAATGAGATGAAGAAGTGGATCGAGCAGCCCGTGCCTCAACCAGCCAGATGGGTGATCTGTCCCGCCGATCGGCAGGTTCTCCTCACGGAGGCATGTATGTGAGGGGGAGCCAGAGCCGCCTGTCGAAATCAAATGGTTTTGTGCTTTGGATGCTGATGCTCGCGGCTCCGGGGTGCGCCGGGTTGATCAGCAAGTTGAAGCTGTTTGGCACCACAAAGGATGGAACCTTAAGGATCGGGGTTTCCATTGTGGCGAGCCAGCGGTCACCGACAGTTGCCGGTGCTTCAATTGGGTCCAAAA
This sequence comes from Allobosea sp. 05T433, assembly GCF_056396065.1. Taxonomy (NCBI): domain Bacteria; kingdom Pseudomonadati; phylum Pseudomonadota; class Alphaproteobacteria; order Hyphomicrobiales; family Alloboseaceae; genus Allobosea; species Allobosea sp. 05T433. The sequence continues at coordinate 38,594 of NZ_JBFTKS010000038.1, read as the reverse complement.
TCTCTTTGATTACAGCTGAGCCTGACTCGATTTCCATGAGGACGTAATCGTCTGGGATCAGGTCAGGCTCGAGGTCGAGATGTACTCTTACCTCAAGAATCGCGAGTGCCGGGTTTTCGGCCGTATACAGCAGGGGGCGTCCGGGAGTGTTCCACCGTCCGCCGTAGATCCGAGCCCCCTCGCCGTTCAAATCGGCGAACGGTAAACGGCAAACACGCCAGACTTTCATATCAGGCGGCGATGCCGTGGMCGATGCGGCCGAGCAGCGCCTCGACCTGGTCTGCTCCCTCCGACGTGTCGAGGAGGTCGATGGGTTTTTCGCCGCTGAGTGCGGTTGTTGGTCGGCGCAGCCACTTGGCTGCCTTCTGCTGAGATCCGAACGTTTCCTCAGCTTCGGCAAGGACGCGCGCAGCCCGGATCAGGCGGTCAGATTGTTCGGATGTCAGGGTGCCAATCTTGCGCCGGTGGCTGAGGGTTTTGCGAGGAATGACAACCAGGTCAATTTCGGCGAGGGACATGCGGCCGCTGCTGATGACGTACTCCACAGTCTGGACCGGGAAGCCTCGCCGAACTGCGCTAATGAGATCGCGGCTGCTATTGATGGGGGCGCCGATTAGGTCGCGCCCACCAACGACTTCGAGTGCGGTAACTGTGGTCATGGCCGATCTCCCTGGCGATATGCCTTAGATATAGGGGCATATCGCCATAACTACAAGTGGCACGGTCGCCAAGCCGCCGGATCAGGGTCGCGCCCTCGGCGTTCTCGTCGATGCCCAGCATCGCCTTCCCCTCGCGGCCCGGTTCGGCTCGGGCGACCCAAGACGATGAGGCCACCCAGGCAGAGCACGGGCCCGGTACAAGCCAGCTTTCTCAGGAACGCGCCGCAGCCCGCGCGCCGTGGTCTCGCCCTCCCGATCCTCGGAGGTGCGGCGAAAATCCAGCTCCTGCGTGTCCGTCGCCAGTGCGTCGACAACCGGCTCGCGCCAGCAACATCCGTTCGCCACCTGTGGTCAGCTCCATGCATGTCACGCTGGAGATCCTGCGCGCAAGCGCGCTTCATGGCCGGGGAGGGGGCCGCCCGTTGATCCTCGAACGCCGGGAACAGGCGCTGATCGGTGACGGGCGGAGCGGACAAGGCACTGCTGACCAGCGCCAGCGGGTCAGCCCGTTTTGCACACAACCTTGGTCGCAACCGACCGCCGTTTCACGGGCAATCAATGTCCGCTTCTCTATCGCGGTTTAAGTCAAGGGGCCGCACCGATCGACCGCCGGTTGTGCCAGCGGGGACGACGGCCGTGCGGATCGCGTCCAGCTGTGGTCGGTTCCTGCTCGGGGGCATTTCGGTACGAGGTCGCCGCACGGGGCTCGCGCTTCTCTCCGGGGTCGGCGCAGGGGCCGCCCCATGATGGGGTAAGAGGATGAGGCGGACCAATCTCTCGGGCGCTCTTGCCGCCGTCGAGCGGCAGAGGCTGCGGACATTACGATCTCGTCTCACCACCGTCCCCGTGAGGACCTCTTCCTGCCGTGGCAGAACCCGTCGCTGCTCCTGTGCGGGCCGGGGTCAGGCCGCCTGAACGGCGGCTGCCGGGTCGCGGCCCCAGCGGAAGTCGGTGCCGTCGATCCACATGCGATGCAGGATCACCGCCAGTCGCCTGGCGACGGCTACGATGGCGCGCCGCATGCCGCGCCGCTGCGCGACCCGCGTGCCCCATGCTTTGAGCCACGACCAGTGCCGGCTCTGCGTAAGCAGCGTCTGGGCGGCCTCGTACAGCATCGTCCGCAGCATGGTGTCGCCGGACTTGGAGATGCCGCCATCATAGTCGATCTCGCCGGACTGGTGGCGTCGAGGTGTCAGTCCAACGTGCGCGCCGACCGCCCTGGAGTGAACAAAGCGCTGCCGGCTGATCGACCGTCGCCCGATAGGTGAGCGCCACGACCGCCCCGACACCAGGCGCGGTCATCAGCCGCCGGCACACGGGATCCTGGCGAACCACTTCGAGCAGCATTTTGTGCATCCGCGCGAACTCCTGGCGCAGGACGCGCCGGACGGTGAGCAGTGGCTCCACGATCGCCGACAGACTGGACATGCCCGCCACCAGCTCGCGGACGCGAGCTTCGAACCCGGCCTTGCCGACCACGCCGACCTTGAGGCCGAAGTTGCGCAACGTGCCGCGCAGGTCGAACTCGATGTCGAGCATCTTGCGCTGCAGGAGCTTGCGGCCGGTCAGCAGCATCCGCTTCTCCTGGCTCGCCAGCGTCTTGACGTGTACCGGTTTGAACAGGCCGACSCGCATCATCTGCGCGATGCCACGAGCGTCGTGACGGTCCGACTTGTTGACCTGTTGCGCCTTCAGGAGCGAGTTCATGTGCCGCGTCTCGACGCAGATCACCGGCAGGCCTGCTTCCGCCAAGCCATTCACCAGCCACTGCGAGAGCGGACCGGCCTCAATCCCGATCCGGCCATAGTCGCCACTGATGGACATGAGCAGCACGACGAGATCGTCCGGCTCGGTCGCAACCTTCTGCTCGAACACAACCTTGCCGGCTTCGTCGACGACGCACACCGCCGTCTCCTGCACCGACACGTCCAGACCTACGAAATGCGCCATCGCCGTCGCTCCTTCGCTCGCTGCCGAGGTCAGGTCCGACCTCTCCGGCACCGTATGTGAAGAGGCTGCGCACTTCCGCTCCCGGATCGCCCGCAGCCACCGCGATACCTCATCTCCCGGGCGAGGGCCCCAACGTCCCTAACTGGCGCAACAGCGCCAACGCGACTAGGTTCATGGGATCATTKGCGCTAAAGCACTGCCGCCACGGCGCGCCGGGTCGCGTCGACGATCTGGTCGACCTCCTGCCTTGTGAGGCATAGCGGTGGTGCGAAGCCCAGGATATCGCCTTGCGGCATGGCGCGGGCGATGACGCCCTGTTCCAGCAGGGCGGCGGCAATGCGCGGGCCGACCTTTTCAGAGGTAGCGAAGAAGACGCGGTCATCCCTGTCGCGGACGAACTCGACCGCCGCCAGCAGGCCCTCGCCACGGACCTCGCCGACATGGCGATGGCCGCCAACGGCATCCTGCAGCGTCGCATTGAAATAGGCGCCGACTTCGCCGGCATTGCGCACGAGATCGAGTTCGTCGACCAGTTCGAGATTGGCGACGCCCGCAGCAGTGCAAAGCGGGTGCGAGGAATAGGTCCAGCCATGGCCGATCGGGCCGTATTCATCCGAGCCCTGCTCCAGCACCCGCCAAAGCTTCTCCGAGACGATGACGCCCGAGAGCGGCGCATAGGCCGAGGTCAGCCCTTTGGCGATGGTGATGAGGTCGGGCTCGATGCCGTAATGGTCCGAGCCGAACATGCTGCCCAGTCGCCCGAAGCCGGTGACGACCTCGTCCGCGATCAGCAGGACATCGTGCTTCTTCAGCACCGCCTGGATCTTCGCCCAGTAGCCGGCGGGCGGCGGCACGATGCCACCCGTGCCGAGCACCGGCTCGCCGATGAAGGCGGCGATCGTCTCCGGTCCCTCGGCCTGGATCAGCTCCTCGAGCTTGTCGGCGCAATGCTGCGAGAACTGCTCCTCGCTGAGGCTGCGGTCCTCGCGGTGGTAGTAATACGGCGCTTCGGTGTGGAGGATCGGGGCCCTGGGCAGGTCGAAGAGAGTGTGGAAGGCGGCAAGGCCGGTGAGGCTCCCGGTCATCACGCCCGAGCCGTGATAGCCGCGCCAGCGCGATATGATCTTCTTCTTCTCCGGCCGCTTCAGGACGTTGTTATAGTACCAGACCAGCTTGAGATTGGTCTCGTTGGCGTCCGAGCCAGACAGCCCGAAGAAAACGCGGCTCATGCCCTTGGGCGCGCGCTCGATCACCATCTTGGCGAGCTTGATCGAGGGCTCGGAGCCGTGGCCGACATACGCATGGTAATAGGGCAGCTTCGCCGCCTGCTCGGCGATCGCATCGGTGATCGACTTTCGGCCATAGCCGACATTGACGCAGTAGAGGCCGGCGAACGCGTCGAGGCTCGTTTTGCCCTCGCGGTCGACGATGTAGGCGCCCTCGCCACCGGTAATGATGCGGTTCGGGGCCTCACCACGGGCATGCTGGCCCATATGGGTCGAGGGATGGAAGACGTGGTCGCGGTCCCAGGCGTCCAGTTCATTGCTGGTGCGGGCGTGATGGTCGAGCATCGCAGGAATCCTTCGTGGAAACGGCAAGCGGCGCCTCAGTTCAGATCGAGGCAGACATATTTGAGGTCGGTGAAGGCCTCGAGGCCGTGGCGCGAGCCTTCGCGACCAAGGCCGGATTGCTTCATCCCGCCGAAGGGGATCGGCGCGCCGGTGATCTTGACCCGATTGACCGCCACCATCCCGTATTCGAGCGCCCTGGCCATGCGCGCGGCCCGCGCACCGTCACGCGTCACGAGATAGGCGACGAGGCCGTATTCCGTGTCGTTGGCACGGGCGATGACCTCGTCCTCGCTACCGAACGGGGCGATGGCCGCCACTGGGGCAAAGGTCTCCTCGCGCATGATCAGCGCCTCGTCGGGCACGTCGGCGAGGGCGGTCGGTGCCAGGAAGAGCGGGCCCGGCATGGCGCGCTCCGGCGTCAGCCGCCGCGCGCCGCGCGCCAAAGCGTCGGCGATCTGGGCTTCGGCTTTGCGTTTGGCAGCCGCGTGCATCAGCGGGCCTATCTCGACCTCGCGCTCCAGGCCGGACCCGACCCGCAGCGCCGAGACCTTGTCGGCAAAGGCAGCGCAGAAGCGCTCGTAGAGACCACGCTGCACATAGATCCGGTTGGCGGCGAGGCAGTCCTGGCCGGACGTCGCGAACTTGGCATCGATGGCGAGCGCAACAGCCCGGTCGAGATCGGCATCGTCGAAGACGATCAGCGGCGCATGGCCGCCGAGCTCCATGACCACGCGCTTGACGGTTGCCGCAGCGTTGCGGGCGACGACCCGGCCGATCTCGGTCGAGCCGGTGAAGCTGACGGCACGCACGCGAGCATCGGCGCAATAGGTTTCTGCGATCGGCGCGGCGTCGCCGGTAACGATGTTGAAGACGCCAGCCGGCAGCCCGGCGCGGTCGGCGAGCTTCGCCAGTGCCAGTGCCGACAGTGGCGTGTGCGACGAGGGATGAGCGACGACGGTGCAGCCGGCGGCGAGGGCTGCCGCGGCCTTGCGCGTCAGCATGGCGGACGGGAAGTTCCATGGGGTGAGCAAGGCTGCAACACCAACCGGCTCGCGCGACAGGGACATCTGCGCACCCGGCAAATGGCTGGTCACGCTCTCGACATTCACGCGCAGGGCTTCCTCCGCGTAATAGGTGATGAAGTCGGCGGCGTACGCGATCTCGCCGCGCGCTTCCGCCAGCGGCTTGCCCTGTTCAAGCGTCATTAGAAGCGCGAGATCCTCGGCAGCCGCAAACATCGCGGCATGCCAGCGCCGCAGCAGTGCTGCGCGCGCCTGCGGCAGCAGCGCTTTCCAGGTCGGGAAGGCAGCATGCGCCGCCTCGATTGCCTGCGTCGCTTCAGCCGCTCCGAGCGCTGCGACCTGCGCGACGAGGGCGCCCGTCGCGGGGTCGCTCACCGGGAAGGTCTTGCCGTCGCGAGCAGCGGTCCAGCGCCCGTCGATATAGGCGACCTGCCGTAGCAGGCGACGATCGGCGAGGCGCGACAGTCCGGGATGCTCCGCAGGCTTGGCGATTGCAGTTTCCCGCCTTGCCGTGCTCGTCATTGCGTTCATGACCATCCTCCCTCGGTTGACGACGAGGTTAGGTGAAGGACTGGCGAGACTGTCTTCGAAGTCTCGGTTTCGCGCCGAGAAAGTCTCGGAAGTTCAGGCCGGCGCCGATAGAGTGTCGGCGCCGCCTCAGCCCAGCACCGAGGCCAGGAATTCGCGTGTGCGAGGCTGCTCGGGCGCGCTGAAGATGCGCTCCGGCTCCCCCTGTTCGCAGATGCGCCCCTTGTCGAAGAAGCAGACCCTATCGGAGACCTCGCGAGCGAAGCGCATTTCGTGAGTGACCAGCAGCATGGTGAGGTCGTGTTCGCTGGCGAGGCCGCGGATGACGGAGAGAACCTCTCCGACGAGTTGCGGGTCGAGTGCCGAGGTCGGCTCGTCGAAGAGCAGCACACGGGGACGCATGGCCAGCGCGCGGGCAATGGCGACGCGCTGCTGCTGGCCGCCGGAGAGCTGTGCAGGATAATGGTCCTTCTTGTCGGCGAGCCCGACCATGGCGAGCAGGTCGACGGCCCGGCATTCGGCCTCGCCGCGCGGCAGGCCGAGCACGCGCACTGGCGCTTCGACGACATTGCGCAGAACGGTCATATGCGGGAACAGGTTGAAGCTCTGGAAGACCATACCGACATGGCTGCGGATCCGGCGCAGATGCCCGTCCGACGCCTTGAATGGTCCGCCGGCTTTCGGCTCGTGATAGGGCATGCCTGCAAGCGTCAGCCGGCCCTCCTGGAACGGCTCCAGCGTCATCAGGATGCGCAGCACCGTCGATTTGCCCGAGCCCGACGGGCCGATCAGCGTGACCTTCTCCCCACGGGCGACGCTGAAGTTGAAGTCGTCGAGCACGGTCAATGCTCCGAAGCGCTTGGTGACGCCGGCGAACTCAATGATGGGCGCCTGAGAGGTCTCGGTCATCGTAGCGGGATCCCTGCTTTCGGCAGCGCCTTGTGCAGCCGGTGCAGGCCGGCTGAGCAGATCAGCGTGAGGAGGAGGAAGATCAGGCCGACCAGGGTCAGCGGCACCAGATATTCGAAGGTGCGCTCGCCGATCATGTTGGCGAGCCCCATCATCTCAAGCACGGTGACGACGGAGAGCACCGGCGTCTCCTTGATCATCGCGACGAGATAGTTGCCCATCGCCGGCAAGATGCGCGGCACGATCTGCGGCACGACGATGTCGCGATAGGTCTGCATCCGGGAGAGGTTCAACGCGGTCGCCGCCTCCCATTGCCCGCGCGGCACGGCCTCGATACCGCCGCGGTAGACCTCGGAGGTATAGGCCGAATACTGCAGCCCGAGCGCGATCGCCCCGGTCAGGAAGGCCGGCAGCGTGACGCCATAGTCCGGGAGCACGTAGTAGAGGAAGAAGAGTTGCACCAAGAGCGGCGTGTCGCGCAGGAACTCGACGACGATGGCCGTCGTCCAGGACACGGCCGCAAAACGGCTGCGGCGCAGCAGCGCGAAGACAAGGCCGAGCACCAGCGCGATCGCAAAGCCTGCAGCAGCCGCCTGCAGCGTCACCGTCAGCCCGATCAGGATAATCGGCAGGATCGAGGACGCGTAGGTGAGCGGCGTCGTCGTATCCCATTCGAAGCCGTACATCATGCCATCAGCCTCACGAATGGGCCGCGCGCGGGAAGGCGGCGCCGCGCCGGACCAGCCGTTCGATCAGCCGCATGATCAACATCAGCACCAGCGACATCCCGAAGTAGCCGACGAGCGTCAGGCTGTAGACGCCGGCGCTATCGAGGGTGAGGTTGCGGATCGATTGCGCCCGGAAGGTCAGGTCAGCGATCGAGATCAGCGACACCAGCGAGGATAGTTTCAGGGTCTCGATGGCGAGATTGCCGAAGGCCGGCATCATCTCGACCAGCCCCTGCGGCAAGGTGATGTGAAGAAGCGTCTGGGTGCGGCCGAAATTCAGCGCCCGCGCCGCTTCGTGCTGCTGGACGGAGACCGATTGAAGCGCGCCGCGGACGATCTCGGAGCCATAGGCGCCGACATGTAGCGAGAGCACGAGGATACCGGTGGCGACCGGCTCAAAGCTTATCCCTAAGAGCGGCAGGGCGTAGTAGAACCAGAACAGCTGGACGAACAGCGAGGTGCCGCGGAAGAGCTCGGTGTAGCAAAGGGCAATCGTCGCCAGCACGCGCCCGCCCTCGACGCGGGCGATGCCGGCCGCAAAGGCGGCGACAGCGCCGATCGCGATCGCCGACAAGGTGATCCCGGCAGTGACGAGGGCGCCGCGCGACAATGCGGGCAGATAGGACAGCCACTCCATCCAGTAGGCTCCGCGAAAGCGTTTAACAGGTGTGGAGCTCCACCCGCCATCGGGGCGGGCGGAACGATGTCAGCTACCCTTACTTGCCGGCGCAGAGGTCCTCGACCTTGCGCTCCGCCGCAGCCTTGATGCTGGCTTCCGACAGCCCGTAAGTGCCGAGGATCTTCTTGTAATCGTCAGTCTTGCGGAACTCGACCAAGGCGGCGTTGAAGGCGTCGCGCAGCTCCTTGTCTTCGGACCGGAATGCGAAGCCGCCGAAATTGCGGACCGGCTTGCCGTTGACCACAGGGTCGCTGAAGGGCGCGACCTGCTCGACATTGGCCTGGCCCTTGGCGAGCGAGGCGACGGTGAGTTCGGTCGCGGCATAGGCGTCGGCGCGGCTCTGTACGGTGGCGAGCGCGTCGGCATTGGCGGTGATGAAGATCACCTGGCTGTCCTTGACGCCGACGGCGCGCAGGAAGTCGATATTGTTCGCCCCGGACACGACCGCGACCTTCAGCGACGGATCCTTGGCGATATCGGCATAGGTCGTCAGTTTCTTCGGGTTGCCCTTCTTCACCAGCAAACCCTCGCCATAGGAGGAGTTCGGCTCGGTGAAGGAGACCTGCTTGCACCGCTCCGGCGAGATGTTCTGCTCGGCGGCGACGAAATCGAAGCGCTTGGCCTTGAGGCCGGGGATCAGAGTGCCGAACGGCGTGACGGACCAGTTGGCCTCTGCGACACCGAGCTTCTTCAGCACGGCATTGGCGACGTCGGGGCCGATACCGGCCGAGGTACCGTCATCCTTCATGTAGGAATAGGGCAGCTCGTTGGCGGTCGCGACGCGGATATAGCCCTGGTCCTTGACGTCCTTGAGGCTGGTGGCGCCAGCCGCGGACAGGGCGATGGCGAGAGCCATGGCGGAGATTCCGGCAATCTTCAGAAATGGCATCTGCATTCTCCTCTGGTTGATGTTTCTCCGCATGCCGATTGCTTCGGCTTCTCTGGCGTCTTCGCGCCGGCGGCTTGGCTTGGGCCGGTCGCCCGGCCGAACGGGTCAGGGTGCCTCCCGCAGCGCGGCGAGGACGCAAAGGCAGTCGCCCGCCTTGATCAGCCCGGGGATGTGACGGGCGGCGAGGATGCCATCCATGGCAGCCTGGTACTCGGCCGGGGCGAGCCCGGTTTTTCCAACGGGATGAACCCGGGCGATCACTTCGCCGGCCCGCACGGCTTCGCCGAGATCGTGCTGGAAGACGATCAGCCCGTCATCCTGCGCGAAGGTGAAGCAGTCGTCGGAGGGCATGTCGAGCCAGCGGGTCGGCGCCGTCTCGGGCGCTCCTGCGAGGATGCCGGCATGCCTGAGCAGGTTCCCGGCACCGCGCCGGGCGATGCCGATGCTGCGGGCAGTTGCCGTCCCGGCGCCGCCGAGCTCGGTCGTAACGAAGACCTTGCCCATCTCCTCGACCGTGGTGTCAAGCATGCCGACGGCGTCGATCTCCAGCATCTTCATCGAGTACGGCGCAGAGAAGGCGGCAACCGCCGCAAAGCAGCGCGCCTCCTGCGCCTTGTCCGGCAGCTCATGAGCCGCCGCATAGGGCAGGAAGTCGAGCGTCTTTCCGCCCGAATGGAAGTCGAGCACGATATCGGCGAGCGGCACGAGATGGCGCGTGACATAGTCGGCGATCTTCTCGGTGACACTGCCGTCCGGGCGGCCCGGAAAACTGCGGTTGAGATTGCCCTTGTCGATCGGCGAGGTCCGCGTCCCCGCGCGGAAGGCGGGGTAGTTCAGCGCCGGCAGGATGATGACCCGGCCCGAAATTGTCGCCGGGTCGAGCGTGCACGCCAGCTCGAACAGTGCCGCCGGGCCCTCATATTCGTCGCCATGGTTCGCGCCGGTCAAAAGCGCGGTCGGCCCCTCCCCGCTCGCAACGACGCAGATCGGGATCATCACCGAGCCCCAGGCGCTGTCATCGCGGCTATAGGGCAGACGCAGATGGCCGTGCTGAACGCCCTTCGCCGATAGATCGATCGTAGGCGTCACTGGCGAGGGACGGGGCGAGGCGATCGACATGCCCTTACCCCTTGACGAAGAGCTGGCGTGGCACGTTCGACAGGCACTCGACGCCGGTCTGCGTGATCGCGATGCTCTCCGTGATCTCGAGCCCCATGTCCTCGAGCCAGAGGCCGGTCATGAAGTGGAAGGTCATGCCGGGCTTGAGCTCGGTCCGGTCGCCGGGCCTGAGGCTCATGGTGCGCTCGCCCCAATCGGGTGGATAGGACAGACCGATCGGGTAGCCGGTGCGGTTGTCCTTGATGATGCCGTACCGCCTCAGCACCGCGAAGAATGCGTTGGCGATGTCCTCGCAGGTGTTGCCGGGTTTCGCTGCGGCGAGGCCGGCTTCCATGCCTTCGAGCGTCGCCTTCTCGGCGTCGAGGAAAGCCTGTGTCGGCTTGCCCAGGAAGACGGTGCGCGACAGTGGGCAGTGGTAACGCTTATGGGCGCCGGCGATCTCGAAGAAAGTGCCTTCGCCTGATCGCATCGGCTTGTCGTCCCAAGTCAGGTGCGGAGCTGAGGCGTCGGCGCCCGAAGGCAGCAGCGGCACGATCGCCGGATAGTCGCCGCCGAACTCGGCCGTGCCGCGGATGCCGGCATCGTAGATCTCGGCGACGAGGTCGCATTTGCGCATGCCGGGCTCGACGACCTCGACGATGCGCTGGTGCATCAGCTCGACGATGCGGCCGGCCTTGCGCATGTAGTCGAGCTCAGTCTTGCTCTTGACCGCGCGCTGCCAGTTCACCAGCCCGCCGGCATCCTTGAAACGGGCATTCGGCAGGTGCGTCCGCAGCGAGGCGAACGCCGCCGCCGAGAAGTAGTAATTGTCCATCTCGACCGCGATAGGAAGCCTGTCCCAGCCGCGCTCGGCAATGATCTGCGCGAGCAGATCCATCGGGTGGCGCTCGGTCGATTGAACGTAGTGGTCGGGATAGCCGATGATGTTGTCGTGGGCGAGATAGGCGGTGCGCTTCGCGCCATTCGCGTCCTGCTTGCGGCCATACCAGATTGGCTCGCCCGTCGGCGGCACGAGCACGCATTGGTGGACGTAGAACGACCAGCCGTCATAGCCGGTGAGCCAATGCATGTTGGACGGGTCGGTGACAATCATCAGCTCGACGCCAGCCCGCTCCATGGCGGCGCGGGCCTTGGCGAGGCGCTCGGCATATTCCTCGCGGGTGAAATTCAGGGTCACGGTCACGCGGCGTCTCCCGCTTCGGCTCTGGTGTCTATGGTCTGCCCAACGCCGACATCGCGGGCGCGGGCGGCGGCAAGATTGGCGATAGCGGTGTCCTGCACGCCCGTGCCGGTCAGGTCCGCGAAGGTGATCTCGTCGGTACGCGACCGGCCGGGACGCTTGCCGGCGATGACCTCGCCGAGCTCGGCGAAGCTCTGGTCGCTCGTAGCCAGACCGGCGCGGATCGCAGATGCGAGCTCGCCGAGGCGCCGAGTCTGGCTGAGGCGATCGGCAACATAGGTCGCGCGGGCGAAGATGACCGGATCGATCTCGTTCTTGTGCTCGCTGTCGGAGCCCATCGCGGTGATATGCTGGCCGGGCTCGAGCCAGTCCGCCAGCAGGATCGGCTGTGGCGCCGGCGTCGTGGTGACGATGACATCGGCACCGCGCGCGACGGCCTGAGGATCAGCCACGGCGGTGACGGAAAAGCCGAGCTTCCGGGAGAGGTCCGTCGCGGCCTCACCGGCTTTGCACGGATCACGTGCCCAGATCCGCGCCTCGCGGATCGGCCGCACCAGCGCCAGCGCTTCGAGTTGGAACCGCGCCTGCATTCCGGCACCGAAGATCGCGGCGACCGCGGCATCGGGCCGAGCAAGATGACGCGCCGCGACGGCTCCGGCGGCGGCCGTCCTCACATCGGTGAGATAGCCATTGTCCAGAAGCAGCGCCTCGACGAGGCCGGTGCGGGCGCTGAACAGGATCATCAGCCCATTGAGGCTGGGCAGGCCGAGCTTGGGATTGTCGAAGAAACCGGGGCTGACCTTGATCGCGAAACCGTCGAGGCCCGGCACATAGGCCGTCTTCACATCAACCTCGCCGCGATGCTCGGGAATGTCGAGCCGCAGGATCGGCGGCATGGCGACGGGCTTGGTGGCGAGCGCTGCGAAGGCTTCCTCGACACAAGCGACCGCGCTCGCATCGAGCCTGACGACGCGGCGCAATTCCGCCTCGGTGAGGACGAGCATACGGCTCATGCGGTGGCTCCCGAGACGATGCGCCGGTGCGCGGCTTCATCGATATTGCGGCCGGAGACGATGAGCGCCGCCGGGCCTGGCGGGCTGACCTTGCCGGCGAGCAGGGCGGCGATGCCGACCGCCCCGGCCCCCTCGACAACCTCGCCCTCCTCGCGTGCGGCGTGACGGATGCCGGCTGCGATCTCCGCTTCGCTCAGCAGCACGACCTCGTCGATGAGATCGCGGCACAGGGCGAAGGTGACCCGATTGGCGAGGCCGATGCCGCCGCCGAGTGAATCCGCCAGCGTTTCCTCCTCGGCCATCTCGACCGGCCGGCCCGCCACGATCGCCGCGGCCATGGCGGCGCCGCGCTCCATCGAGATGCCGACGATCCTTACGGAAGGCCGCAGCGCCTTGACTGCCACCGCGACGCCGGCTGCGAGCCCGCCGCCCGAGAGCGGGACCAGTGCGCAGGCGAGCGAGGGCAGATCCTCGATCAGTTCGAGCCCGATCGTGCCCTGGCCGGCAACGACGTCAGGATCGTCGAAGGGCGGGATCGGGGTGAACCCGTGCTCGGCGACCAGACGCTCGACTTCGACCTGCGCATCGTCCTGAGAATGGCCAATAATGCGGATCTCGGCGCCGAGCGAGCGGATCGCCTCGACCTTGTTCGTCGGCACCAGCGTCGACATGCAGATCGTGGCGGCAACGCCGAGCTCCCGGGCAGCGTAGGCGACCGCGCGGCCATGATTGCCGGTGGACGCGGTCACGAGCCCGCGCCGGCACTGATCTTCGTCCAAAGCCAGCACCGCGTTCATCGCGCCGCGAAGCTTGAAGGCGCCGATCGGCTGGCGGGTTTCGAGCTTTAGATGGACGGGCTGGCCGCACAGGCGGCTCAGGAAGGCCGAGGCGACGAGCGGCGTGCGCGCCACCCGGCCGGCGATACGCGCCGCTGCGGCTTCGATGTCGGGCAAGGCCAGGGAGGCCGGCGGAGCGGCCGGCCGATCTGCTTCGGCAGTGGCAAGATGCGGTTTGATCACCTTCATTTCCCTCTCGCTTGTCATGCTGCGAGGGAGAAAAATTCATGTCAATTATTATATTGTAATGATTCAATCATAACGGGAGCAAGCCCGCACGCGGCAATGACGCGAAGAAGACCGTGCCGTTTGCGGCCGCAGCTCTCAGCCGATCGCGCCGATATCGAAGACCGGCGGAAGCTGCTCGAAAGTCTGGCGTACACTCGTCAGCGTCCGGGTCAGCAGCTCATGGCTCATCCGCCCACCAAGGCAGATGCGGATGCCGCCGCCATGGCCGACGCCGGCCACGAAGGGATCGGACGGCGTCACCGCCACGCGCCGGTCGGCGAGCGAGCGCACCAGGCTGTCTTCGGTCCAATGCGTGGGCACCTTGAGCCAGGCGCAGAGCGAGAGCGGATGGCTCGAGGCGACGTGGCTCCCGAGTGTCTCCGTCACGATGTGCTGGCGCGCCTTGGCCTCCTCGCGCTGGACGGCAAGCAGCCTTTCCGCCGTACCGTCCTCGACCCAGCGCGTCGCGATCTCGGCTGGCAGATAGGTGCCGCTCCAGCTCGTCACGCGCAGGATCGAGGCAGCGCGGATCGAGTATTGCGGCGGCACGACCAGATAGCCGACGCGCAGGCCGGTCAGCACCGTCTTGGTGAAGCTGGTGAGGAAAAAACCGAGATCCGGCAGCATCGCTGTGATCGACGGGAGCGGCTCGGGTATGAGCGGCTTGTAGACCTCGTCCTCGACGACGAAGACGCCGTGGCGCTGCGCGATCTCGGCAATGGCGCGGCGGCGCTCGGGGCCAGCGACATGGCTCGTCGGATTGTTCAGCGTCGGGATGAGGACCAGCGCACGCACACCGCCAGCACGGCACGCTGCCTCGACCGCATCGGGGCGAACGCCTTCCTCATCGGTCGGCAGGCCCCTGAGGCTGAAACCGAGAACATTGGCGAGGCCGATAACTCCATGATCGGTCAGGTTCTCGGTCAGCACGAGGTCGCCGGCGCGGACCACGCAGGCGAGAGCCAGGAAGAGCGCGTGCGCGGCACCGTTCGTGATCAGGATGCGCTCGGCTGATGTCTCCACGCCAAGCGGCCCGAGCCAAAGCCGCGCCGCTTCGCGATGGCGGTCGAGGCCCGCGATCGGCCGGCACGGCCGCATGAAGGCGCTGGTGTCGCCCTCGGCCAACGCGGCCAGCACCTGGCGCGAGGCCGCCTCATGCGCATCGAGATATACCCCGCGCACGATCGAGAGGTCGACGATCTGCGTCGGGCTGCGGTCGAGCATCAGCCGCCCTGCCTGCTCGGTGACACGGCTCTTCACGAAGGTCCCGCGCCCGACCTCGCCGCTGAGATAGCCGAGTCGCTCGGCCTCCTTGTAGCTGAGGCTGACGGTCTGGACGGAGATGCCGAGCTCGCGGGCGAGGTCGCGATGGGTTGGCATCCGGTCCATCGGCTTCAGAACGCCGGCGCTTATGTCGCCGATGATGCGCTCGGTCAGGGCGGCATGCTTGGTCGCGCCCCTCTGCTTCGTCAGGACCGGGTGCCATTCGACGGCCTTCTCCACAACCGGAGAAAGCCTGTTGCCGGAAGGCCGCGCGGCTTGACGGAACATGGGATTGTCTCGTTCTTAGGAGTCAGAATTCATGACATTATGCACGTGCGGTCACCGAAGATGAAGCTCGATCCCATCGATCTCAAGATCGTCGCAGCCCTGCAGCGTGACGGCCGCATGACCAAGCTCAAACTCGCCGAAACGGTCGCGCTGTCGCCGGCGGCCTGCTGGGAGCGGTTGCGCCGGATGGAAGAGGCCGGCGTGATCAAGGGCTATACCGCCATCGTCGATCTCGGGGTGGAGGCGCCGCGCACCACGGTGATCGTCGAGATCAGCCTGAAGAGCCATCAGCAGGCGGATTTCCGTCGCTTCGAGGAGGCGGTGGCCAGGGAACCGGCGATCGTCGCTTGCGATGCCACCGGCGGAGGCATCGACTACATCATGCGCGTGGTCGTGCCAGACATTGACAGCTATCAGCGCCTGATCGACAGGCTGCTCGACCCCGCGATCGGGATCGAGCGATACTACACCTTTGTCGTGACCAAGAGCATCCCGCTCGTCGAAGCGCATTCACGTGCATAGCAGCACGGCCAAGGATCCAACGAATATCCGCTTCCGTCAGAAGCGACAAATAGTCACTTCTCTTTCCCTTTGGCTTCAGTTCGCAAATCAAATGGCGCATAAATGTTCTGGGCGATCTCTCAATGACCGGAATTAGCGCGATCCGGACCAATGCATTGGTACAGGCGAAGTTCAGCCTGGAGCCGGAGATCGATCCCTGCGGTATTTTACCCGACACACGCGTAGCTAAATCAACGAAGCTGCGATCGATCCTCGAGCGCTCCCCTCGATCTTGGCTTTGTTGGCAGATCAAATGCCAGACGACGAAGGCCTCATATCCCGGTTCTCCATCAGCAAAAACCCTCTGGCAGCAGGCAGTGCCGAGGTGTCCGCGCCAACTTGCTCGCGCACGACAGGCATGAGCACAGCTGCATCCTCTCTCATCCCTAAAACTCGCAGATCATCCGATCCTGAGCCGAGCTACACGGTGCTACATAGCAATCGTTGCGGCGTCAGTGCTCGATCACATGGATGCGGGTAGGGGCCCATTCTATGTCGCATTCATCGCCCCGACGCAGGTCCGGCATTTCCATGCTGGGGACCCGGATCCGCAGTTCCTGGCCGTCCTTGCGCCCGAGGACAAGGACGCTATCGCCATAGTTCACTATCTCCGCGATGGTGATTGAATTTCGCAACGGCGATAGTTCCGCACGTTCGGAGCTGAGCCGGATTGTTTCAGGGCGGACGAGTATGCTGACGTCTTTGCCAGGCGGAACGTGCTCGGCGCTGGTCGCGATCGGGCCGATGCCGGCAACATCGACGAGGCCACTTTCGCGTGTCTTACCCGAGAGTAGATTGCTATCCCCGACGAAGGAGGCGACGAAGCGCGTCTTCGGCGTGAAGTAAACCTCGCTCGGCGTTCCGATCTGCTCGATGCGACCCCGGTTGAACACAGCGATGCGGTCCGACATGGCCATTGCCTCGGTCTGATCGTGGGTCACGTAGACCATCGTGACGCCAAGCTCGCGGTGGATGCGCTTCAACTCCATCTGCATTTGTTCCCGCAAAGTCTTGTCAAGCGCTCCCAGGGGCTCGTCGAGCAGAACGAGGTCAGGCTGGAAGACGAGGGCGCGCGCTAATGCAACGCGCTGCTGCTGGCCGCCGGAAAGCTCGGCCGGGGCCCGGCCAGCATATTCGGCGAGGCCGACCATGGCGAGCGCGGCCGTAACCTTGGCTTGCGCCGGCACCTTGGCGACGCCACGCATGCGCAAGGGAAAGCCGACATTCTGCGCCGCGTTCATATGAGGAAACAGAGCGTAATTCTGGAATACCATCCCGATATTGCGGTCGTAGGGCTCGACTGCATCGATCTGGCGCCCGGCGATGCTGATCTCGCCTCGCGTCGGACGCGCAAATCCCGCGATCATCATCAGCGTTGTCGTCTTGCCGGAACCGGAGGGGCCAAGGAAGGAGATGAACTCACCAGGTGCGACATCGAGGTCGATGGCCTCGACCGCATTTTGCCCTGGTAGATAGCTCTTGGTCACCGATTTCAGCGACAGCGAACGGGCGGTTTCCATCGGAAGGCTCCAGTGTCTCAGGAGTGCGCAGGCCGTTGCTTACGCACGAGCCGGGCGGCGAACCGCGCACCGAGCGCGGCCAGAACGGCAGCCAGCAGCAGCGAGGATGCGGCGGAAATGGCGGGGTCGGCTTCCATCTGGAAGCTGTTGAACATCTGGCGAGGCAACGTCGCGCTGTCGCGACCGGAGATGAAGATCGCGATCACTGCCTCGTCGAAGGAATGGATGAAGGCAAACAGCGCAGCCACGAAGAAGGCCGGGCGCAAGATCGGAAACGTCACCAACCGGAAGGTCGTCAGCGGGCGGGCGCCCAGATTCGCCGCGGCGTTCTCAAGCCGGCGATCGAAATTGACCAGCGCCGAGGTCAAGGTCAACACCACGACCGGGATCGACAGACAGGCATGGGCGAGGATCACGCCGGTCATGCTCTGGACCAGCCCGAGCGAACCGAAATAGCTATAATAGCCCAGTGCCATTACGATATGCGGCACAATCAACGGCATCATCACGATGAGCCGGAACAGCGCCCGGAGGCGAAACCGATAGCGCACTAGCGCGAAGGAAGCGGGAGCGCCGAGCAGCATCGCCAAGACCATGGTGCCGAGCCCGATCAGGAAGCTATTCAAGACCGGACCGGTCCAGTTGGGATCGGAAAAGAAGCGCCGATAGTAGCCGAGCCAGTAGCCAGGCGGCGGAAACTCAAGTGATGGCGCGGTGCTGAAGGACATAGGCACGACGATGAACATCGGCCCGGCTAGCAGGATCGCGACGGCCACCGCGATGATCACCGTGGAGCGCGACATCTCACCTCCACATCTTTTCGATGCCGAACAGGCGATCATAGACCACGAAGAGCGCCACCGCCGCGGCGAGCAGGACCATCGAGGTTGCTGAAGCCGCGCCGAATTCGAGAAGCTGCTCGATTTGCTGGCCGATGCGGCCGGCGATCATCTTGTCCTGCGGGCTGCCAATCAGCGTCGGCGTTACATAGAAGCCGAGGCAGGTAATGAAGACGAGCGTCGCACCATTGAGGACGCCGGGCAGGCTTTGCGGCAGATAAACCGTCAGGAATGCCTTGAGCGGCCGGGCGCCGAGGCTGGCTGCCGCACGCATGTAGACCTCGTCGATGCGCTTCATGACGGCATACAGCGCCAGGACCATGAACGGTACCAACATATGAGCCATGGCGAAGGTCGCAGCAAAAGTGGTGAAGAGCAGACGCGGCGGCGGGGTGACGCCAAGCGCGACCAGGAGTCCGACAACAGGCCCGCGCGCGCCCAGGATCACCATCCAGGCATAGGTTCGCACAAGAAAACTCGTCCAGAAGCTCAGCGCCACGATGCCAAGTAGGAAGGAGCCGACTGCGCCACCCTTTCGGGCCGCGACGTAAGCCACGGGATAAGCGAAGACGAGGCTGGTGATCGTGACGATCAGTGCCGTTTGGAAGGTGCGCATGAGGACGTTGAGATCGTATTTCGAGGCGAAGAACTCAGCGTAGTTGTCGAAGCCGACCGTCGGTTCGCTCACGCTCATCCAGACGACGAGGCCCAGCGGTGCGAGGAAGAACACTGCCAGGAACAGGGTCGCCGGCGCATAGAGCAGGAAGGGCGGCCGGAACAGGGCTTTGCCCCATCCAGCCGCGCTCCAGGCGCGGCCTTGCGCAGGGGCTGATAGGGTCAAGTCGAGAGCCATTGTTCGAAGCGCTTGGCCATTGTGTCGAGCTGGGGCAGTAGCTTCTCGGCATCGAGGATGACGGATTTCGGCAGGTTCTCGGGGGAGGTCGGCATATGGTTGATGACCTCGGGCGACAGGTATTTGAACGAAGCGGGGTTCATCGGGCCGTAATTGTTCTTCTGCGCGAACTGCGCGAGCCGCTCTGGCCCCACGGCAAACTCGATGAAACGCCAAGCGTTCTTCGCCCTCGGAGAACCGCGCGCTACCACCCAGGTCGCGACATCGATCACGGCCTGGTCGAAGACGAGTTCGATTGGCTGCTTCTGGTCGGCCATCGTCTGCGCGCTGGTGTTCCACATCCCGATCAATTCGACCTCGCCATCGCGCAGCAATTGTTGGGATTGCGGGCTCTGGCTCCACCAGACGCGGACATCCTTCTTGATCCTGTCGAGCGACTTGAAGGCGCGGTCGAGATCATAGGGAAACAGTTTCGCAGGCTCGACGCCATCAGCCATTAATGCGAAGGCAAGCACGCGTGCGGGATAGTTCTGCAGGCTGCGCGAACCCGGAAATTTGGTCGTGTCCCAGAAATCCGCCCAGTTCCTCGGGCCGCCATTGGGTATTTTATCGCGGCGGTAGGCGATGATGTTGGCGAAGGCGTGGGAGTTGATGCCGTTCAGTGTCACCGCGCCGGGCCAGAGCGACGAAGCCGGAATTTTGCTCTCGTCATAGGTGTCGATCAGCTTGGCGTGATTGGCGCGGCCGAGTTCAGCGACGCCGAGCGTCGTCACGTCGAATTCATAGATACCAGTCCGCGTTTGCGCCGCGAGCTTGGCGAAGGAGACCGGCGCGATCGTGCGGATCTCGATTCCGGTCTCCGCCGTGAACGGGTTGAAGAGTATCGCGCGCGCTGCTTCTTCCCAGGGACCGCCCCAGGTGTTGATATAGAGGGTCTCGGCGGCGCGGGCTTTCCGGATGAAGGGCATCGCGACGATGCCGCTCCCAAGCATCGATAGCAGGGCGCGGCGCGTTGTCCGCGGTGGAGTCAGTACGGTCCTAGCCATGGTGCTGTCCTCTCAACCGATCGTTGCGCGATAGAGGCGAAGCCAGTTGCCGGAGGTGATCTTCTCGACTTCGGCTGCGTGGAAACCGACCCGCGCCAGCGCCGGTCCGACATCGGACAGGCCGCTGATCCTTTTGAGCCAGGCCGGCTTCTCACTGGGGCCGGGCTTGGCCGCCGAGGCGGCGCCGTACTGCACAGAGCGGGTCCAGCGGCCCGAGCGCATCCAGTCGAGGTAGACCTGATTGGAATGGTGGCTAAAGTCGGTGCCGAGGCCGACATGGTCGATACCGGCAATCTCGACGGTCTGCGCCACCATCTGGGCCCAGGCATCGACGCTGTCGCAGGCCGGCTCCGGCGTTATGTTGCGATAGGCTGCGCAGCCGATGACGCCGCCCTTTTCAGCGAGTGCCTTGATGATTGCATCCGTCTTGTTGCGCTTGTGCGGGAAGACGGAGGCCGGGTTGGCATGGGTGATCGAGACCGGCTTCTGCGACCATTCGATCGTATCGAGCGTGGTCCGGTCGCCGACATGTGAGAGATCAATCAGCATGCCGCACTGGTTCATCTCCCGGACAACCTCACGGCCAAAGCGTGCAAGGCCAGGATCGACCGTCTCGTAGCAGCTAGAGCCGAGCTCGTTCTGGTTGTTGTAGGTCAGCTGCAAGACCTTGACGCCGAGATCGGCGAAGAGCTCGACATAACGGATCCGGCCATCGAGCAGATTGGTGTTCTGGTAACCCAGCAACATCGCGACCTTGCCATCGCGCTCGGCCGCGAGAATGTCGTCCGTCTTCCGCACGATCGTAATCAGATCAGCATTGGCGCGCTCGAGATCGCGCCATTTCGCGACAGAATCAAAGGACTCGATCGCGCCCTCCCAAAAGCCGAGCGTCGGTGTGACGCAACTGAACCCGCCGGCCTTGAGATCCTCGAATACGCCGCGGTCAAAGAAACCACATTGCAAACCGTCTATCAGCATCGGGGCGCGCCTTTACGAAGCGGAGGAAACAGGATTGGGCTGAAGCCAGGACGGATCGGCGGTCAGCATCGATAGATCGGTCTCGTCCTCGTCATTGCGACCAACGACGCGTCCGTCTGCCTCGACCCGCACGGTGCCAGCATGTCGGCGGCTCTCGAAGGAATCGGGCATCAGGGCATCATGCGATGCCTTGTAGAGCGGCCACCAACTCGACGCCGCAGCGGAGAGGCCGTCATGGCGAACCATGTCGATGGCACGGCGCTTCGCCGCGGGGCGGTCCATCAACGACACTTGGGCACTGTTGCCCTTCGGCTCGACGATAGCCGCGAGGCCGAAACGCTCAGCAAGCCCCGATACGACGCGCAATTCGGGGGGCTCTGTGAGATTGAGCGCCAAAACCTCCCCCCGGCCGGTCAACCGAAAGCGCTCGACAGCCAAATCAAGCAGCGTCTCGGCCACCATCCAGGCATGCTGGCCGCCGCAGTCTATCGTCAATTCGCCGTCAGTGCTGACATCGGCGAGCGGGGCAACGCCGCTCGCACGCACGTGCTCTATCTGCTGTGCGATGCCAGACAGACCTGGCCCCGGCAGCACGGCGGAATAGAATGCGCAATCGCGCACGGAGGGTAATAGCCCAGCGGGCGTGCCGGCGGCCTGAACCAGTCGCTCCAGAATGAGCCGGAGTTCGCGCACGGACAGGATCAGCGTTTCGGATAGCATCATGCCTGAGGCTCCGCGGGATAGAACCAATGGGAAGCGGCGCTCCCCGAGGCGAGATCTTCGGGGGTCGGGGCGCCGTGGAAGATCACGCCGCGCAGATTGCGGTTCAGGAAGTCGCGGGCCTTGTCGATACCGTGGATGCCGACGTTCAAGAGCCGGGTGATATGCGCCGGAACGAAGTCCTCGCCCATGATGTCGGCATGCGGCGAGTGATAGGGCAGTCCAGCAAGGGCCTGGATGCGGATCACGATCTGCCGATGCAATGGGTGCGCCATGAGGAAGCGCGCGACGCTGAGGCGGGGATCGGCGGCAGCGAGATCGCGATCGAGTGCAACGACGAGGCGCGGCAGATCGAGGCCAAGATTATGAGCCGCGCCGATCTCTTCGCGTGGTCCACGACGCGGCTCCTCGGCCGTGCGCGATTTGTACCAGACGTAGCGCTGTGAGCGCTCGGAGACGAGATCGAGATCGAAGGCCCAGCTGTAATCGGCCCTCAGGATCTCTTGTAGCCGTCCGATCGGCATTTCGGGGCGGCCGGCGAGATCCTCATCGATCACGAGAGTTTGTGCCAGGCCATCGGCGATTTCGGGCACGAGTTCGATGATGAGAGACAGTAGCGTTTCGTGGGCCTCGCGATTGACGCGGCCGTCGAGCGAAGCGGTGAAGTCGACGAGTGGGGTCGCCTCGGCGCAGCCGGCGCGCACGCGCTCGATCAACTGGCCGAGTTCGCGGCGGATGATGGCGAGGTCGTCAGCGACGATGCTGCTTGGCGCGAAGGCTTCATATTCGGCCCGATCCTGGCGCCGCGCCAGTATTGCCTTGTCGAGCAGCGCTGCCAATTGAACCAGCGGGGCAGCATCGGGACCGACACGCAGCAACCGGCCATGGGCGATGGCCTCCTCGTGGATCGTCAGCCAACGGTCGATCAGGCGAGGATGGTTATTGACGAAGAACATCAGCCCCAGCGCCGAGCCGTTGCCGACGCCCAGGAAGCGGCGCAACTCGGGCTGCATCGCCACTGCCGCCGGGCCGCCCTTCATCCGCGCAAAATGCTGGACGAGATCGCCGGCAAAGACGCGCATCATATAGGCGGTGAGCATTTGCGCTTGCAGCGAGGCTCGCAGCGGATGGTCCGGCGCGAAGGCAAGGAAGGACTTGGTGCCGAAGGTGCCGTTGCCGTCGATGCCGGTGTTGCGCATGAAGTAGCAGGTGCGGCCGAGCTCGGCGATGGGCGGCTGTTGCCCGGATGCGAGATGGTCGACGGCAAGGTCGAACAGCCGTCCCGAGCGGTTCGAGCGCGCCCAGGTCAAGGTCTGCGGGGTAGCGCGGCCCTCATAGAGCTTCGGCAGTTCCTGTCTAAGTTGCTCGATGCCGGCGGCCGAAAGTTTGCCTTCGATCAAACCGCCCATCATGTCCCAGGACCGGCCGATGATGCGGCCAGTGCGCTCGCGACCTGAGGGCTCGAACGAAAAGATTGGGAAGGTGAAGTGCCAGCCATCGGCCTCGATGCCGTAGCGCGCCGTGCCTCGACCGCGCGCGTCGATATCGAAATCCTGGCAGGTGATCTGCCAGCGCTGATGTGAGGCGCGAGCCATCAGGGTCCGCGATGCACTGATCCGTGACGGCTGAATCGCGGCCAATATCTCCGGTCGCATGAGCGTGGAGGGGGATCGCATCAGGGCTTGCGGCTGCCAGGGACCGGGCTTGGAGGCGAGGGAGAATGGCGGGGCCGACATGTCATGCATTCCCGAATTGAGCGCTGAAGCGTTGCGCCGCGCTGACCGCAATCGGCGCGCAGTTCGCGTGATCGAACCGCGTGGTCGGGCCGGAGATCGCGATGACGGCAATGCATTGGCCGGCCGCGTCGAAAACCGGTGCAGCAACCGCGGCGACGAATTGCGGGTCCGTCGGTGCGAAGAGGGCAAAGCCGCGTTCGCGAACCTCTGCCAGCGCGATGTCGTCAGGGAGCGCGATGCCCTGCTCGCGCAGCCGTTCACGCATTTCCAGCGAGCCGAAGGCGACGAGCACGGAGCCCGACGCGCTAGCGCCCAGCGCCATGCGTGCGCCGACCCGGAGATCGGCACGCAGTACCTGATGCGATTCGACCCGGTTGATAATGACCGCATGATAGCCGTCGAGCACTGAAATCGTCGCCGTTTCGCCGCTCTCGGCTACGATCTCCTGAAGCAATTCTGTCGTCCGTTCTCCGAGATTGGCCTGCTCGAGGGCACGCACTGCGTAGAACTGAAAGCGTAGCGCGAGCCGGAACGCGCCCTCGACCGTCTGCTCGAGAAAGCCTGCATCCACCAGAGTACGCAGCCGCTGATAGACCGCGGCGCGCTGGTCGCCTGTCGCCTTGACGACATCGGGCAGTCGCATTGGCTTCGGGGATGCCGCGATGACATCGCAGACCGCGAGCGTCTTGAGCGTGGTGGAGAGAGAGCGAACAGCCATGTTGTCTTCTATATGAATACGACGTATGTTAATAGCATCATACAATTTTGATCTGTGTCAAGGCCAGCGCCGATCCACTTCAGTATCCGCGCCGCGGACCGCGCGGGAAACGGGGATCCCGCCCGGTTCGGCAGCTTCCTGAAGACGCGCCGCGATGTTGACGCCGTCACCGAAGACGTCGCCCCTTGAGCGATGACGTCGCCACATGGATCCCTCCGGAAACGCGTGTCCCGGTCAGCCTCAGCGCATTTTTGTTGGACTTCCGCCGCGCACTCCGCCGCCTTGATGACGCTGGTAAATTCCGCCAGGAACCCGTCGCGCATGGTCTTGACGATGCGCCTTGTTTCCGCTGAGCTTCGGCTGAACCACCTTGCTGATGAGCGTCGGTACGCGAGTAAAGGTCCTCTCCTAGTCGGCGCTCATCAGGCCGGGACGGCCGGCGACATCGGCGCATACGATGGCAGGGCGACGGTTGAGCGCGTCCACCAGGCTTATGATGCACCCGCGGCGGCCGGATCGTCGTGCGCCCATCGCGATCGCGCGTCCAACCCCACTGCCCACGCGGGTGATTGCAGAGATCATCCGACCATAGCGATCAGGCAGGAACTCTACGGGAGGCGGGGAGCGCCGATCCCCGCGCCGTCCACCCTTACCGCCCCATGCCGATTTACCGCTTCTTAACCGCGGCGGGCGCCATGCGTCATTTTGATAAAGCCCGGTTCCAGCAAGACGAAACTCTTCGAGAACTTGCTCTGTATAGGTAAAAACCGGCCGAGCGTTGTGGCGGGCAGCTTTACCGAGCATGCCTGATACGTTTGTCGAGACCAGCCTAAGTGAGGCCGGAATTCTGGCGCTTAGCCTGAGCGGCTATCGCCTGGTGATTGATCCCGCGACGGGCGGCGAGATCCGAAGAGACTTCGTTAAGTAAGCGGTGAGGAGCCCGAAGTTTGGCCGGGAGCTCATGCACGGTGACCTCGGAACACGTCCGGCGGGCGATATCAATCAGGTGACGGTGATGGGTCGCGACGATGACCTGGCCGGTACCCGCCGTGGCGGTGAATAGCCGGCACCAGTCCGCAGGTTCTCGCATTTTTGCCCTGATGGATGCGATTTTCCGGGCCGAAACTCGCGGACGCCAGGTGCGCCCCTTCTGGTTGCCACCCAAGGGGGGATCGGCTCAGGCAGCGAGCCAGAGCAAAGTTGATCACGTTCCCGGCGCTTAAGTGATCTCCGTCGAGGTTTCGAGGACGAATCTGTAAAATGAGAGCGGCAAGTCGCCGTCATATTTGGCGTTCACCTCGGCTGCGCCCGAGCGTTCTCGGCTGGTGGAAGTCGCTCATATGTATTTGGCCTACTCTTCGGCTTGCGGGCCGTCGGCGAATACAACACTCTTAAACTCGGCTTAGTGCCGGTCCCGGGCCGGCTGGCTCTCATCGGTGGACACATAGTGCGCGTGGTCACGATTTCGCACTGTGCGACTGCTTCACCCTGCAGACATCTGCAACTGCGAGCACCAAATGGTAGAGTACCCGTACCGGGATCGGCTCGGCCACCCTCCAGCCTTGGCGATCGATCTGGTTGCTCCACAGTCCGGTATCCGCGTCGACGAAGCGTTCGAACATCAGGCGCAAATGGTCGTTGAGCCGATTTGTCGCCTCGTTGTCGTCCTCGAATTCGAGCCGTGCCGCCAGCGCCTTGAGATACTCAGTCTGCGGCCAGAGCAGGGCCCCGCCGTTGAGCACCGCGCCTTTTTGATCGACCTCGTTGATCACCGGCTTGCCGGCGGCTTCAGCGCCGAACATCTCACCGAAGGCGAAGAGTTGCCGTGCGCTCATCCGGGCAGTGCCCGAACCGGTCAGGCGCTCGTGGTGATAGAGCAGCCAGGTCCATTCGAAATGATGACCGGGCTCGCGAATCCGACCCTGCTCGCCGGCAAAGGGCTTCCACTCGTTGTCGAAGAACTCGCCGAGCGTTCCGTCCGCGGCGAAGCGCCGTTGCATCAGGCGCACGATCCTCTCGGCGCGCTCAAGCCAGCGCTTTTCGCCGGACGATTGCGCCATGGCGTGGCAGGCTTCGAGCAGGTGCATATGCGGGTTTTGGCGGCGCGGGAGGGTCCCGAGCGTATCCTCGCGAAAGCCGCCGGAAGGTGAGACGAGGGCCGTCTCGATAAATCGCATCACCGCTTCCCCTTGGTCGAGCGGTTCGGATTCTCCGATTGCACGCGCGCACCATGCGAGCGCGAAGATGACGAAGGCGAGATCGTACAAATCGGATTTGCCGTCAATGATCTCACCTTGGGTCGTGCAGGCATGTATGAACCGGCCATCGCTGTCCCGGCAGGCACTAAGAAGGAAGGACAGGCCATGGCGCGCCGCTTCGAGCGCCCCGGGTACGCCGAGAAGATGGGCATGGCTGAAGACGTATAGCGTTCGCGCCGTAACCAGCGTCGTGCGCCGCTCACTTTCAATGATACTTCCATTAGGCTGAACCCATTCGGCATAGCCTCGGCGCTTCGGATCATAGGCCCGCGCGAGCCAAGCCGGCAGTAGGCTCCCAGTAAGCCAAGCCGAAAGCTCTTCTGCCGATACCCCGACCATATGTTTGCCCCACCTTTAAATCCAGATTGTCTGCCAACCGGTATGGTGTAACGTTCTACCAGCGCCTTTGATGGCCTTAGCGACGCAACACAGGGGGAGCAAGCGATCAGAGACTTCCCTATTCGCAGCTCCGTTGTCGCGCCAGTTCAAGACAGGCCAATCCGACATCATCGACCTGATGCGGCCCACCGCTTCAGCAGGTATTGTTGCCAGAAGTGAGGGCTTAAGCCCCGGTCCAAGGAATCTAATCTTCGTGCCCGGTCTCGTGGTGCGGGAACCTACACTCGAGTTGATCGAGTGAAGTTGTKGCAATCCCAGGGAGGGGAACCAATGACAGACCAGACCAACAAAACCGGCCCATCGCGCCGACAATTTGTCGAGGGTAGCGTGGCTTCGCTGACGCTCGGCGCTACCGGTGCCACGGGCGCGTTTGCGCAGGGCCTGCCGCTGCCGAAGTCGCCGGTGGCGCTGAACATCATCGATGTCGGCGGCGCCCTCGCCCTGCTACAGAAGCCGCTGGAGAACTATCGCGCGGCCAAGCCCAACCTCGTCTCGCGCATGACCTTCGTCAAAGCACCGGCGCCGGAACTGCCCGGCAAGATCAAGGCGATGCAGGAGGCCAATCGCGTCGATATCGACCTTGTCATCGGCGGCCTCGACGCACTCGCCGCGGGTATTGAGCAGAAACTCTGGGTGACGTTGCTGCCCGAGCATGCCGCCTCACTCCCCGACCCAGCCAAAGTTCTGATGAAGCCGGCGCTCGACATGCACAACCTCGGTTCCGGCCAGGGCATGTGCATGGTCTACTATCCCTCCGGTCCGCTGCTTGAGTACATGCCGGCACGCGTCAAGGCCGTGCCGACCACGGCAGACGAACTGCTTGCCTACACCAAGCAGAACCCGAACCGTTTTCTCTATGCTCGACCGGCCAATTCCGGCCCGGGCCGCACCTTTATCATGGGCCTGCCCTATCTGCTCGGCGACAAGGACCCGAAGGATCCGGCCAATGGCTGGGACAAGACCTGGGCCTATCTGAAGGAGCTCGGCAACGGCATTGAGTACTATCCGACGGGCACTGCCGCGACCATGAAAGAGTTCGGCGACGGCTCGCGCGACATTATCATCTCCACCACCGGATGGGACATCAACCCGCGCGTCCTCGGTATCGTGCCGAAGGAAGCGAAGATCCAGGCGCTCAAGGGCTTCCATTGGGTCTCGGATGCCCAGTATATGTACATCCCGAAAGGCGTCTCGAGCGAGAAGCTCGCCGTCTTGCTCGACCTGATCAGCTTCGCACTGACGCCGCAGCAGCAGGCGTTCACCTATGATGAAGGCTACTTCTATCCGGGGCCGGCCGTGAAGGATGTGCCGCTCTCGATGGCGCCGCCAGAGAGCCAGAAGGCGATCGAGGAATTCGGGCGCCCCGAATACGCCGACCTGATCGCCAACAACCCGATCGAGGTGCCGCTGACGCCCGACAAGATGGTCCTAGCGTTTCGGCGTTGGGACGAGGAAATCGGCGCCAAACGGACGAAATAGGCAGGGAGGACGGTGGCGCGCCCTTCCTCCGCGCCACCAGGCCCGCCGTTCTGCTTGCTGCTTGCGGCCTAACCCAGAGCACTGCGACCTGGGGTCGTCCGCCGACCGTAATTGCGTCGCCGAAGGTCAGCTACCCGGCTCCCGCTGTCAGGAGCGGAGTAACCGGCCGCCGGCTTGAGATGCTATTTCTGTTCGGGGCCGCCGATTTGCAGCCAATCATGCCAAGTGAGCTCGGCAAGTCGTTGGCAAGGAGTTAAGCCGCGACCCCGTTCTTAATGAGTTCCTTGGCGATAATAGTTCGTTGAATCTGGTTAGTACCTTCGTATATCTGGGTAATTTTGGCGTCGCGATAGAGCCGCTCAACTTCAAACCCGCGGATATACCCGGCGCCCCCGAAAATCTGGACGGCATTGGCGGTCTGCGCCACTGCCATATCGCTTGCAAAGCACTTCGCGATTGACGCGGCAGCGGTCGCGGGTCTGGCGTGGTCGATCAGCAATGCGGCTCTCTCTGTCAGGGCACGGGCGGCGGCTATGTCTTTGGCCATGTCCGCCAGCATCCATTGCAGTCCCTGATTGTCGAGGATCGGCTTGCCGAACTGACGGCGGTCTCGCGCGTAGCCCAGAGCCGCTTCCAGCCCGGCCTGCGCAATGCCGGTCGCGAGCGCAGCGATGCCGACGCGGCCCTTCTCCAGTACACTCATCATGATGTGGAAGCCGCGCCCTGTCGGGCCGAGCAGCGCCTCGCGCGGCACCACGACGCCGTCGAAGTTGAGTGCGCCGACCTGGCTGGCACGCTGGCCCATCTTGTGCTCCTTCGGCCCGCGCGAGACACCCGATGCATGGAGATCGACCAAGAAGATGCTCATGCCGCGATGGCCCGCGGCAGGGTCGGTCGAGGCTAGGACGAAGCCGAGATCTGCGACCGGCGCGTTGTGGATCCATAGCTTGTCGCCATCGATGACGTAGCCGGCGGCGGTCTCGCGTGCGGTGGTGCGGACATTGGAGAGGTCGGACCCGGCCTCCGCCTCGGTCAAGCAGTAAGCGATGCGGGTCTTCGCGGAAATGATGTCCGGCAGGAGCTTCAACTGCTCGGGCGTGCCGTAGCGGGTGAGCAGAGTGCCGATCAGCTCGACGACGCCGCACTGGTCAGCGATCGAGGCATAACCGCGCGACAACTCCTCCATCACTATTGCATAGGCGAACGTGTCGAGGCCGGAGCCGCCATGCTCTTCCGACACGGTGATACCGAACAGGCCGATCTCGCCCATCAGGCGGTAGATCTCGGCCGGAAAGGTTTCGTCACGGTCGAGATCGGCAGCGGCGGGCCTGACGACATCTTCCGCGAAGCGCCGGGCGGTTTCGCGAATTTGGTCGTAGGTCTCGGTGTCAAGCAATGGAGCGTGCATGGTACGGCCCTTTCCTCAGGCGACGCCGTTAAGGGCGCACAGATGCTCCATGCGGCGTGCGGCAAGCTCCGGCTCGACGAAGAGCCCGGACTGGTCGGCGAGGCGGAAGAGATCCGCATAGTGCAGGATGCCACGGGCGGATTCGGCGCCGCCGACCATCCGAAAATGTTTCTGGAAGCCATTCAGCCAGGCGAGGAAAACCACCCCGCATTTGTAGTGCTGTGTCGGGGCCTCGAAGAGCCGGCGAGAGAGCGCGACTGTCGGGTCGAGGATAGCGTGGAAGCCGGCTTTGTCACCAGCTTCCAACCTGGCGAAGGCGGCTGCCGCAGCCGGCGCAATCGGATCGAAGATGCCAAGCAGCCCGTGCGAGAAGCCCTGCTCATCGCCGGCGATCAGTTCGGCATAATTGAAGTCGTCGCCCGTATACATGACGACGCCTTCGGGCAGGAGGCGCCGCATCTCGATCTCCTTGCCGGCGTCGAGCAGCGAGACCTTGATGCCGTCGATCTTGGCCGCGTGCTCGCGGATCAAGGTTAGCACCGTCTCCATGGATTGCCGGAAGTCGCGGCTGCCCCAGTAGCCTTCGAGCGCGGGGTCGAACATCTCGCCGAGCCAGTGCAGGATCACCTTGCCGCGGCACTGGCCGATCAGACGGCTGTAGACCGCGTGGTAATCGTCTGGGCTTTTCGCGACGCGGCAGAGCGCGCGGCTCGCCATCAGGATGATCTTGCCACCGTGCTTCTCGACATGGCCGATCTGTTCCTCATAGGCGCGTAACACGTCGTCGAGGCTGCGCGCCGCGTGCGGATCCAGTTGGTCGGTGCCGGCGCCGCAGGCGAGATCGGCGCCGGGCGTCGCCTTGGCTTCAGCGAGAACGCAGGTGATCAGCTCAGCCGCATTCGGCCAATCCAGCCCCATGCCGCGCTGGGATGTGTCCATCGCCTCCGCAACCTTGAAGCCGAGGCCCCAAAGATGGTGGCGGAAAGCCAGAGTGGCGTCCCAGTCCACCGCCGCGACGCGCCAGGGCTCCTGCAGCTTCAGCGGGTCGGCCACGATATGGGCTGCCGCATAGACGGTGCGAACCCCGTTTGCGGAAGCGGTGCGGGGATAAGGGGAGGGTGCCGCCAACGGGTAGCGCTCGCTGCTGCCGTCCGCACGGGGCAGGGAAATTTCAGCCATCGCTTCCTCCGGAAGTGCAGTTTAGTGGAACGTTCTATTTCATGAACGCCTCAATAACCTTATATAGGTGCATAAAATCATTTGAAAGAGGGTGATTGCCTCACTCGCGCAAGTATGATAATGGAACGTTCCATAATAAGAAGTGACGCAGACGGTTCAGGGATGAAACGATGCCGAAGTCGAAAAGCGGCAAGCGAAAGGTGACGATCATCGAGATCGCGGACGCCGCCGGCGTCTCGAAATCGACGGTCTCGCTCGTCCTGACCGGGCGCGGCACCGTCAAGCGCGAGACTCGGCAGCAGGTTCTGCAGACGATGGACCAGCTGGGCTATGTCTACAACCGCGGCGCTGCCAACCTCCGAAATGCGCAATCCCGCATCGTGGGCCTGGTCCTCAACGACCTCTCGAACCCATTCTTCGCCGAATTTGCGATTGGCGTCGAAAAGGTCCTGCAGATGGCAGGTTATGTCGCCTTCATGGCCAACACAGCCGAAAGCGTGGTGCGTCAGGACCAGGTGATGCGGATGATGCGCGAGCATGGTGCTGGCGGCATCATCCTTTGTCCGGCGCTGGACACGCGGTCTGAGCATCTCGATTGGGTCAAAGCAGCCGATACTGCGCTCGTGGTGGCGATCCGGCGCCTTCCGGGCGCCGAGGTAAGCCACGTCGTGCCGGAAAACGTCGCCGGGGCCAGCCGGATCACCCGCCATCTCATCAATCTTGACCATGAGCGCATCGCCTATCTCGGCGGCATGCATTCGATGGTCGTCCGACAGGAGCGGCACGGCGGCTTTCTCGCGGCTATGGAGGCGGCCGGCCGCAAAGTTGATCCAACCCTCAACCTTGAAAGTATGCCGACACGCGACGGGGGCTTCGGTGCAATGAGCGCTGTACTATCGCTAAATGATCGGCCTACAGCGGTGGTCTGCTACAACGATGTCGTCGCAATCGGCGCGATGCTCGCCGCGGCGCGGCACGGTCTCGTTGTCGGGCGCGACATCGCGATCGTCGGTTTCGACGACACCAGCGAGGCGCGTCATGTCTCGCCAGCACTGACCACCGTCGCTGTTGATCCCGTCGGGCTCGGCGAGCGCGCCGCCGCGCTGCTGCTGAAGCAGATCGCCGATTCAGCCGCGGAATCGGAGAGCTACATAGGCCCCGCCAACCTCGTCATCCGAGAATCCTGTGGCGCCTATCAGCGCGCACTGGCCGCCGCCGGCTGACAATTCACATCCAGAGACAAAACCATGGCCTTTCCTCGCATTCTCTCCGCTGACGAAGCCGCGGCCCTAATCCCGGACGAGGCGATTGTCACTGTCTCCTCGTCGTCCGGTCTGGGTTGTCCCGACGCCGTGCTGGCGGCAATCGGCCGACGCTTCGACGCCTGCGGCCATCCGCGCAATCTCACGACCCTGCATCCGATCGCAGCCGGCGACATGTGGGGCATCAAGGGCATCGACCATCTGGCGAAGTCGGGCCTACTGGCGCGGATTATGGGTGGCTCCTATCCGTCCGGCCCGTCCTCGGCCGAGCCACCGGAAATCTGGAAGATGGTCACAGGCGACCAGATACCGGCCTACAACATCCCGAGCGGCATACTGTTCGACATGCATCGCGAGGCCGCCGCCAAGCGGCCGGGCGTGCTGACCAAGATCGGCATGGACACTTTCGTCGATCCCAGGCATCAGGGCTGTGCCATGAATGCGCGCGCCGCGGCTGAGCCGATCGTCAGCCGCGTCGATTTCGATGGCGACGACTGGCTTTATTTCCGGAGCATCGTACCTCAGGTCGCGATCATCCGCGCCACGACCGCCGACGAACGCGGCAACCTCTCCTACGAGCATGAGGGAGGCCTGCTCGGCCCGCTCGATCAAGCGCTGGCGGTTCGCAACAATGGCGGCATTGTCATTGCACAAGTGAAGCGCGTGGTCGCCGCCGGCAGCCTTAAGACGCAAGCCGTCTTCGTGCCCGGCATTTTGGTCGACGCAATCGTTGTCGCGCCCGAGCAGATGCAGACGACGCAGACGGCCTATGATCCGGCGATCTCGGGCGAGGTGTCGCGGCCCCTGTCGAGCTTCGAGACGCCGGCCTTCGACGTCGCCAAGGTCATCGCGCGGCGCGTGGCGCAGGAACTGCGCCACGGCGATGCGGTCAATATCGGCTTCGGCATCTCAGCAAACGTCCCGCGCATCCTGATCGAGGAGGGGCAGCACGGCGCGGTGACTTGGGTGATCGAGCAGGGCGCCGTCGGCGGCGTGCCGTTGCTCGAGTTCCAGTTTGGCTGCGCTTCCAATGCGGAGGCGATCGTGCCGTCGCCCTACCAGTTCACCTACTTCCAGGGGGCGGGCTTCGACATGTCGCTGCTCTCCTTCCTGCAGATCGACCGGCAGGGCTGTGTCAACGTCTCCAAGCTCGGGGTCAGGCCGCATGTCACGGCCGGCGCAGGCGGCTTCATCGACATTACCGCCCGGGCCAAGCGCATCGTCTTCTCCGGCTATTTTAGCGCCGCGGCCAAGCTCGCGATCGCCGATGGCAAGCTGGTTATCGAGAAGGAGGGGAGGGTGAAGAAGCTCGTCGAGGCCGTCGAACACATCTCCTTCTCAGGGCCGCGCGCAGTCGCACAGGGGCAGGAGGTGACCTACATCACGGAACGCTGTGTGATGAGGCTGACGCCGGAGGGGATCGTMATCACGGAGATCGCGCCCGGCGTGGATCTGGAGCGTGACATCCTCGCCCAGGGCGAGTTTCCGCTTCTGGTGCCGCGGCCGCCAAAGCTGATGGATGCGGCCTTGTTCGACGAGGCGTTGATCGGCCTTGAAGTTCCAATGAGGGCAGCATGAGCGACTCCGTCCGCCTCGACATCGCCTCCGGCATCGCGACGATCACGCTCGCCAGGCCAGAAAAGCTCAATGCGCTCGACGACGTCATGGTTGGGCTGCTCGGCAGCTTCGCCGATAGGATCGATGCCAATCGAACGGTGCGCGCGGTGATCCTTACGGGTGAAGGCAAGGCCTTCTGCGCCGGCGGCGACATTGTCGCCTGGGGCGAGCTTTCGGCACTGGAGATGGGGCAGGGCTGGGTGCGTTCTGGCCACCGTGTCTTCGACAAGCTCGCGCGGATGAAACCGCCGGTTATCGCCGCCATGAACGGCCACGCGCTCGGCGGCGGGCTGGAGCTCGCCGTTACCGCTGATATCCGAATCTGTGAAGCTCAGGCCAAGATTGGCCTGCCCGAGAGCGGCCTCGGTATGATTCCGGGCTGGTCAGGCACCCAACGCCTGGTCAAGCGCCTGGGCGGGCGTGTCGCGCGTCGCCTTGCCCTGACGGGCGAGGTCGTCACCGCCGAGACAGCGCTTGCTCTCGGCATCGTCGATCAGGTCGTGGAGAAGGGTGGGGCGCTCGCGGCCGCGACAGCGATGGCCGAGCGCGTCGCCGCCCGTGGTCCGGTCGCGAACATCATCGTCAAGCAGTTGATCAACGCCGCGGAAGACGAGGACCGGGCAGCGATCATGGAGACGCTGGCGAGCTCGCTCGTCTCCTATACTGATGACGTCAGGGAAGGTGTCGCCGCCTTCCAGGAAAAGCGCACACCGCTCTACCGAGGGGAATAAGATGACCCGCCCCGTCGCACTAATTACCGGCGCAAGGCGCGGCATCGGCTGCGCGATCGGTGTCGCGCTCGCCAGGGTAGGCCATGACATCGCCTTCACCGACGTTGTCGAGGACGAGGCGGTCGCCGTGGCGCTGAAGCTCTTCGAGGAGGCCGGCGCCGCGGCGCGGTTCTTCAAGCATGACGTCGCCGCAGTCGAAAGCCATGCTGCCCTAAACGCGGATGTGAAGCGGGCTTTCGGCCGGCTCGATCTCTTTGTCTCGAATGCCGGGATCGGCGCGCCGGTTCGCGGTGACATGCTGGAGATTACGCCGGAAAGCTTCGACGTCGTCATGGATGTCAACCTGCGCGGCGCCGCCTTCCTGAGCCAGGAAGTCGCCAAGGCGATGCTCGCGGAAAAGGCAGAGCGGCCGGTGATCGTCTTCATCACGTCGGCCAGCACGGAGCTGGTTTCGATCGACCGGGCGCAATATTGCGTCTCGAAGCTCGGTCTCTCGATGTGGGCGAAGGCGCTCGCGGTCAGGCTCGCGCCCGAAGGCATCCCGGTCTTCGAGGTCCGACCGGGCGTGATCCGCACCGACATGACCGCGAAGGTCGCGGCCAAATACGATGCCCGTATCGCGGACGGCATGATACCAGCCGGGCGCTGGGGCGAGGGCGAGGACGTGGCGCGTTGCGTGGTCGGTCTGGCGAGCGGCAATTTCGCCTACGCGACGGGCACAGTGATCAATGCTGATGGTGGATTGATGATCCCGCGTCTGTAATTGGCGCAATGGTTGTAAGACAAAGAGCCGATATCGAACCGGCCGGTGAGGGCATAGGAGGAGACGGATGGCTGGACGCTTGGTCACCCGCCGCATCGGGTGTTTTGCATGAGCTATGAATTCGATTTCGCCGACGTCTTCGCGGCGTGGCCAGAGTTACTGCAGGGACTGATCAACACGCTCGTGCTCTCGGCACTTGCAATGGCGATCGGCATGGTCGTTTCGGTCGCGGGGGCGCTCGGCAAGACTTCGGGTCCGCGATGGCTACGCTGGCTCATCGACGAATATATCGAGCTGATCCGGAATACGCCGTTCCTGATTCAGATCTTCATGATCTATTTCGGTCTGCCTACGCTCGGCATCAAACTCTCATCGAACGAGGCGGCGCTCATCGCGCTCGTCGTCAATGTCGGCGCCTACGGCATCGAGATTATCCGCGCTGGCATCGAGAGCATTCACAAGGGCCAGGTCGAGGCCGGCAAGTCGCTCGGCATGCGGCCGCTGCAAATCTTTCGCTACATCGTCCTCAAGCCGGCGATCCAGGCGGTCTATCCCTCGCTGACCAGCCAGTTCATCCTGCTGATGCTAAATTCGAGCGTCTGCTCCGCGATCGCGGCGAGCGAGCTCACGGCGGTCGCGGGCGATATCCAGTCGCGCACCTTCCGCAGCTTCGAGGTCTATTTCGTTGTGACCTGCATCTATTTCGGCCTGTCGCTGTTCTTCTGGAGCGCCTTCGCCGGAATCGAGCGCACCCTCCTGCGCAAGCCAACCCGGTAGGTTTCAGACGATGCGCACACTCGGACCTAACGAGATCCTCTACATCATCGCCGCGGTGCGCTGGACGCTGCTGCTCTCGGTCGTTGCCTTTGTCGGCGGCGCGATTGGCGGCGCCCTTGTCGCGCTCGCTCGAACTAGTGAGTTCAAATGGCTCAGGCTGGTCGCGAACGGCTATATCAAGGTCTTCCAGGGCACGCCGCTGTTGATGCAGCTCTTCCTCGCGTTCTTCGTGCCCGGTCTGTTTGGCTGGTCAGTCGATCCCTGGACCGCAGCCGCGATCGGCTTGTCGCTGCATGCCAGCGCCTTCCTGGGCGAGATTTGGCGCGGCGCTATTGAGGTCGTGCCGCGCGGGCAATGGGAGGCGGCGACCTCGCTCGGTCTGCGCTACTGGCCGAAGATGGCGCTGGTCGTCGTGCCACAAGCGGTCAGAATCTCCATTCCGCCAACGATTGGCTTCCTCGTTCAGCTGATTAAGGGCACTTCGCTCGCCTCGATCATCGGCTTCGTCGAACTGACGCGGGCGGCGCAGGTGATTAACAACGCCACCTTCCGGCCCTTTACCATCTTCGCGCTCGTCGCGTTGATCTACTACCTGATCTGCCGGCCGCTATCGGCCTACAGCAAGCGAATGGAGCAAAAGCTCCTGGTCGCCGCGCGCTAAGCGCGGCGACGCAAGGCCTACCAAGTCCACCCGAGGAGAAACGTCCCATGTCACTGTTCAAGTCCATCCTGCGCCGCAGCCTCGGCGCGCTGCTTCTCGCCGGCGTCGCCGCCGCAACTCTCGGCGCCGCCCCGGCGAGCGCAGCCACGCCCGAGGAGATCAAGGCGCGCGGCAAGCTGCTGGTTGGCGTACTGACCGACTATCCGCCTTTCGGCGGCACCGACGCCCAGCAGCAGCCGGCCGGATACGACGCCGACGTCGCCAAGCTGATGGCCAAGGCGCTTGGCGTGCAGCTCGAACTCGTCCCGGTCACCGGGCCAAACCGCATACCCTATCTGCTGACCAACAAAATTGACGTGCTGATTGCCACGTTCGGCATCACCGCCGAGCGCTCAAAGCAGGTGCTATTCTCCAATCCCTACAGCACACTCACCATTTACGTGCTGGGTCCCAAGAGCCTGAACATCAAGACTCCGGAGGACCTGAAGCCGGTGACGATCAGTGTCGCGCGCGCCTCGACGCAGGACACGGCCATCAGCGCGATCGCGCCGCAGGGCACGCCACTCAAGCGCTTCGACGACGATGCCACGGCGCTGCAGGCCCTGATCTCGGGTCAGGTCCAGGCCATGGGCGCGAGTAACACCATCCTCGCGCAACTCAACAAGGACTATCCACAGCTCAACATGGAGCCGAAGCTGACCCTGCGCGAGCAGGCCAATGGCATGGCCTTTCGCAAGGCCGACACTGCGCTCGCCGAGTTCGCCAACAAATTCATCGCCGATATCGAGAAGAACGGCGAACTCAGCGCCATCAACCAGCGCTGGTTCGGCATTCCGTTGAACAAGCTTCCGCCGATGCCGACATTCTGAGAACCTGCCCAAACGCGTGACATGGCGCGTCCGGTCTCGGGTCGGGCGCGCCAAATTCTCTGGTCAAAACGAGATGAAGCTCATGACGATGCCCGCAACAGAGAAGACCGGCGCGTCCCGCACCGCGGGCGACGTTATGATCGAGATGCGCAAGGTCGACAAATTCTATGGCGACTTCCAGGTTCTGCGGAACATCGACCTGACGGTCAACCGCGGCGAGCGCATCGTCATTTGTGGACCCTCGGGCTCTGGCAAGTCGACCCTGATCCGCTGTCTCAACCAGCTCGAGGAACACCAGAGCGGCGAGATTATCATTGATGGCACGAGCGTACACGCGCATCTGCGCGGCATCGAGAACATCCGCCGCGAGATCGGCATGGTGTTCCAGAGCTTCAACCTGTTCGGGCATCTGACGGTGTTGGAAAATTGCACGCTAGCGCCAATGAAGGTGCGCGGGATCAGGAGGCCGGAGGCCGAGGCGAACGCTCGCATCATCTTGGAGCGCGTCCATATCCCCGAGCAGGCCGCGAAATACCCGATCCAGCTCTCGGGTGGCCAGCAACAACGCGTTGCAATCGCGCGGTCGTTATGCATGAACCCGAGGATCATGTTGTTCGACGAGCCTACTTCGGCGCTCGATCCGGAGATGGTCAGCGAGGTCCTCGACGTCATGGTAGAACTCGCCGAAAGCGGCATGACCATGATCTGCGTCACTCATGAGATGGGTTTCGCCCGCAAGGTTGCTGACCGGATAATCTTCATGGATGCAGGCGAGATCGTCGAGGTCGCGCCGCCTGCAGAATTTTTCTCAACACCTCGAAATGAACGCACGCGACAATTTCTCGGCCAGATTCTTCATTCTAATCAGCACTGACTTCCGCTGAGGGCGATCTCTCGCCTGGCAGCTTCACCTCGGGAGAGGCTCGGTGCTTGAGGGGGAGGCAACTAATGGGGAACGTGCTGGAGCCCCAATTGCTAGATTGGGCTGGCCCGCGCTTTAAGTGGGCGATGATTATCCGTCGACAGCGCGCTTGCACTTGTAGTCTCTTGGCGTTCCAGTTCGACTACCCGTCAGCTCCGGCCACAACACGGTGCTCACATGTCCCGGACCGTCCCGCCGGGGCAGCGGCGCATCGTCCCGGAGTTGCTCATCGCTCAGCGAGCGCAGGATCTTCTTGGTTCGAGCGCGCCGTGCATATCGGTGTGCCAAGCTAGAGCAGGTTCATGGTTTTCCGATTCTGCCGGGATTCCCAAGCGCCGCGAACAGTGCGATTCCTTCCTTGTCTGACGCGGGAGGCCGGGATGGCACGGGCTTACAGCCAGGATTTGCGTGAGCGAGTGATTGCGGCGACCGAGGC
>NZ_JBFTKS010000037.1:0-44064 GCF_056396065.1 Allobosea sp. 05T433 | reverse complement strand
CCCCTAGATTGACCTGTCGGCTCTGGATCTGATGGCATGGTGTGGCGGTCTTCGTACTGACCACGGACAGAAGCATGATCCTGGCGACGAGATATCGTTCAGAGGGACTTGACGATCAAAGGCCCATTACAGAAGCCCTTACAGAAGCTCTGCGAGGTGGTCCGATTACAAGGCTTGTGAACAATGTCGGGGCGGTCTTCCCGAGTAGCGTCGAAACCCAGACGCTGGCCGAGTTGGATATGGCAGTTTCACTGAATTTACGTTGTGCTCTTCAGTGCCTTCAAGCGGTCTTGCCAGGCATGAAGGATGCTGGATTTGGTCGGATCGTGAACATCTCTTCGCGTGCGGCCCTTGGTAAGGAGCTTCGGAGTGCATACGCCGCAACCAAGGCTGGTCTGATTGGTATGGCTAAAGTCTGGGCTCTCGAACTGGGGTGTCACCGGATCACCGCTAATAGTGTCGGGCCTGGTCCCATTCGTACAGAGCTGTTCGAGCGCGCCAATCCGAGAGAAAGTCCTGCAACGCAAGCGATTATCGATAGCATCCCGGTTGGTCGAATGGGCGAACCGGAGGACGTGGCCCATTCGGAGCATACCTCCTTGATCAGCGAAGCGGCTTTGTCACCGGACAGACACTCTATGTATGTGGGGGAATGACGGTTGGCGCCGCGGGTGCATGAGTGTGTCGATCGGCAACGTAATCCGCTCGGCGTCCTTATAAGGTGATCGAAGAGACGAACTGCCCCGCCCACTTGCGTAGGGGGCGTTCGGTATTGCAATCCTTCCGGTCTCAATCCGTCAGTCGGATCGATTTCTCACGGCAAAGATCGATGCCCTCATTGTCGCTCTCGACCTCGTCGCTGAACTTGGCGAGGACGGAGTAGTTGCAACCCGCCGGCTTGTTGAGCTTGAGCGCAATGCTCTTACCGGCGGCGAGCGGCTTGGAGAGCTTCGCAATAAGCCGCGGCTTATCACCCGGGGTAGTGATTTCCAGGGAGACGACCGGCACGAGGCGGGCATTCGTGACTTTGACTTGCGCGGGCGGCTTGGCGGATTGCGCAGTGGCTGGATTAGTCGCGAGGCAAATGGATACAGTGAAGCCGATTAAGCCGGCCGAGATAACGGGCTGACATCTCATGTTGTATGGTTCCCCCCTTGCGAGCCTGATGCTGCTCGCATCTAATTTCCGGCTATAATGGGCAGGAAAGCGGCTGCTGTCCTCCCGAACAGCAACCTTCTCCCGCAGAGCGGCGTTCCCCCCGAGATTATTATTAGCCCCGTGCTTTTTCTCGGCTGCAGGTACAATCACACACGCTGTTGCGGGACGACAGCTATACTTTATATGGCCCACCATTAATCTGCCACATTGTGATCCGCAACTTCCCCGGGTGTCGTTTCAAGTACTGTTAATGTTTCTCACTGTGTAAGCTTTCATTTACCGCTGTGAAACATCCTCGACGAGGTTCGATCAGTCAAACGGTCGCCCGCCTGCCGATTGCTAATGGAGCCCCTGCCATTAATTCAGGAAGAATGAGGATGCAGCCAAACGTGCCGACCTCTCGGCCACATAACCCGATTACTGAAATGTTCAACCGGTTGAAGCGCGAAGAGGCCGTTTTGCCTCTCGTCGGCACTTCGGACTCACCGAATGTTACGGCTCAAATGCCGCCTCCTACCCATCTTGGAAGAAATCAGACGGCATTCGTTGATCGGCCAATGAATAAAGACGCGATTTTATAAGCATCTGGCGGTTTGTAAGGCCACGTTATTCACGAGGTAGCCTCTTCCCGCGGACCGGTATTTCCATCAATGCCACGCGCATTTGATTGCCAACTTCGCCCCGTGGGAAGCAACCCTCGGGCCGATTTTACGGGTAGCAATCTAGATTGGAGTGTTGCGGCGGAGTCAGTCCGGAACTGGTCGGGATCGGTTACGGCTGCGGCACTGCCGTGGCCGTGATCACGCCGAGGCCAGGGATGGCGGCGAGCCTGCGACTAGTTTCGCTCTCGGCATGCCAGGCGGTGAGCTGTTGGTCGAGGACTGCAATCTCGCCGCTGCTGATCGTCACGATCTGGCGGATCAATATCTCCAGAGCGGATCGAGCATAGGATGGCAGCGCATCCTTGTCGGCAAGCGCCTGCTCGGCGAGCCTCGCAAGATGGGCGATACCGGGGTTGGCGACGAGGCCCAGCTCCGCCAGATGCCCGCGCACGGCATTGGCCAACATGGTGCGCTGGCGCACGAGCAGGGATCGGGCGCGATGAGTCATGAGCACACTCTGTTGCTCCACCGTCTTGCCCGGCCCAAACCGCATCGTCGGACGGTGGACGGCTTCGCAGATCGCTTCGGCGTCGAGCGCATCGCTCTTGCCGCGCTTGATGTAGGCCTTCACGTAGGACGGAGGAATCAGCCGCACTTTGTGGCCCATGTTGGCGAGCGTGCGTGCCCAGTGATGCGCCGTTCCGCAGGCCTCCACGCCGATCAGGCAAGGAGGCAGCTTCGAGAAGAGGGGCAGCATCTGCTTGCGGTGTAGCCGCTTGACCAGAATCGTACGTGAGGTTGGCCCGCTTGTACCGCGCAAGTTCTGAGGAGTGACGAACGCCGCCCTCCCGAGATCCGGCGACGCTCGGTGCTTCAACTTGGCAATATCCTAAGGTGCACGTTTATCGCTTCGCTAACTGGTTCTACGCCTTTTGTCTCATGCCGACCTTGCTGCTACCTCGCGAGCGAGTAACAATAGGGGGCGCGGCGACACCTCCACGCGGCGTTCCCCTCCACTCGGCCGCCAACGGGCGGCCTCTTTTTGATCAGGTGGGAACAGTAGAGCCTACAGCATAGTTGG
Organism: Allobosea sp. 05T433; assembly: GCF_056396065.1. Lineage (NCBI taxonomy): Bacteria > Pseudomonadati > Pseudomonadota > Alphaproteobacteria > Hyphomicrobiales > Alloboseaceae > Allobosea > Allobosea sp. 05T433. The sequence goes on along the minus strand of NZ_JBFTKS010000037.1, from coordinate 41,223 downwards.
CGGACTTTCCTGCGCTTCGAGGAACTCGGTCCGAGTTCTGCCCCTGCCGGCTCCCCTCGCTGACGATCTTGTCCTCAGCCCTGATCGCACGAACTGGCGATCTTTGGGCGGTTAGCGGATGAAGGCGCTCTGCTTGGGCCGAATGGCTATCCCAGGTTCCGTTCAATTGCGGATCGGGCGGCCTGGAAGGTTGCTACTGCTTCCGGCACCGCTCCTTGCTGCTGTTCAAGAATGAGAAGGGCAATTTCGTAAATCTCCCTGACGTCGGCTGCTTCCAATAGGCCTTTCTGCACCAGGCAGCGCAGTAGGCCGGCCATTGTTGCTGAGGAGACCAGATTTGCTGCGGCGACGCCATTCAATGAGGCAACGGACATCGGGGGCTCATTGTGCTTCTGTATGCGCAGGTTCCGGCACGGTGTAGCCGTCCGCTGCGTACGAAGTTATTTTGTTTCGCAGCGTGCGGATGGCGATGCCGAGTAGCGAGGTGGCGTGGGTGCGGTTGCCGCCGGTTTCCCGGAGCGTGGCTAGGATCAGTTGGCGTTCGACAAAGGCTACTGGCAGGCCGACGAACTGATCTACGACGGGTCGCTCACCATCGAGCAGTTGCATGGTCACGGTCCTTTTCGAGCCCCCCAACTCTTCTGGACCCCTTAGAATGGCGCCCGCCGTGGTTAAGAAGCGGTAAATCGATATTGTGAGTGGGCTCGGGACAACGTTGGGTTCGGCGCTCTCCGCCTCTGCGCGCCCGCAGGGCGCAAGTCTAATCGCTAACTGCATCAACTTACTTGGGCAGTGACGACTTCACCCGACTTGGGATTGCACTGACTTGCGCCCTCTGTTCCGTGGAATAAATAAGCGCTATGCCGGAAGGCTCACTATCGAAGCACAGAACCTGACCCTTGCGCCGGGTGAAGTCGCCGGGCTGCCTATTCACGGGAGCCAAGATTTTGTTGCGATCACAGTGCGCGACACCGATGTCGGCATGTTCGCGGACGTGATTGAAAAGGCTTTCGATCCGTTCTTCACGACGAAACCGATCGGCTAGGGAACGGGCCTAGCTGTCTTGGCTTCGCCGGCATCGGCAGCGCGGCGAGCGCAGGATTCACGACCGCAGATCAGCCCCGCATCACTGTCCGCATGCAACGCCCGTGCAGCGCGTCGCCGCGATCGAATCGCTGAGGGCAAACCCGCATATCGACCTGTTGATCTCCGATGTCGGACTTCCCGGGATGAACGGTCGTCAGCTTGCAGAGATTGCGCAAGGCCAGATGCCGGATCTCAAGGGGCTATTCATCACCGGCTATGCAGCCAATGCGGTCAACCGCAACCGACTTTCTGGCTGACCCGCATGGATATGATCACCAAGCCCTTCGGCCTGGAAAAGCTCGGACGGAAGATCGGCGAAATGCTGGCGAGAAACTAGCGAAATGCCGATCCAGGTCAGAGGACTTCTCTGGATGTACGCCGTGCATTTCGCAGTGACGATTAGATTTGCGCACCAATGCCGGGATCCGTGCGCGCAATGCGCGGTGTGGATGTGTTCTGCGTCTAGACGCCCCTTCGAGAGCGGCTCATCGGCTACTTGGCTGCGGTGTAGCTCGATTGATGGTTTTAGATGAGCGTTCCCGGGCCGAGATGCTGGCCCCGGCTCCAACTCGTCCGTTCGCGCTCACGCAACAGCGATCGAGAACCTGGGAGCAGGTTCGTGATCACCGGCCAAGTAGGCGGCGTTCAAGCAAAGCCTGCATGTCGCGGCGGCCGTCAGCGATGACGAAGATGACGACTTTGCTGCCAATTACGCGGTAGATTAGGCGATACGGATCGAGCAGAATCTGCCGGAATTCCCGAACACCTAACGCCTCAAGTTCCTTGGGGAAGCTGCCCCGTTCCGGGTAACGCTCCAGTGTGGAGATCCTTTCAATGAACGAATCGAGCAAGCACCCAGCCGCTTCCATTGAACGGTGTTCAGCCAGGTAGTAGTGAATGGCTTCGAGATCATCCTCTGCGCCTTGCGTCAGCTCGACCTCAAAGAGGCCCTCCTTCATCGACGATCCGCCGCTTTTCCGCGCAGTCTTTCGACGACAGCGCGAGCCGGCTTGGTCTTGCCTGCATCGACATCCTGATTGCCGATGGCAAGCAGCTTCAACAGCGCGAGCGTCTCTTGCGTCTGTTCAAAGGAGGCAACGTCCTGGAGCACCGCCTTGGCCTCGCCATTCTGCGTGATCACCAGAGGCTCTCGCCTTTCGGTGAGGTTGAGGAGGATGTCGGCTGCGTTGGCCTTCAGATAGCTGATCGGTTTGACTTGGGCAGAATACCGCAAAGGAGCCTCCCGGACTAAATTCGGTTCGAATATAGTCCGGACGTTAGCGCCGTGCAACTGTGGCGTAGCGGCTGGTGCCTTCCGGTGTTCGCGATCGTCCAGTCAATAGTAAGCGTCGGCACGGAGCCAACCAGCAGCAGTGATCATCGCGGCGTTGTCACGTTAACTGCCGGCGTGCGCAAAGAGGTGCATTCGGCCTGGTGAAAGGCTCACGCGGTGACGCCGGCCACGGCTAACATCATGGTTTGAGCTCCCGTTTCGAGTGCGGTCGAGGCTGCAACCCATGCGCCGGCCGGTTGGTTCCGGCCTGCTTCCTGCCTTGTCCCATGACGCTTCGGTCGCCGCGCGCAGGCCTCTTAAGGGATGGTCAGGTGCACGCTCCGCCCCGAAGCAGCAGCCGAACTTAGGGCTGGATCAAACTGTTCCTGTTCGAAGGAACACATCGTGCTCGCGAGCCGTTGTCGTCGAGATGAACTTGCGCGCCCGCGCCCCCCACGCCCAGAACCATGCGCCCAAGGAGATCGCCGTGACACTCCGCACGCTCGCTCCCGACGAAAAAATCGAGATTTCCCTCGGCCTGAATGGCCGGCCCGTTCACATCGAGGTCGATGCTGCAACGACCTTGCTCGATATCCTGCGCAACCATCTCGCGCTGACCGGGACCAAGAAGGGCTGCGATCACGGTCAATGCGGCGCGTGCACGGTGCTGATCGATGGCGAGCGAATGAATTCGTGCCTGAAGCTCGCGGTGATGCTGGACGGCAGCGCTATCACCACGATCGAGGGCTTGGCAGAGGATGGCGCGTTGCATCCCATGCAGCGCGCCTTCATCGAGCGCGATGCATTCCAGTGCGGCTATTGCACGCCGGGACAGATCTGCTCGGCCGTGGCGCTCGTAGCCGAAGGCCGCGCCCATAGCCGCGACGAGATCTGCGAGCTGATGAGCGGGAATATCTGCCGCTGTGGCGCCTATCCGAACATCGTCGACGCCATCGAGGACGTCATCGCCCAGCAGACAGGGCACATGCGGGAGGCCGCAGAATGAACCGCTTCTCCTATCTCCAGGCCGAGAGCCTCGAAGGCGCGCTCGCCGCGCTGGCAGCCGACCCCGGCGCTAGGCTGATTGCCGGCGGCACGAATCTGCTCGATCTGATGAAATATGATGTTGAGCAGCCGGACCGCCTGATCGACATCACCCGCCTCGGGGATCTCGATACGATCGCCGAGACCGCGGACGGCGGCATCCTGATGGGGGCGCTCGTCTCGAATACGACGATCGCCTATCACCCGTTGGTCGCCGGGACTTTCCCGCTGCTGTCGAGCGCGATCTTGGCGGGCGCGACGCCACAACTTCGTAACGCCGCGACGGCCGGCGGCAATCTCAACCAGCGCACTCGCTGCCATTATTTTTACGATGCCGCATTGCCCTGCAACAAGCGCGAACCTGGCAGCGGCTGCCCGGCGATCAAGGGCGTGAACCGCAATCATGCCATTCTCGGCGCGAGCACCGACTGCATCGCAACCCATCCCTCCGACATGTGCGTCGCGCTTGCCGCACTCTCGGCGAGCGTCCATGTCGCCGGGCCGCAGGGCACCCGGACGATCGCGATGGCGGATTATCATCGGCTGCCGAACGGTTCACCGGATCGCGACACGACGCTCGGCGCGGGCGAGATCGTCACCGGCATCGAGTTGCCCGCCGAGGCGCAACGTTTTGCCGAGCACCACAGCTATCTCAAGCTGCGCGACCGGCTCTCTTATGCCTTCGCGTTGGTTTCCGTCGCGGCCTGTCTGGAAATGGGCAGTGGCGGTGCGATCCGCGATGCGCGGCTGGCACTTGGCGGCGTTGCTCACAAGCCTTGGCGTCGGCCGCAGGCAGAACAGGTGCTGATTGGCCGTAAGCCCGACGATGCGAGCTTCGCCGCGGCGGCGGACGTTCTGCTGGAAGGAGCACAGGGCCGCGAGCACAATGCCTTCAAGATCGAGCTCGCGCGCCGCGCCATCATTCGCGCACTGACCCAAGCCGCAGCCGGGACGCCGCAATCGCAATCCGACAAGCGCATCGCCTGAGGGAGCACGGCCATGATCAGCAACGATCCCCATGTCGGCTCGCCGCGGAGCCGGGTCGACGGCGTAGCCAAGGTCACCGGCCGCGCGACCTATGCAGCCGAGTTCGTTGCTCCGGACCTGCTTCATGGCTGCATCGTCGGCAGCGCGATTCCGCGCGGCAAGATTCGCGATTTCGATCTCACGGCGGCGCTTGCAGTGCCGGGTGTCGTGACGATCTTCACCCATGAGAACCGCGCTCACACCGCCTGGTTCGACAGCAGCTACCGGGACCAGGTCTCCCCGCCCGGCAAGCCGCTCCGCCCGCTCCACGACGCCACCATCCAGCACAGCGACCAGCCGATAGCCTTGGTCGTCGCGTCGAGCTTCGAGGCCGCCCGTGACGCGGCCTCCCTGGTCGGCGTGTCCTATGAACGAGAACCGCACGAGACCGATCTCGAGCGCGCCCGCCAGGACAGCTATGAGCCGCCGAAGAAGCGCGCAGGCATCGCGCGGCCGCCCGATCCGAAAGGCGACGCGGAAACTGCCTTCGCAGACGCCCCGATCAAGGTCAGCGCCGAGTACCGCGTCCCGACCGAGCACCATAATCCGATGGAACTGCACGGGACGACGGTGGTCTGGGAGGGCGACGGCAAGATCACCGTCCACGACAAGACGCAGGGCGCGCTCAACACGCAAGGCTATGTTACGTCGGTCTTCGGCCTGGCAACCGAGGATGTCCGCGTGGTTTGTCCCTTCGTCGGTGGCGCCTTTGGCTCCGCGCTGCGGCCGCACCACCAATTGTTCCTCGCGGTGATGGCGTCGCTCGCACTCGAGCGATCCGTGCGCGTGGAGATGACCCGGGCCCAGATGTTCAGCCATGCGCATCGTCCGCAGACGATCAATTCTGTCGCGATCGGTGCCGATGCCGAAGGGCATATCCGTTCGCTCCAGCACCATGCGGTCGCCGCGACCTCCGGCTACGAGGATTATCAGGAGAACGTCGTCAACTGGTCGGGCATGCTCTATCACAGCGAGACGTCGCTGCTCGCCTACGAACTCGCCAAGCTCGACATCCCGACGCCCGGCGACATGCGGGCGCCCGGTGCGCCGACAGGCCTGTTCGCGCTGGAAAGTGCCATGGACGAACTGTCCTTTGCCACCGGCATCGACCCGATCGAACTCAGGCTCAGGAATTACACCACGCGGGACGAGAACGACGACAAGCCCCTGACCTCCAAGGAGCTGCGCGCCTGCTATGCCGAAGGCGCCGCCCGCTTCGGCTGGCACAGGCGCAAGCCGGCGCCGCGCTCGATGACAAACGGCAAGGAGTTGGTGGGCTGGGGCATGGCCAGCGGCGTCTGGGAAGCGATGATGATGAAATCCTCCGCCCGCGCGACGCTGACGCGCGACGGCAGGCTCGAGATCGCCTGCGCCACATCCGATATCGGAACGGGCACCTACACGATCCTCAGCCAGATCGGGGCCGATGCACTGGGGCTCGATCTCGACGCGGTGACCGTGAAACTCGGCGATTCATCGCTCCCACCAGCCCCGATCCAGGGGGGCTCCTGGACGGCGGCTTCCTCGGGGAGCGCGGTGATGCTGGCCTGCCGAAGGCTGTGCGAGACCCTGCTGAAACACGCAAAGTCCATCGAAGGATCGCCTCTGTCCGGCGCCCGGATCGATGACGTCGTCTTCAATGACGGGTTCGTTCGGTTGCGCCAGGAGCAATCGAGCGCCGTCTCATTCGTCGATGCCCTGAGTGCGGCGCAGGTTGAGCGGATCGAGGCCGAGGAAACAGCCAGTCCTGGCCTGATCGCGCCGCTGCGCCGCGCTTCCTACACCCATTCGGCCGTCTTCGCCGAGGTCCATGTCGACGAGCAACTCAATATCGTGCGCGTGACCCGGGTGGTTAGCGCCATCGCGGCCGGGCGCATCCTCAACCCCAAGACGGCGCGCAGCCAGATCATCGGCGGCGTGGTCTGGGGCATCGGCATGGCCCTGCACGAGGAGACGCTGACCGACCATCGCTTCGGCCGGTTCATGAACAGGAACCTCGGCGAGTATCATGTACCAGCCAATGCCGACATCGGTGGGATCGAGGTCCTCTTTGTCGAGGAGCATGACGACCAGATCAATCCGATCGGCGTGAAGGGGCTGGGCGAGATCGGCGTCGTCGGCACGGCGGCGGCCATCGCCAACGCCATTCATCACGCGACGGGCAAACGCATCCGCAGCCTGCCGATCACCGTCGACAAGCTGCTTGCGGCGTGAGGAGCAGCATAGTTGGCGTCGCGAGAGGCCGATCTCGGCAGATATTGCGCGCCATTGGAAACGCGAGGCCGCGCTTCACCCTCCCTCCCGGAGGGCAAACCGTTGGAGGGGCAAACTTACCGCCCGCTCTCATCCTCCGAAGCATCTATTGCAGCGCGCCCTTGCGCGGAGAGATGAGCGACCGGCAAATGCCAACCACGTCTGATCGCCATGAAACGAAGGCCGAAGCACACGGCAGCTCCAGCCAGCGCTGAAACGCCATAGGAAACGCCGAGCACATGGCCGATAACAACGAAGGACGCGGCGGTCAGCGCTGCGACGGCGTACAAATCGGAACGCAATACCTGCGGAATCTCCGCAAGCAGAACATCGCGCGTCATGCCTCCGCCGATTCCGGTCAGCATGCCCAGAAGCGCTGACATCACCGGGTTTAGTCCGAACTCGATCGCCTTCTGTGCACCGACCACCGCGAAAAACGAAAGGCCTACCGCGTCGAACAGGAGGACGGGGCTACGCAGCTTGCCGACGCCGGCATACCAGAAGAAGGTGATGAGCCCGGCCAGGACTGAGACCAGCAGGTACCGCCAATCCGTCAGAGCGGCAGGCGGGATTGCGCCGATCAGGACGTCGCGAGTGATCCCGCCAAAATTCCCCGTCACGAACGATAGGACGAGGATACCGAAAATGTCGAGGCGGCGATTGACTGCGGCAACCGCCCCGCTGATCGCGAAAACGAAGGTGCCGCCCAGGTCGAGAAGTCGCACAAGGGTTTCGATGGCGATCATGACGGGTCCGCCTGCGAAAAATCCTACCGCATCGGGACGAAAGCACCGAACAGCCTTCAAATAAGACTGATCTGCGATGCAATCGGGTAGAACAGTTCATTTTTTGTTCGGGCCGAGCCAGGCGAGCGCTCCGACGACCAGTGCCTCGACGCCTGTTGCCAGCGTGGGATGGAGGACGGGCGCGAATTGCGGACTGTGATTGACCGGAAGTTCGTTCAGCTTGCCGGCCGCCTTAGCCTCTGCATAGACCTTGGGATCGTTGCCACCCACGAACCAGAACACCGAAGGCACCTGCCACGCGGTGCCGAAGCAGCCGAAATCCTCGCTCGCCGGGGCGGGGCCGGTGTGCTTGACCCGGTTCGGCGAAAAATGGCCGCGAAACGCTGCGGCGATGCGGTTGCTGGCGGCTTCGTCGTTGACGTTTAAAGGGTAGCGGTCGAGCGGCGTGATTTCCGGTTTGCGCGGCGCCCCGGAGGCTTCGGCCTCGGCATTGACGATCCGCTCGATGGCGGCGAGCACATGCTTGCGCACGCCTTCGTCGAACGTACGCACATTGAGCTTGATGACGGCGTCGTCGGGGATGACGTTTTCCTTGGTTCCTGCCTGTAGCACGCCGACAGTGACCACTGCCGCGTCGTTGGCGGCAACCTCGCGGGACACGATGGTCTGGAGACGCAGCACGACGGAGGCCGCCATGATGACGGGATCGATGCTGGCCTGCGGCATCGACCCGTGCGCGCCGCGCCCGAACAGGCGGATTTGCAGGCTGTCCGCAGCGGAGGTTATCGGCCCGGCACTGCCGGCGACCGAGCCGGAGGGTCCGACCATGACGTGCTGGCCCAGCACGACATCGGGCTGCGGAAAGCGCTTCAGCAGACCATCGTCGATCATGGCCTGGGCGCCTTGCGCGGTTTCCTCGCCCGGCTGGAAGACGGCCATCAGGGTGCCCTTCCAGGCATCGCGCGCCTGTGACAGCAATGTCGCCGCACCGACCAGCCAGGCGACATGCATGTCATGTCCGCACATATGGCTCACGGGGACGGTGCTTCCCTCGGGGTCCGTCGCAGTAACCTTGCTGGCGTAAGCAAGGCCGGTATCCTCTGCGATCGGCAGCGCATCCATGTCAGCGCGCAGCATGACCGTCGGCCCCTCGCCGTTGCGAAGCAATCCGACCACGCCCGTCTTACCCACGCCAGTCGTTACCTCGAAGCCGGCTTTCCTGAGCTTGTCGGCGGCGAGACCCGCAGTTCGCATCTCCCGCATCGACAATTCCGGGTGGGCGTGGACGTCCTTATAGAGCGCCTCGATATCGGGCAGCAGCTTGTCCAGATCCGTCAAGACGACGGATGCGCTTCCGGAAGAGGTGTGCTCAGCCATGATGATCCCCTCCTATATTTCCGACGGGGGCAATGGGGTCGCAGCGATGCGTAGATCGGCATGGCCATGGGCCTGTCGCGCAACGCGGTCCATCCACATATCGAGGCGGCGAAATCCAAGATCGACGCGAATTCTCGTGCGCAACTCCTGCGCGGCGTGATGGCGGGCATCCTGAGATCGAGCCCTTGGCTTTAGCCAGCGCTTGCCTTTTCAGAGCTGAGTTCGGACCTCGGAACGCCGCGTGGCCCGTCAATCCCCCTCGCTCGTAGCGAATGGCTCCCTTCAGAGCACTTTCACCGTCAAAGACCACGCCACCGAGTGTCGGGCGCGAGCGATGCCGACGTAGAGGTTTGGGGCGGATGCTTCGACATGCGAAAAATCGCCCGGTGGACGAACTATCGATCCCAGTGGTCCGAGCTGACGATGCGCGGCAGGGTCTCGAACTGGTGGAACGGCGGAGGCGAGGACAGGGTCCATTCCAGCGTCGTTGCACCTTCGCCCCACGGATTGTCTCCGGCGAGCTGCTTTTTCGTGAAAGCGATGATCACGCCGTAGAAGAAGATGAGCAGGCCGGCAGCGAAGATGTAGGAGCCGATCGACGACCAGAAATKCCAGCCGGCGAAGGCATCCGGATAGTCCACATAGTGACGCGGCATGCCGGCGAGACCAAGGAAGTGCTGCGGGAAGAACAGCAGGTTGGCGCCGAAGAAGGCGACCCAGAAGTGCAGCCTGCCGATCCAGTCGGGGATGATATAGCCCGACATCTTCGGGAACCAGTAGTAGAAGCCGGCGAACAGGCCGAATACGGCGCCGAGCGACAGCACGTAGTGGAAATGGGCCACGACGTAATAGGTCGCATGCAGCGAGCGGTCGATGCCCGCATTGGCCAGCACCACGCCGGTCACGCCGCCGACGGTGAACAGGAAGATGAAGCCGATGGCCCAGAGCATCGGCGCGGTGAAGCGCAGGCTGCCGCCCCACATCGTCGCGATCCAGGAGAAGATCTTGATGCCGGTCGGCACGGCGATCACCATCGTGGCGAAGACGAAGTAGCGCTGCGTGTTGAGCGAGAGGCCGACTGTAAACATGTGGTGCGCCCACACGATGAAGCCGACGACGCCGATCGCCACCATCGCATAAGCCATGCCGAGATAGCCGAAGATCGGCTTCTTCGAGAAGGTCGAGATGATGTGGCTGACGATGCCGAAGGCCGGCAGGATCATAATGTACACTTCGGGGTGACCGAAGAACCAGAACAGGTGCTGGTAGAGCACCGGGTCGCCACCACCGGCCGGATCAAAGAAGGTGGTGCCAAAATTGCGATCGGTCAGGAGCATCGTGATGGCCCCGGCCAGGACCGGCAACGCCAATAGCAGCAGGAAGGCAGTGACCAGCACGCCCCAGGCGAACAGCGGCATCTTGTGCATGGTCATGCCAGGCGCGCGCATGTTCAGGATAGTGGTGATGAAATTGATCGCGCCCAGAATGGAAGATGCGCCCGCGAGGTGCAGCGCGAGAATGCCGAAATCGACCGAGGGACCGGGGTGGCCCGCCGTCGAGAAGGGCGGGTAGATAGTCCAGCCGGTGCCGACGCCATGGGCGCCAGGCGCGCCTTCGACGAACAACGAAATGGTCAGCAGGATGAATGCGGCCACGACGAGCCAGAACGAGATATTGTTCAGCCGTGGAAAGGCCATGTCGGGCGCGCCAATCATCAACGGCACGAACCAGTTGCCGAAGCCACCGATCAGTGCCGGCATGACCATGAAGAAGATCATGATCAGGCCGTGGCCGGTGACGAAGACGTTGTAGCTCTGGCCGTTGGCGAAGATCTGCAGGCCGGGCTGCTGAAGCTCGATACGCATCATAATCGACAGGAACCCGCCGACGAGTCCCGCCATGATCGAGAAGATCAGGTAGAGCGTCCCAATGTCCTTGTGATTGGTGGACAGTAGCCAGCGTCGCCATCCTGTCGGATTGGCATGAGCTTCCCCGTGTTCGCGAGCGTCGACAGTTGGGAATTGGGCGTTCGGGGCGGTTCCCATGGGTTCGCCTCCCATTAGGACAGTTTCGAACTTTCATTTCCAATGGTCAAGGCCTGAGCCACGCCTGGCGGAGCCGCCATCAGCAAAACGCACAGTCGCGTTCAAGGTGAACCAACTATCGTGGCTTTGAACTGGGCGCATCGGGGCGGCGCCGTGGACGAGCAACTCATCCGTGGCATTCGCCTCGCCGCCCACTCAATGGATAACCCGAGGGCGCAACTATTTGGCGAGAGGCCGGCGCGTATCCACCGCTCTTACATTAAAGATGGTCATTTCAGTGACTGAACGAATACGTACAGCCACCAAATCCCATAACCCAGAAGCATAAGCACCGCGACCATGACCAGAAACAAAACTAGCGCGATTGAGCCCCCTTGAACGCGGGGTGAAAACCCATCCAAGGCGTCAGTTGTTTTGGTTTTTCCAGCGCCGATCGGCTGCTGAGTCCGCTTGCTTGTCGTCATTTCTACCTCCCAGGGGACGTGCATCAGCGTCCATTGGGCTGACTATTAGAACGGTCGCTTTCGGCAATAGCGTCATATGAATACTGCTGCTGGGTCAGCTCACCCGTCCCGAGGCACGTTCCTGCGCGCCGTGGAACGGAGAGCTTCGGCACCAATAGCCAGACGCGCTATCGAAAGAACGCGAGCAGGATGATGATCGGCAGGGGAATGCCCAACATCCAAAGAAGAATACCGCGGCCCATTGTTCGTCCTCCAATTTGTCGAGGCAGAACCCGCCACTGAAAGGAGTGTTCCCGGCCCTATAGGTTCCGGCTGGAACTCTTTTGCTTCGCCATCTGTTCACCCCTCGTCACGTGTGTGACGGAGCATCGGAGGGTCTCATGAACGGCGTCATCTACATCGTCGGCCTTATCGTGGTCGTGTTGGCCATACTTTCATTTCTCGGTCTTCGGTAAGGCATGTTTCCGATGGCAAGTCTGCCACCTTGGAACGGGCACTCTTCAGACGCGTTCTGTGAGAGCCGGATCCGTCGCTTAGCCGGTAACGAACATGACCCGTTATTTCTTCGACAGCACGGATGGCGACTTCGTCGATATCGACGAGGACGGAATTGAACTTTCCAGCGACGAAGAGGCGCGGCGATCAGCGTTGGACGCCTTGCCRGATATGACACGCGCGGTGATGCCAAACGGCGACTGCCGATTGTTCACCGTTAGCGTCCGCAGGGAAGAAGGTGGCGTCATTTACCGGGCGAGCATGGAACTTTTGGACGAGCGATCCGAAAACTGGAGCACAAAGGAGGTCGATATGGCGAATGCAGATCCAAACAAGGCGGCAGGTCAGCCCGGGAGGACAAGTGATAGCCGCCCACGACCGGGCACAGGCATACCGAAAGACGATCGCGGAACGCCGGCGGCGGATGCGAGCGTCGCTTCGCCAGCAAAGGGCGAGCCAAAACCCTCCAGCTCGCCGAGCGCACTCGACCCTGGGCGGCCGGTTAAGAAAACCTGATCTGCGGGGCCGCTAGGAACGCCTCGGCGTGCGCCGGTTTAAGCTGGGATGAATGAACCCTTCCGACGGCCGCAGATGTTGCCAAGTTATCGGCGCATGGGGATCGAGTTGATCGCTTGCGGTGCTGTCAAGCTTCGAGCCTGTCACGCTCGATGACGAGCTCGATGACCACGCCCAACGTGTCCCAAACTCTGCTGACCCGGCCAAGTTGACTTGCCGTCGCTTTGACCAAGCGGCTCCCGAAGCCTTCGCCTCCCGATCTCCGCGGAGATGGACCACCGCGCTCGCGCCAGACGATCACGAACTCGGACAGTCGCTCTGAGCATGTAATCTCGACCATGCCGTCCATCGTCGAAAGACTGCCGTATTTCGCGGCGTTGGTCGCGAATTCATGGAGCAGCAGCGAGAGCGATGTCACCAAGGTGGAAGGGATTGGAATGTCAGCACCGCGAACCTCGCAGCGCGACCGTTCACCCGCACGATAGGGTGCGAGTATGGCTGCAATCAGCGGGTGCAACGTGGTTGCGGCCGGTTCGCTTCCCGCAGCTACGGACGACATAGTCAAAGCGTGCGCGCGCGACAGGGTGGCGAGACGCTCGCTAACCGTTGAAGCGAGCTCGGCCGGGGTATTGGCTGAACGCGCCGTGAGATTGACGATTCCGCTCGTGAGCGCGAAGACGTTCTTGACGCGGTGGTTCATCTCGTGAAGCAGCAACTGTTGCTGTTCCTGCGCCCGTTGCCGCTCCGAGATATCCCGGGCAATCTTCGAGGCCCCCACGATTTCGCCTCTGGCGTCCCTGATGGGCGAGACGGTCAGCGAGATCGCTACAGGCGTTCCGTCCTTGCGGCGGCGGATGGTTTCGTGGTGCTCGATGTGCTCCCCGGCGCGAATGCGCTCCAGAATCGTTGGCTCCTCGCCCCGACGGTCTTCCGGAATGAGCAGCATGACGGGCTGACCCAACATCTCCTCTCGCCGATACCCGAAAAGGCGCTCGGCGCCCGGATTCCAGTCGGTGATGAGACCGTTCAGATCCTTTGCGATGATCGCGTCATCGGACGATTCGACGAGCGCAGTCAGCCGGCGGGCCGAGGCGTCCCCGGCATGACGTTCGAGGGCAAAGCCGAGCTGGCGTGCGACGAGCAGCGCGAGGTCGCGCTCGTGATCGGTGAAGACCCGCGGAGTGTCATAATAGACCATGAACTTGCCTGCCAGTTCGTCGGCTCCGGCGAGCGGGATGAAGGCCAAGGCATGGATGCCCTCGCCGATAATGGTTTCGATGAGTTGTCTCGGCTCCTTGCTGAGGGCGACGTCCGAGAGGAAGATCGGGTCGGTTTCGCGCTCATGGCGCTTCCAGGGCGAGTGGCCGTCTACAGCGGCGCGGTATCCATCCGAGAGGCCGCGCCAAGCGACGAAACGCATTGTTCCCCCATCATCGAAGCGAAGGATCGACGCCCGCGAGCACATGAGGGTTTCACAAATGGCGTCAAGCGCACACTCGTAGATCTCGACGACGGTGCGGGCTCGAAACAGGCGATCGGTGAAGCGGAAGAGTGTGGTCTGCTCCCGAACCTGGCGCGCCAGATCGTTCGCAGCGTCGGTGGTCCTGCTGCGGACCGTAACCGTCGCCTGACGATCGGTGCTTTGCTCCATGGGCACCCTCATGAACAGCCGAGATCTCGCACAACGAGGAATCCCCTCTGGCGACCGGGGCATTCGAGCACCGAACCCGGCTCATCGCAATGTCATTTGGTCATAATCCGTTCTTCGTTTGAGCAGGGGTTCGTGCGCGCCGCCAGCGCAGTAAGGCGTCTGCGCCAACGACCGCACCTGTGCAAAGATCAACCTTGGGCTGATACTGAAATCCGAACTCGTCGTTCGCCAGCGTTGCATTTCGTTCGTCAGGCGAATGCGATTGCGACTCTGAATTTCGTCCTCGGCCCTGAACTCGCACGCCTCGCGGGATGGAGAGGATTTCGAGCGCCGGAGGGCGGCTCCGGCCCGACCGAGCACCAACCTGGTGTCGAAGCCGGCCTCGGCGATCACGAAGCCGGTGGCAAACCGAATGGTGATCGTCGCTCCCGAAACGACGAAGGTCGCCGACAACGCAGAGATCAACCTCTTGATGATTTCAGGGCCTTCATCGGAGCTCGCGAGCGGCTTTACCAGCGCAAATTCATTCGAGTCGATGCGTCCCACGACGCCGACGCCGGTGGTGCCAATGCGCTCGGCGATTTGGACGAGAACCTGGTCGCCGACGTCGAAGCCATAGCCGGAGTTGATGTCATGAAAGCCCGCGACATCCAGCTTTGCGATCAGCATAGGACCTTTGCCCGTGGCAGCGAGGCCCGCCACAGAATTCACGCAGTATCGCTCCATGGGTCCTCGTGTCCGGGACCTGGCCGGGCTCAGCCCTTTTGCGGCGGGGACCGCATCGCCATATCCAGGCAAACAACGCAGGGCGGTTCCACCAATGCTCGACGTTACACCTCGCTTCGTCCTCAACGAGGACGACTTCGATTCGTCCACGCTTCCGCTCTCACCAGCAAGCGATGGCGCGCTGCTTGATGCTTATTCGCTTGCCGTCACCGACGTGGTGGAGCGGGTGGGCCCGGCCGTCGTCAGGCTTAATGTCCGCAGGCACGGGCGCCCCTCCGGCTCCGGCTCGGGCGTGATCCTGTCGCCGGACGGGCTCATTCTCACCAACAGCCATGTCGTGCAAGGCTCGGCGCGGGTCGGGGTGCAGATGCCAGACGGGCGGCATTTCGATGCGCGTCTGATCGGCGATGACCCGGATACCGATCTGGCGCTCGTCCATGCCGAACCGCCCGTGAGCCTGCCGACGGGCCGTCTCGGTGACAGCGGGCTGCTGAAGCGAGGACAGATCGCCGTCGCCATCGGCAACCCGCTCGGGTTCGAGGCGACGGTGACGGTCGGCGTGATCTCGGCGCTCGGCCGCTCGCTGCGCGCCAAGAACGGCCGGCTGATCGACGATGTGATCCAGACCGATGCTGCGCTCAATCCGGGCAATTCGGGCGGCGCGCTGGTGTCATCGCGGGGCGAGGTCATCGGCATCAACAGCGCCATGATCATGGGCGCGCAAGGCATCAGCTTCGCGGTGGCGTCGAACACGGCGAGCTTCGTGATGGGCGGCCTCATCCGCCACGGTCGGGTCCGCCGGGCCTCGATCGGCATCGCGGCGCACCCGGCCGTGATCGCCCGTCGCATCCAGGTTGCGGCTGACGTGGATCAGGCGGCGGGCGTCATGGTCGACTCCGTGGAGGGCGGAGGCGCGGCTGATGTGGCCGGCATACGGGCAGGAGACATCATTGTGGCGGTCGACGGCACCCGTGTCTCCGGTGCCGACGATCTCGTGCGCCTGCTGGCCGAGGACAAGATCGGCCGGCCCACCGCCTTCGGACTGCTGCGCAATGGCCGCAGGCAGGTCATTGAGGTCACCCCACGCGAGAGGCGGGGGACATGAAGGCTGTTCCCCTGATGCTTCAGCCGCATGGGCTCACGCAGCAAAACGGATGGACGCGAACTCATTGAAGTCGTTGACGAAGCCGTGCTCGTTCGCGAGGCCCCTTTCATCTCAGGAGACACGGGAGGCTCACATGGGACCCTCAGAGGCAGTTGCTTCCGGCCAGGATCTTGCGCTGCGCATGAATGCAGCGTTCCCGCGCCGCGATTGGGTTGCTCTCCTGGCGGAACGGTCGCGAGAGAGTCGTGAGTTCGTCGAATGGCATCTTCAGGAAGACATCGCACCTCCGGAGACGCTGTTGCGCGCAGCATCAGGCCTGCTCGACGAGAATGCCGCCAGCGACAACTCACAAGTGGATTCCCCGACATGACGTTCAGAAACCACGAGGAGTATGAGGCTGCCGTACAGCGCGCCGCCGCGTTGAGCGATGCGCCCGAAGGATCTCCGCAGGCGGCCGAGTTCCGTCAGCTCACCGCTGAGATCCGCCGCTGGAATGAGGCGGACGAGGACGAGAACAGTCACGGGCCGGCCCCGCCCCACAGCTTGCTCACGCCGGACGATCTTCCCTTTTCGGGGCTGCCGGGCAATCTCGGGAAGCTCAGGAAGGACTGAGCCGTTCTCAGTCAAATGATCGGATGACCGCCGGTCACAGCGATGGTGGCACCCGAGACGTGGCTCGAACGCGGATTGGCCAGCGATATCCCGTCATTTCGGCAAGCCCGCGCGCCTGCTCAACGATGCCGAGGTACAGGGTTTGCCGAGTGAGGCCGGGCCATCGAGCGCGCGCCTCACTCCTTTCAGTCGGCAAGCCTAGCCTGCCCAACCCGATTGGGGCTCGATGTCAGACGTACTAGTCGAGTTCGTCGACTTTCGTGGTTCCAGATGCGCCAGCAGCACCAGTGGCTTTCTTTCCAGCCTTGGCTCCAGCGCTGCCATGCCCGCTGCCGCCTGCCTTGATGCGTGGGGCCACGACCTCAGCGTCGACATCGGCATTTCCGCTGGCTGAGGGCGCGGGACCGCCGATTTTGCCCTGTGCCTTGCCGCGTGTCTGGGTATCGACCGAGACGCCCTGCGCCAGAGCAGGCCCTGCAAGTGCGGCAGACATCGCAAGCACAATCGCGGACAATTTCACGCCATTCATCGGCTTCTCCTAGTCTGAATGCGCGACGGTATCGGTATTGGTGCGCCGCTCGCCTGGAACAATTGGACCGCCGCGCCAGGTCGGTACGAACGACGCAGGCCCATGCAAACGGCGCAGCATGACCATTGTTCGGATTTTCTGGGGTGATTTCGCGAGTCCGGTGCCGTATTGCGGCCCCGCATGTGGCAGTGATGAATCCCTGGCCCACAGGGGCGGGCGCTTCAAATATGTCGCCGTTCGGATAGGCTCATTGGTCGAATGACCTGCGACGTCGCATAGCCAGGATGCGACCACACGGCGATCAGCTCGCCCGTTTTGCAACGATGGTCAGCATGCCGTCTTCACCGAGCTGGGCAACGACCACGTCCCGTGATGTGAAGCCCTTCGCCGCGAGCGCCGATTTCAGCTCCGGCTCATTCTCTATGGCCGCTTGCAATTGCTGGATCTCGTCAGCCGAACGGTTTGTCAGTACCTGGTTGACCTGCACCTGGGCCTCAGCCGGAAGCGCAGCGAGATCGACGACGCTCACCGATTTGATAGTTGTTCGGCCCGAGCCCTGTTGCGGTGATGCAGACGGAGGTGTGGGCTGTGATAGACCCTGCGCATTCGCGCCGCCTGCCAGAATGAATGTAACGCCGACCACAGTTGTTATGATCTTTCGCATCGGATTTCCTTCCATGAGCTGTGGATAGGCGTCCAATTCCATAACGCGAATGCGGTCAGGGGTTGAAGCTGATCTGGTCATTTATTGACCATATAGTGGCAGGGCTGCGTGATCGGCCTCCCAAACTAGGTGCGATCACGCGCCGATCGACGCGATCGTCAGCAGGATTTCCTCATCGATCTTGAGGCGGGAAAGCGGTCATGCCAGCTCGGCGGTAGCCTTCTCGTCGACGAGGCGCTCGGTTTTTGCCTCACTGAGCTCGCGGCCGAGCCTGAGTTGCGGACCGGGCCGCGGAGTCCAAGCTTGGCGCGCCAAAGTCATGCCTCCGCGGCGCGTTCGTCGCGCGCAGCCTACCAGATGGAGACCGGACGCCAGCACCTATCGACATCCCTGGAACAAGTGCCCAAGCGCCCGGTTTGATTGTGCATATATGGCAACTGTTTCAGGGAGATATCGATGAAACGGACGATCATCGCGGCGGTGTTTTGCGGGGCGACGATCCTGGCAGCTCAGGCGCAAACGCCGACGACTGCACCTACTCCTTCGCCAAATGCTCCAGACGAAGCGAACGCGCCGCTGCCCGGTGCCAACAGCTTCACGGAAGGCCAGGCGAAGAGCCGGCTCGAGACCAACGGCTACACCGCAGTGTCCGAACTCAAGAAGGACGACAACGGTGTCGGGAAGGGCAGGGCGACGCACGACGGCCAGCCGGTCAACGTAAGCGTCGATTACCGCGGCAACATTACGCGCAACTGAGGATCTCGCAGATGACCCAGACCATCACGCGTTCGTACGATACCTATCAGCAGGCTGAATCCGTGGTGCGAAAGCTGAAGGACGCCGGCGTTGCCGATTCCGATATCAGCCTTGTCGGCCGTCACGCCGATGCCGATGAAAGCCACGCGGGCGAGGGAGCAGGAATCGGCAGCTTGATCGGCGGTGCAGCCGGGCTGCTGGCGGGTCTCGGCCTGATTGCGATCCCCGGCATCGGCCCTGTGGTGGCCGCTGGCTGGCTTGCTGCTACCGCCGCGGGAGCCGCGACGGGCGCCGTCGCGGGGGGGCTTGTGGGCGCCCTGACGAGTTCGGGCGTCGATGAAAATGACGCCCACTACTTTGCAGAGACGGTGAGGCGAGGTGGCAGCGTTGTGGCTGTTCGGGCAACCGACGAACAGGCGCCTACGGTCGTGGCAATCATGGACGGCGCGACACCCATCAACACAATCGACCGCCGTGCTGCTTATGAGAGGGAGGGGTGGACAGAATTCGATCCCGAAGCTCCGCCGTATGTGCGGCCCTCGATTTAACTGACCAGGGGGCCCCGGCAGCGATGGGGCCTCCTTCCAGCAACTTTGCATGCGGCTGGTGGTCTAGGAGTTTGCCCAACAGCCTGCCACCCCGCGCCGCTATCTCGATCGATCAACTTCCCAGCGGTGGGCGCAATGCGACGAATTGTACGCGCCGAGGGGATCGGGACCTTGGCGACGGCGCCACGGATGAAAATGCATGGCCCAGTATTTTTTCGACATCGAGATCAACACCGAACTGGTCGTAGACGACGAAGGAATAGACCTTGAAGATCACGTCGCCGCGCGTCTTTCGGCGCTTTCAAGTCTCGGCGACATTATCGCCGAGCATATCCAGACCAGTGACGGTCTGAGAGTGGATATGAGAATCCGCTACGCCGATGGAACCCCCATTTTTGCAGCGACGCTGACGCTCAATAGCCAGTGGCTAACGCCAGTTCCCCCGTCTCAACTTCGGCAGACGGTGCCCCGCAAGACGGAACCGTGAGATAGGCATCATCTGAAGTGGTTGCCTGCGGGAAACTGCGGCCTCCAACCGGGCGCCACAATCAGGATGCCGAGGCGGCGCCAAGCACATGCCGAGATGACCCGAACACTCACGCGGCCATGAGCTTGTCGATTATTGGCAGCCGCGCGCATTTTCCTGTCGCGTGAAAGATCGCGTTGGCTTCGGCGGCAGCGGCGCCAACGATGCGTATTCCTCCGGCACCCGATCGGGCTGACTTTATCGTCATGCACCTCGACAAAGATCACCTCGATGCCGTCGATATCGCTTCGAAGTGACGTGATATTCGCCGAGATTGCCGTTTATGAACCGACCATAGCGATGGCGGTCAGGGTTTCCTCGTGAGGGGCATTCCGATACCCCCACCACGCCGCCGATGATCTGGCTTCGCGCCGTCTTTGGGTTCAGGATCCGGCCTGCGGCAACGGCGCTTACCACCCCATCCGGGGTCGACAAGGTCCATGCGGTGATCGGCCATCTGAACGCCATCTGAAAGGCGTAGCAGGAAGCCGACCAGACCGTCCGTCGTTGGAACAAACCCCAAGGCAGTTCGTTGCCACCACGCGAAATTCTTTGTTGGCCCCGGAAGGAGAAATCCGATGACACCTGTGCATGGGCGGACTGACCCTTGTAGTTTCCGTTAAGGTCTATACCGAGATGTGGCTAACCTTCACCGCGCCGCGCGACGAGAGCGCGGATGTTGTCGTACCTCTCGCTGCGATTAGAGCCTCGCGAGGGGATGGTGAATGCCGGAGCTTCAGGTGTGCCGCCGCGATCGCCAGGCTGATATTGCCGATGAACCGCGGGCCGATGACGTTCCCCATGCCTCTTCGGTCAGATCGAGCGGGTGTGCGCCACACACCCCGCGCTCGATAGCCAGGCCGCCAGCGAGACGCGACTGAGTGCGCTGGCCGCGGAGAGACCGGCCGCGCCCCGAAGCCCGCCTGCCTATGGCCCCATTTAGCCAAGACTGCGCTGGGTGAGGCCGAAAGTCTCAGCAAAAGCGCGGGTGAACTGCTCACTCGGAAAGCGGATGGCTATCGCTGAGTCGTCGATTCCCGCAACCTGATAGGCAATGTCCCACTCGCTCAGCCAAGTATCCATCGCCTGAAGACGAGATAGAAGGTCCTGCCCTTCGATCGGGATGAGGACCTCATGTGTCCGCGGCTGTGCTTCTTCGGTGGGGAAACAATTCATCGCATTGCCTGCGGTTTTCGGCTGCGGAATGGCTTGTCGATGTTCAATAGACGATCGAGGGCAGTGTCCGATGCCAGCAAAGGCCCCGCCGACGGCAAACCTCGGCGGGACCCTAGGCCGTGCGGCTCCTAAGGATGGAGAGCCACCACGCAGAGAAAACGAACTGGTCTCTCGACAGTTTCACCACGACCGGGTTTGTTCGCCCAATACCAGAACCATGAAAAGAAGTGCGGGCCGCGGATGGGGCCACCGGAGCACAGGAGTGGGCTCCCTAGACCTTAAGCACCCTTTCCACTGGCCTTCTTCAACGTTCTCGCCGGCGCCGCTGGCAACACAGTTATGGTCACCTTCTTCGAAATGAGCATCGGTTTGAATGGCCGGTGGTCGGGGTCGCCGAGCACCAATTGCAGGGTATGTTTGCCAGGCGGCAACTCAAGCCTCGCCTCAGTCTGCCCTGCACCGAAGTGAAGATGCTTGTTGTCTGACGGAAGCGGCTCGTCCGGAACAATCTCATCGGTGACATCGACCAGAAGGTGGTGATGTCCGGCATTCGGAGCGGAGCTGCCGGCCTGCGTCACGCCCATATTTCGTAGGCCGAACCGCACCCAGAATTCGCCGCGGATCTGCGCTCCGTCCCAAGGATAGATGATGTACAGGCGCGCATCCGGAGATGGCGCCCGTTGCGGTGTGGAGGGCGTTGGGCCCGGCGCTGTCTGCGCCAAGGTTTCGAGCGGGAAAAGGCTGACTACAGCAAAGGCGAGAAAGATGCCGCTGGCGGATCGGCCCATGGAACCCTCCTGTCAGAGCGAGCGAGCTATCCTGAATCCGTGTGCAGGGTAACGGACGCCCGTATCGTAATGGGTCCGGCTCGCTGGCCTCACCGAGACAGCGTTGCTTCGCCAGGAGCCGCCTCTCAAGACATTCTCGCGGCAATTCTCAACCGTCCGAGGGGAGCCCTCCAACGGCGCATCCCGGTAGTTGGGCAGCCAGCAATCGGCCACCCACTGCGCGACGCCGCCTCCGAAATCGGCACCCCCGAATGCATTGCGCGCGAAACTGCCGACCGGCATCGGAACCTTCGGATCTTGAGGCCCGCCGCAGTCCCTGCAATTGGCGTTGCCGGGTTCGAGCTCTCGACCCCACCAAAAGCGGGTCGAGGTGCCCGCCCTTGCGGCGTATTCCCACTCCGCTTCGCTCGGCAAACGGTATGGCTTACCGGTCAATTGCGCGAGCCAGTCCACATATTGCTTGGCATCGAGCCAGCTCAGATTGCGGGCTGGCGTTGTGTCGCTTCCGTCGAGCGAGAAGTTGCAGCCCTTTGCGGCCGCGCATCGGTTCCACTCGGCGACGGAGATGGGCGACAGACCGATTGCAAACGGCGAGATGGTCACGGTCCGGATCGGTTGTTCCGAGGGGTCTTCGTCGCTACCCATCCGAAAAGCCCCGCCGGGTATGCGGATCATTTCGGGGCAGGTTTCGCAGTCCCGGAAGCCGGAAGCGGTTTGGATCATCCGTGCAGCAGGAAGGTTCGGAGTCAAAATCGCGACCTGCGGATCTGAAGCTGGGGCGCCAGGCGTGGGATCCGCCAATGGGGCCAAAGGTCTGGCCGCATCAGCATTGTTGCTTGCCGGCGTCTCAACCCGTGGGGCACGGGTAGGTTGGTTTGTCACGGTGACGAGGGGGACGGGCACCCATTGCGGGCGCTGTTCGACTGACACCAGACTTGGCTTTCCGCCGACCAAGTAGCCGGCGGAGTAGAGGCCTGCGGCAAGCAGCGCAAATGCTGCCGCGATCCCCGCAGGTATCAAAAATAGGCGTCTTTTTTTCGTCGCGCGAGTGAAGGAAGCTGGATCGGGAAGCACACGATAGATGCGAACAGGATCGGTGATGTTCTTCAGCTTCTCGTCGCCAAGCGACTGATATCCGCAGACCAGCTTATTCTTGATCTGTTCGTAGACTCCGCCGGAGATATAGACGCCGCCGGGGGTCGCTAGAGCCTCCAGGCGCGCGGCGATGTTGACGCCATCGCCGAAGACATCGTCCGGCTCAACGATAACGTCGCCTAGGTTCACCCCTATCCGGTATTGAAGCCTGTGTTCACGCGGAAGATCGGTGTTCCTTGCCGTCACGGACTGCTGAATGACAATCGCGCATCTCACGGCTTCGAGCGGACTGTCGAACATAGCGAGGAAGCCATCGCCGGTGTTCTTTATGAGCCTCCCGTAGTGCTCTTCAAGTGTGGGATCGACGATCTCGCGGCGAACCTGCTTCAGCCGGCGAACCGTTCCTTCCTCGTCGTGACCCATCATCTGGCTGTAACCAACGATGTCCGCCGCGAGGATAGCCGCAAGCCTGCGATGAGGGTGCGGATGAGCTGGAAACTCTTCGCGCATCACGACCACCACTGTGGATCACACAGCCCCGCCTTATCCATATCAGGTAGCCCATCCAGCGTCGCGAACTTTCCGCTGATCGACGAGCGCTGGGCGTCGCCCTGGCGCTCCGGCAGCGGGCCACGCTCGGCCCGACCTTCACCCGGATGATCCGCGAGGGGGGCCGGAACGCAGCGGACCGGCGGACCGCTAAAGAAAACGCGCGGGAGGCTTTCGAGGAGAGTCGGTATGAAGGAACTCTACCGGGTAGAATGCCGTGATGGGTGAGGGCGGTTGCTCATCGTCATCGTCAGGCGAAAGCTTCCACTCCTAACCCGCCTATTCAAAAGCGATGGCGCTGAGCGGGGCCTCATATCATACGGCTTGGCCGATGGACGGGACGTGCGTCTCGTTGACGATCACATCTTTGAAATCACTGAAGATGGAACGACACTGACCCGCGAGACGTGACGGMCAAGAGCGTTTCCGAGCTTTCGCGCCCAGTCGGCGGTGGCCGTCACCCCTTGTTATCCGCTGCGTCAGCACCTCGAAACCCGATTGGCTCCGGCGGGCCCTTGGTCGTGTCCCGCAAGGTCTGGCGTTCGGCTTCTGAATTCAGTTCAGCTCCGACCAGTACGATCGTCGCTGACAGCCACATCCACATCAGCAGCGCGACAACTGCGCCGAGCGTGCCATAGGTCTTGTTGTAATCCTCGAAAGTCGCGACGTACCAGGAGAATGCGAGCGAGCCGACCAGCCAGGTCACGCTGGCCAGAATGGCACCGGGACTGACCCATTTCCACTGTGCGTTGTCGCGGCTGGGTCCAAACCGATAGAGAGCGGAAAGCCCGAGCATCAGGACGAGGATCACGGCCGGCCAGCGCCCGAGCCAGAGAATCCATTCTGCTGCCGGACCCAGGTACAGGAATTCCAGCAACACGGGCACGGCGGCGATGGCGCCGAGTGCCAGCAAGGCGAAGAGGAGGATTGCAAGTGTGAAGCAGAGCGTGGTCAGGTTTAGGCGGAGGAAGCTGCGCTTCTCCTCCTCGCCGTAGGCGACGTTCAACGCATCGAAGAGCGCCTTCACACCAGCATTCGCGCTCCATGCCGACAGACCGAGGCTGATCAGGAACGCTATTCCGAGCTTCGTTTCATCGCCTGTGGCGATCCGGGTGATCTGATCGCGAACGACCTCGAGGGCGCCGGATGGCAATAGGCCTTCCGCCATTGCCAATTGACCCGCGACAGTGGCCGGATCGGCAATGATCCCATACAGCGAAACGAAGGCGGTGATGGCCGGAAACAGCGCAAGCAGCCCATAGAAGGTGACACCGGCGGCCACGGCCAGCACCCGGTCCTTCCCGACCTCGTCATAGGTCCGTCGGAGGATCGCTGCCCAGCCCCCAGGGGGAATCTCGGTCGGTGTCTTCGCATCTCCCCCGTCGCGAAATCCCGTGTGTCCGCCACCCTTTGCGGGCCCCTTGGCGCCCCCCTTGGCGCGGCCCTCGAACTGCCTGGCGATGATCGATCCCCCAACCCCGATCAGGGCCGCCAATGACAATTGGGCAAGCAGACGTTGAGCGCGCAATTCGGTCACTCCCAAAGCGAGGGAACTTCGGGCACTCAAAAAAGTTGCCGAACGCCGCGACAGTCGAGGACGATGCCGGAACAGGCCGGAATTAGGAGCGCTGGCCCGTTTTCACTCCCATAGGCGCCGCGCAGAACTCGGGTCAAAATATGCGACGGCCTCTGAACAATTGACATTGAGACCAGCCGAATTTGATGTTCGAATGATTGACTCGCCAGACGGGATCTCTCGTTGTGAGATGATCTGAACTGGCTACGCCGCGAGGCCGCCGATGGTGCGAAGAAGCCCTGACCGTCATCCCAGCGCCGCGGTTTGGGGCAAAACCACGGACGCCGCGAACGACCTGGCGCGCCAGGTCCGTGAACAGACCACACTCTTCCACTTCACCGATCGCTTGTTTCGCGCTCGCACGCTCGTCGATATCTATGAAGCGGCCCTCGACGCCATTTGCGCAGCGCTCGCGAGCCCCCGTGCCTCCATCCTGCGCTTCGACGAGGGCGGAACGATGCGTTTCGTCGCCTGGCGCGGACTTTCAGACGGATATCGTGCGGCCATCGACGGCCACTCGCCCTGGCAGCGTCAGGACCGCGAGGCCGACCCGATCTTCGTTTCGGACGTCGCTCTCAGCGGAGAGCCTCAGAAGTTGATTGAGACCGTCACCGGCGAAGGCATTCATGCCCTGGCCTTCATTCCGCTCGCCGGGGCCGATAAGCTGGTCGGCAAGTTCATGGTCTATTACGATACGCCGCGGGTCTTCACCGATCACGAGCGCGATCTCGCGCTGATCATTGCGCGCCAGCTTGGCTTTGCTATCGAACGCCATAGCAACGATGCCTCGACCCGGCGTCTGACGGCGCTCGTCGAATCGTCTGAAGACGCGATCATCGCCAAGGATCTCGACGGCCTTATTACCGACTGGAATCCGGGCGCCGAGCGGCTTTTCGGGTATCGCCCCGAGAAGGTCCTAGGCCAGTCGGTGTTATTGCTCATTCCCGAGGACCGCCGGGACGAGGAGCCAGAAATTCTGGCGCGCATTCGTGCTGGAGAGCGAATCGAGCATTTTGAGACGATCCGCCGACGTAAGGACGGAACGCCTGTCGCGATCTCGCTCACCATCTCGCCGATCAAAGACGCCCGGGGCGAGATCGTGGGTGCGTCCAAGATCGCCCGCGACATTTCCGATCAACAGCGCGCGCAGGAGCAGCAGCAAATGCTCCTGCGCGAGATGAACCACCGGGTCAAAAATGTCTTCGCGCTCACGAGCGGTATCGTTAATCTCAGCGCGCGTTCGGCTTCCAGCCCGGCTGAGCTCGCCGCAACGGTATCTGAGCGACTCGCGACCTTGTCACGCGCCCACGCGCTTACGATGTCAGCCATGGCCGCTGGTGGCGAACCGGCGGCCACCACGCTGCACGCCCTGATCGCGGCAATACTCGCGCCGTATGACGTCGGTGAACGGCCACGCAGCGAGGTTAGCGGTGCCGATATTCCAGTGCCCTCTGCTCTGGTCACATCGCTCTCGCTGCTGCTCCACGAGTTTGCAACCAACGCTGCAAAGTACGGCAGTCTTTCCACCGCGGATGGCAAGGTTGAGATCACATGCTCGGATCGATCGTCCGAATTCGTACTCGTCTGGCGTGAGCGCGGGGGACCATCGCCGACGATCACACGAAGCGACGGCTTCGGCAGCCGGTTGATCAAGGCGACGGCCAGTCAGCTTGGTCGGGTCAGCAGGGATTGGGACCCGCTGGGTGTTGTCATCGAGCTTGTCATCCAGCGCGACAGGCTCGGAACCTGACGCGAAGAGTTTGAATGGCCCGGCAGTGGACGGAAGAGTGCGCCGGTGGTCGCGGACGCCGCGGTCTTGAAAGGACAGCGTGAGCGGGCGCGTGGGCCTTACCTATCGGTCCCGTGCCGGAATGCTCATCGATGAAAAGAGCGAAGTGGGCTCAATTCGGCCGCATGACTGACTTGAGGTTCATGAACTCGTGCAGACCGTGAGTGCCAAGCTCTCGGCCGTGACCAGACGTCTTCATCCCGCCGAATGGCACCTCGGGCGAGGAGGCGAGCATCTGGTTGATCGCAGTCATGCCAGCCTCGATCTCGCGCACGAACCGCTCCTGTTCCTGGGAATCATTCGTCCAGACGGACGAGCCCAGTCCATAGGGAATGGCATTCGCGATCCGGATCGCGTCGCCGATATCCTCAGCCTTGAACAGCATGGCAATGGGGCCGAAGATCTCTTCTTTCATGAGATCGCCCTCGAGAGGCACGTCGACCAATATCCCCGCTGACATGTAGGCGCCCTTGCCGGGTAGCGCCTCGCCGCCGAACAGTAGTTTAGCGCCGACCGCCTTCGCAGCGGCGAGCTGGTCGAGGACCGTTTCGCGCTGTTCGAAACTCGAAAGCGGGCCCATGTTCGAAGCCGCATCCATCGGATCGCCGGCCTTCACGGCCTGCATCGCCGTTGAGAATTTCTCCCGGAATGCGTCGTAGATGTCGGCATGGACGATCATCCGCTTGCCGCAAATGCACGACTGGCCACTGTTCTGGATGCGAGCCGTCACGGCCTGCCTCACTGCCGTGTCGAGATCGGCCGAGGGCATGACTATGAAGGGGTCGGATCCCCCGGGTTCCAGCACGACCTTCTTCAACGCCGCGCCCGCCTGCTCGGCCACTGCGCGTCCGGCTGCCTCGCTGCCCGTCAGCGTAACCGCGACGATGCGCGTGTCCGCAATGAGGCCGGCGACGGCGGAGGACTTGATGGCAAGATTCTGGAACACGCCGTCGGGTGCGCCGGCGGCGATCACCATCTCCTCCATCAGGCCGGCGACGCCCTGGACGATGCTGGCATGCTTTAGCAAGCCGACGTTGCCCGCCAGGATCGTTGGCGCAAGGAAGCGGACGGCCTGCCAGTAGGGGAAGTTCCAAGGCATGATCGCCAAAACAGGCCCCTGCGGCAGGTAGCGCACCTCTGCGCGGCCGCCGCTCGCCATAGCGATCTCGGTCGGCTCCAGCATCGCGGGGCCGTTCTGCGCGTAGTGACGGAAGGCCGCGGCGCTCTTCTGAACCTCAGCGATGGCCGACGCATGGGTCTTGCCCATCTCCTGGACCGCCATCACCGCAAGTTTCTCGCTGTTTGCCTCGTATTGCTCGGCGATCTTCTCCAGCAATGCGGCGCGCTCCGCGATGGGCCTCGCACGCCAGTGCCGGAAGGCCGCCTCCGCCTTGACGACCTTGCTCTCCAACTCCGGTGCGGTCAGTTCGGGATAGGTGGCGATCTCGTCGCCGGTTGCAGGATTGACGCTGCGAAACATGTTGGCTCCTTCGCAAGTGTGCTTCTCGGGGCGCGCGCTAATCGGATCGGGCAGGAAACTCAGGCTCCGGCGCGGCCCGCTCCGTCATTCTCGACGAAGCCTCCCGGCCGGGCGGGGTGGGGCAGATTCCAGCCGAAGTAGACCTCCGTCCTGACGATCCGGCCAGCGCGAACGGCATGCAGCTCGACGTTGCGAAAGCGCTTCCGCTCCGTTGCAGCTTCGTAGACGATCCAGGCGGTCTCGCCATCTTCGCTACCGGCGACGAGGGTCATCTCGACCAACACTTCGCTGTTTGGCCAGCACTGCGCGAAATGGGATTGGCGGTCGAGACCGTTATCGATGGGGCTCGTGAAGCTGTAGTCCTCTGCGATCAGGCGCTCGATCGCGCTACGATCCTTATCCACGTAGGCTTTGAGCGCTGCCTTCACTGTGGCGAGCGGACCGCACATGATCTTCTCCCTGAAAGAACTTTTATCTAGCCGCTCGGCTCTCAGATTCTGCGGCCAGTGATTGGTGAACGTCGCGTTGGCGAGGGGGTTCCTTCCATCTCGTAGGATCGCCGCCTCACGGGGCTGGAGGACGAGTTCCATCCCGCACGCAGATCATCGGGAGGTGGATTACGCGCGCGAACTGTGAGCGCGGTAGAGCCTCGGGCACACACGCCCTCAGGTGTCCTCCTTGCCCGGGCCAATAGGCGTCTGTTGCCAGCGCCCCTCTGGCTCCCGTCTGCACACGCCTCGCGTATGCGTCTCGATCGCGGCGAGCGCTGCGTCTAACGAGGAATATGGCCCCGGCGAGAGTGTTGCCATAGTACCCACAGCTCGGCCCGACGGAATTATGCGGAAGCAGCCGGACAAGGCCAGCTCGACATGCCCCGCGTTACGGCCGAGCAAGTCGCTCAGGTCCCACCTTGTCGAGCTCGATTGCTTGATGATGAGATCCACGAAGGCTTCTCCCCTCCAACGGTCGCCTACCGTTAACAATCCAAGCTCGAACAGGTTGCGCGAACGGTCCGCGGTTTTTGGGTTTACGGGCGCGGGAAGCGATCGCAGCGGCAAGGGTGGTCACCGGCAGACAGACGCGCGGAGACCCGCAGTGTCTCTGAACAAAAACACGGCCCGTGCGTTCTTTCGCTATCCCATTCACGCCAACGGAGAGGTCCCATGGATTGGAATCGCGTCGAAGGAAACTGGAAGCAGCTCAAGGGCAAGGTGAAAGAGCAGTGGGGCAAACTCACTGACGATGACCTCGACGTGATCGCGGGAAAGCGTGATCAGCTCGAGGGAAAAATCCAGGAGCGATACGGTCTCGCGAAGGATCAGGTTCGGTCGGACGTCGATAACTGGTACGGCCGTCAGACTTGGCAGTAGCTATTGCAGTGAAGAAGCCCCGCCGGCTTGAGCCGACGGGGCACCCACTCGATGATCCTCTAATGCCGAGAGTGCGCGAGATCATTTTGCTTGCGGACGACGCGCGCATTTTACCGGAACGAACCTTGGGGCAGGTCCATCCAATCGTTTGAGCCACTGGCTGAGGTTGGGGCGAGTCGTGGAGGTCCGCTATGTCTCTGACATTTGAAGCCGACCCGGTGGACACACCGGTGACCGCCGCGGATTATTCGGGTGATCCGCGTATCCAGAGAATTGCCAGGGCGATGTGTCGCGCCGCGCGGATAGACCCCGACCAGCCAGCCGGAGGGGTTGCGATCTTCAAGGTCATGCACTGCCAAGTCGGACGGTCGGAGAATGATCCGGCATGGACGTTGTTTCAGCGTCAGGCTGAACTCTTCGTCGCCATGAACCCCGATGTGGTCGGACCACTCTGATCCGTCAGCGAGGCGGCTATCGCATTGATGACCTCATCTTGACTCCCGAGCATTGAAGGAGGAACAAAAGAGGAACATGGCGCCCATTTTCAGAGGACACCAACAATTGTGCGGCCCGAGCTCGCCATACACTCTCTGCGCGCGCAGATCGCAAGGATCGAAGGCACGAACCGGCGCGCGAAAGCGGTGCTTCCGTTCGGAATCGCCGCGGTGGACGCGCGCCTCCCAGGCGGCGGGCTGGCGCTCGGGGCGCTGCATGAAGTGGCTGGCGGCGGCAACGGCGCGATCGACGGTGCCGCGGCCGCACTGTTCAGCGCGGGAGTTGCTGCCCGCACCCGGGGGAGGGTCCTGTGGTGCATCACACGGCCGGACCTCTTTGCTCCCGCCTTCGCGCAGGCCGGACTTGTCCCTGATCGGGTGATCTATGTCGAAGCCGGTGACGACAAGGCAGTCCTTTCCTGCATGGAAGAAGGACTGCGGCACGGTGGACTTGGATCCGTCGTGGGGGAAGTCGCCCGCCTATCCATGACCGCCTCTCGTCGGCTGCAACTGGCCGCGGAGGGGACCGGGTCGGTCGGAATTGCCCTTCGCCGTTGGCGGCGTCAGGCGGAAGCCGCCGATTTTGGTCAACCGACAGCGGCCATGACGCGTTGGCGGATCTCGGTGATGCCATCCTCGCCGCTGCCGGTTCCCGGCGTGGGACGGCCTCGCTGGCTGGTCGAGCTCATCCGGGCCCGTGCCGGCGACAGTGCAGATTTCGAGTTGGAGGCGTGCGATGACACGGGTTGTCTCGCTCTTCCTGCCGACCTGGTCCACCGACCGGGCGCGACGGAAGGCTGGCGACGCAGCGCCTCCGCCTGAGGCCCCGCTCTGCCTCATAGGCCGCGACGGAAACAGGCGAGTGGTGCTGGCATCAGATGCCGCGGCTCAGGCTGCCGGTCTCGGCGTTGGCATGCCTGTGACAAAGGCGCAGGTACTCGTTCCGGGTCTGATCGTCGAGGATGCCGATCCGGCCGCTGACGCCGAAGGACTCGATCGGCTGGCTGTCTGGATTCTGGAGCGTATTGCACCGGTCGTCGCACCCGATCCGCCGGACGGCATCGTCATCGACTCGACCGGGGCAGACCATTTGCACGGCGGCGAGAACGCTATGCTCGACGGGGTGATCGGTCGCCTTGCCATGTCGGGGATCGTCGCTCGGGCGGCGATCGCTGATACATGGGGCGCCGCTCACGCACTGGCTCGTTACCGGACACGTTCGACGATCGTCGCCGCTCCAGGGCATGGACCATCCATCATCGCCCCGTTGCCGCTGGAGGCTCTGCGGCTTCCGTCCTCGGTTAGTGCCGGGCTGCGCACCTTGGGCTTCGAGCGGATCGGTGACTTGCTGGCTCAGCCGCGGGCTCCTCTGGCTCTGCGCTTTGGACCAGAGATTGGCCGCCGCATCGACCAGGCGCTTGGAGACCTCGCGGAGCCGATCAAGGCCATTCGGCCGCCCGACCTGATCGAGGTTCGCCAAGCCTTCGCCGAGCCCATCGGCGCCGCGGAGACGATCGCGCGCTATATCGCCAAGCTCGTTGGGCAACTCTGCGAGCGCCTGGAGGAACGTGGGTTCGGCGCACGTCGTCTCGACCTCATCTGCCATCGCGTCGACAATCGTGCAGAGGCGGTTCGGGTCGGATTGGCCACGCCGGTTCGGGACGTCAAGCGACTGACGCGGCTCCTCTGCGAGAAGATCGATACGATCGAGCCGGGTTTCGGAATTGAGGTGCTGACGCTGGCCGCGACCATCGCCGAACCGCTGGAACGCAAGCAGACCCACAACTCGCTTGTCGAAGCGAGCTTCCCGGACGTGTCTGCCCTGGTCGACACCCTGGCGAACCGGGTCGGGGAGCGCGCCGTCTATCGTCTGGCTCCGGTCGCAAGCGACGTGCCTGAACGTTGCGTCTGCCGAATCCCGGCCATGGCGGCCGAGACGGGGGCGAGTTGGCCGGGTCATTGGCCGCGGCCATCCCGGCTGTTGCCTCAACCCGAACCGGTCGAGACCATGGCGCTGCTGCCTGACCAGCCCCCGGTTTCGTTCACCTGGCGGGGGATCCGTCGGCGAGTGAAGCGCGCCGATGGCCCCGAGCGCGTGTTCGGCGAATGGTGGAAGCGCGATGCCGAGCTTGTGGCGGTCCGCGACTATTTCCGGGTCGAGGATGATGCAGGCGAGCGCTACTGGCTCTATCGGGCAGGTGACGGTGAGCACGCTGCGACCGGCTCCCATCGCTGGTTTCTGCACGGGGTATTCGGATGAGCCGCCCGCGCTACGCCGAGCTTCAGGTCACCTCGCATTTCAGTTTCCTGCGCGGGGCCTCCTCGTGTGAGCAACTGTTCGCACAGGCCGCCGCGGCTGGCATAGATGCAGTGGCGGTTGTCGATCACAATTCGCTGGCGGGGATCGTCCGCGCCCATGAGGCGGCCAAGGCAACCGGTGTCCGCCTCATCGTCGGCTGCCGCCTTGACCTCGTCGATGGCATGTCGATGCTCGTCTACCCGACTGACCGACCGGCGTATTCGCGTCTCTGTCGGCTGCTCTCGCTCGGCAAGCAACGTGGCGGCAAGGCAAAGTGCCATCTCGAGTGGCCTGATCTTGTCGCCTATGGCGAGGGTCTGATCGCTGTCCTCGTGCCCGATCAGGCCGACGAGGAATGTGGCTTCCGCCTTCGGCGCCTTCGGGATGCGTTCGGCAACCGTGCCTATCTCGCGCTGACGCTGCGCCGACGTCCGAACGACCAGCTTCGGCTTCACGAGTTGTCGAACCTCGCGGCCCGGATGGGCGTGCCGACCGTCGTCACCAACGACGTGCTGTTCCATGAGCCCGCGCGGCGCATTCTCCAGGACGTGGTGACCTGCATCCGTCACAACGTCACGATCGACGCCCTCGGCGGCCGGCGTGAACGGCATGCCGATCGCTACATCAAGCGGCCGGAAGAGATGCATCGGCTGTTCAGCCGCTACCCCGAGGCGTTGGCGCGGACGCTACAGATTGCTGATCGATGCCGCTTTTCGCTTGGTGAGCTGGCCTATCAGTATCCGGAGGAGCGAGACGATCCGGCGCTCACACCCCAGCAGACCCTGGACAAACTGACCTGGGAAGGCGCCGCCGAACGCTATCCCGAAGGCATTCCCGAGAGCGTCGATGCGGCGCTTCAGCACGAGCTTCGGTTGATCGAGAAGCTGGGCTACGCGCCATATTTCCTGACGGTGAACTCGATCGTTCGCTTCGCCCGATCTAAGGACATTCTGTGCCAAGGCCGCGGCTCGGCGGCGAACTCGGCTGTCTGCTACGTGCTCGGCATTACGTCGATCGACCCGGGCCGCAATGATTTGCTGTTCGAGCGTTTCGTTTCCGAGGAACGCCGAGAGCCGCCGGACATCGACGTCGATTTCGAGCATGAGCGGCGCGAGATCGTCATGCAGTGGATTTTCGACACCTATGGTCGCGATCACGCGGCGTTGTGCTCGACCGTCATCCGCTATCGCACCAAGGGCGCGCTGCGGGACGTCGGAAAAGCCCTTGGCCTGCCGGACGACTTGATCGGCACGCTGTCCTCGCAGGTCTGCGCCTGGTCGGAAGGTGGCGTAGAGCCGCGCCATGTCGAAGAGCTGAACCTCAATCTCAAGGACCGTCGGCTTCGGCTGACACTCGATCTCGCGCGTCAACTCATGGGCGCGCCCCGGCACCTCAGCCAGCATCCCGGTGGATTTGTCCTCACCCATGACCGGCTCGACGATCTCGTGCCGATCGAGCCTGCCGCCATGGCTGATCGCCAGGTTATCGAGTGGGACAAGGATGATATCGATGCCCTGAAGTTCATGAAGGTCGACGTGCTGGCACTTGGCATGCTGACCTGCATGAAGAAGGGGCTGAATCTTCTGGCCGAACACAAGGGCATCAATCTCGACCTCGCAACGATCCCCGCCGAGGATCCGCGCAGCTACGCCATGATCCGCAAGGCAGACACGCTCGGCACCTTTCAGATCGAGAGCCGCGCGCAAATGTCGATGCTGCCGAGGTTGAAGCCGCGGACCTTCTACGACCTCGTGGTCCAGGTCGCGATCGTTCGCCCTGGCCCGATCCAGGGAGACATGGTCCACCCGTACCTTCGACGGCGTGAAGGACTGGAGCCGGTCCACTATCCCAAGCCCGAACTGGAGAAGGTGCTGGGCAAGACCCTCGGTGTGCCCCTGTTCCAGGAACAGGCCATGCGCGTGGCGATCGAATGCGCCGGCTTTACCCCGGGCGAGGCCGACATGCTCCGGAAGTCGATGGCGACCTTCAAGTTCACCGGAGGCGTATCGTCCTTCAAGGACAAGCTGATCGCGGGCATGGTCGCCAACGGCTACGAGGAGGAGTTCGCCGAGCAGACCTTCAAGCAGCTCGAAGGATTTGGCAGCTATGGCTTCCCGGAAAGCCACGCAGCATCATTCGCCCTGATCGCCTACGCTTCGGCGTGGCTCAAATGCTGGCATCCCGACGTCTTCTGCGCCGCACTCCTCAACAGCCAGCCCATGGGCTTCTATGCTCCGGCCCAGATCGTCCGGGACGCGCAAGCACATGGGATCGAGGTTCGTCCCGTCTGCGCCAACGCCTCAAGGTGGGACTCGACGCTGGAGCCGACCCGCGACGACGGCCGATTCGCGGTCCGGTTGGGTCTGTGCATGGTGAAGGGCCTCGCCAACGCACATGGCGCAGCCATCGTCACGGCCCGGGCTGATCAGCCCTTTGCTTCGGTCGATGACCTCTGGCGGCGTGCCGGTGTTCCTGTGGTTGCGCTCACGCACATAGCCGAGGCCGATGGCTTCCGACCGTGCTTTGACCTAGCTCGTCGAGAAGCGCTGTGGGCGATCAAAGCACTGCGCGATGAGCCGCTACCGCTTTTCGCGGCGGCGTCTGCTCGGCAGAGCGAGATCATCCCCGAAGTGGATGAGCCGGCTGTTTCCCTCCAGCCGATGACGGCCGGTAGCGAGGTGGTCGAAGACTACCGCCATGTCAGCCTGTCGCTGCGCAGCCACCCGGTTTCCTTCCTCCGACGGGATCTGCGAAGGCGACGGATCGTTACCTGCGCCGAGGCGATGGAAGCTCGTGATGGCCGCTGGCTCGAGGCTGCTGGGATCGTGCTCGTCCGCCAGCGGCCGGGCAGCGCCAAGGGCGTCATGTTCATCACCCTCGAGGACGAGAGCGGCATTGCCAACCTTGTGGTCTGGCAAAAGGTCTTCGAGCAGAATCGCCGCACCATCCTCTCCTCCGGTATGATTGCGGTGCGTGGCCGCGTCCAGCGCGAGGGCGAGGTCGTTCATCTGGTCGCGCAGCGTCTAACCGATCTGTCGGCAGAACTCGCCAGCGTCGGGGAGCGCGACGACGCCTTCCCCCTGCCTCATGGCCGGGGGGACGAGTTCCACCATGTTTCGCCGACGCCGGATCCGCGTGGGCTTCCTCCGAAGGGGCTTCGAACCCGCGACATCTACATTCCCGACCTGCATCTGGATACGATCAAGGTGAAGACGCGAGATTTCCGGTGAACCCGACGGTGCACCGATGGTCGCAAGCCGACGGCGGACGTCTTCGTGCCGCTATCTCTCGGTCGTGGGAACAAAGAAACCGCCGCAGGGTTTCGGACGCGTGCAAGGACGCCGCGAACGCTCTTGCACGGCCTGACGCCCCGTCGCTCTTTCGGCGGGGCAGCACATCGGTCATTGCGATTGAGTAGCGGGCGGTCGGAAGCCTCAGAAGGCATGCGGCGATAGGTAATCGCGTTCGCATCATCCACCGTCAGGAGGAGACATCCATGGCGACGGGAACTGTGAAGTGGACTGAGCCAGGCCTGGCCCCTTCGAGCTCTCTGATACGCTGCCAAGTTCTCCGATAGTCAGCAGAGGTCTTAATCGTAATGATTGGCGCCTTAGGCCCAGCGTGAGAATTGGGCATGACCTGAGACCCATTTCTCCTCCGGCCTGAGGGAGGGTCCTATGTTTCATTTCTGGCCTTAGGCGGCCTGTTTTTCCAGCGTGGATTTGAGGGCGAATTCGCGGGAATGATTTGTTGCGAGGATGCGAGCGAATCAGCCGAGTTGAGGCGCCCGATCGAAGTGAGCTTTCGGACGGAGGTCGAAAGGGCAGAATTGACCGATTGTGTTGAAGAAGTCGGTGTTGCTGGGAGCTTGAGGTTCTGATTCATTCGTCGCTGCGGAGGGCAGCGCGATGATGGGCGAGCGGACGGTTGCGCAGGAGGCACTGTTCTACGAGTTCAGCCTGGAACGGCACGTCCCTGCGGACCATCTGCTGCGCGCCATCGATCGCTTTGTCGATCTGTCCGGCATTCGTGCGCATTTGCGCCCGTTCTACAGCGAAACCGGCCGACCTTCGATCGATCCCGAGCTGATGATCCGAATGCTGATCGTCGGCTACTGCTTCGGCATCCGCTCCGAGCGCAGGCTCTGCGACGAGGTCCATCTGAACCTGGCCTATCGCTGGTTTTGCCGGCTCGGCCTGGAGGGGGATGTACCCGACCATTCCACCTTCTCGAAGAACCGGCACGGTCGCTTCCGCGACAGCGATTTGCTGCGCGAGGTCTTCGAGATCACGGTCAGGCGCTGCATGGCGGAGGGGCTGGTTGGCGGCGAGGGGTTTGCCGTCGATGCCAGCCTGATCAAGGCCGACGCCAATCGCCAGAACGGCGTACCCGGCAAGGACGGGTTGGCGCCCGAGGCCGCCAACCATGCGGTGCGCGAGTATCTGGCCGTGCTGGACGATGCCGCCTTCGGCGCGGCGACACCGGTCGTGCCCAAGTTCATCTCGCCGGCCGATCCTGCCGCGCGCTGGACGGCCGCCCATGGCGGGCAGGCCTTCTTCGCCTATGCGACGAACTACCTGATCGATCTGAAGCATGCCGTCATCATGGACGTCGAGGCGACCACGGCCGTGCGGCAGGCCGAGGTCGGCGCCGCGCGAACTATGATCGGGCGCACGCAGGACAGGTTCGGCACATGGCCTGAGAAGCTGGTAGCGGACGCCGCCTATGGCTCGGCCGAGAACCTGGCCTGGCTGGTGCACGAGCGAGGTATCGAGCCGCATATTCCGGTGTTCGACAAATCCCGGCGCCGCGACGGCACCTTCAGCCGTTCCGACTTCGCCTATGATCACGATCGCGATCTCTACATCTGTCCGGGCGGCAAGGAACTTCGGCAGTTCCGACGGCCCTTCGCGGTGCCGCGCGACGGTATCGATCCTGAAGGCCTCATGCGCTACCGGGCGATCAAGAGCGACTGCGACGCCTGTTCCCTGAAGCCAAAGTGCTGTCCGAAAGATCCTGCTCGCAAGATCCTCCGCTCCATCCACGAAGGCGCCCGCGACATGGCGCGCGATATCGCCGCCACCGATGCATACGTAACCTCGCGACGAGAGCGGAAGAAGGTCGAGATGCTGTTTGCGCACCTGAAGCGCATCCTCAAACTCGATCGCCTGCGCTTGCGAGGACCATGCGGCGCCCGCGACGAGTTCCTCCTCGCAGCCACCGCCCAGAACCTCAGGAAAATGGCGAAGCTGATGCCGGCCGGAGCACTGCCCCTGGCGGCATGAGGGCGAACGCCCTCTCAGCGACCCGTTCAGCATCAATCGGCAGCCGACCCCAGCGCCGACTTCTTCAACACAATCGACCCCGAGCTGACCTCGGGAGGGTCCGCTTGTTGGCTTATCCTTCAGAACCTCACGGCGAGCACGCCCTTGAAAGCATGGTCCTGAGCGTCCTGGGCCAGTTGCCTGGTATAGGACAGGCCCAGCGTGGCGCTCTGGCTGATCGCGAGGTCGAGCCCGGCCTCGACGAGGGCCGCGTCCTTGGCGATCGGCAGGCCGGCCACCGTGAAGGTGCTGGAGCCGGCGAAGGCGAGCGTTGTTTTCGGGTCGACGTCGCCGAAGGCGTGGCGCCAGGCGAGCCCGCCGCGCAAGGTCAGGCTCATGCCTTGCAGGTCGAGGCTGGTCGCGGCGCGCAAGCCCAGCGTGGAATAGCCGAGGCTGGTGTCGTCGCCGCGGCCGGTTAGCGCCGTCGCGCCGCCGGTCTCGCTGAACCCGTCCGTGCGCAGGTTGGGTTCGAGCGCCACCCGGCCGAGCGCGATGCGGTAGCCGATTTCGCCGATGACCTGAGACGTGCTGGCGTCGTAGTCAGCGCGCGGGTTACTGCCGATGAACGCGGCCGTGACCGCCCGGCGGGTCTCGATGTCGTGCCAGGTGTAGCTCGCGCCGGTGCGCAGGTTGAGCGCGCCCCATTGCCCACCGCCATAGAGGCCAAGATGGTAGTTGTCGCTCTCGCCCGAGGAGAGCCTGGCGTTCACGTCGAACTCGCTGCGGCTGTAGCCCGCGATCACGCCGAAGCGCAGAGTGTCGAACACCGCCACGTCTGCGCCGAGCAGCAGCCCGCCGCTCGACCGCGTCAGCTTGCTGGCGTTGCCGTCGCTATCGGTGCGGCCCTAATAGCCGTAGCCTTGGCCCCAGACTGCGAAGCGGTCGGTCTGCGGTCGTGR
The DNA here is from genome assembly GCF_056396065.1 of Allobosea sp. 05T433. Lineage (NCBI taxonomy): Bacteria > Pseudomonadati > Pseudomonadota > Alphaproteobacteria > Hyphomicrobiales > Alloboseaceae > Allobosea > Allobosea sp. 05T433. Next base: position 2,942 of record NZ_JBFTKS010000037.1, on the reverse strand, counting down.
CATCGGTCCCTTCACGCTCGGCGCGAGGTCCGCCGTGAAGCCGTAGCTCAAGCTCGCCAGCGGCGCCGCGCCGACGCTGCCGAAGGCCGAACCCAGCCGGTCGTTGACCGCGGCGCGCAAGAGCCAGCTCTCGTCGATAAGAGCCGTCTTGGCCGAGGCGTGGATTTCGCCGGAGACCTGGTTCAGCGCCCGGCGCGCCGCATCTCTGCGCGAGATCGCCCCCACCAATCTTAGGTGCGGGGGCACGCCCTCCCGACGGACCTGGCGCTGCACCAATCTGCCGACCCACGGAGCGGTATTGGATCATCCTTTCGGTTGATAGGTGCCCCGAAAGACGGCGTTGAATCTCTTCGGATTTTGGCGCTCTCATTAGACAGCCGAGGCGCGCCTGGATTTGTCCAACCCCCGGTGAGAGCCGGGCTGGCAATCGCCCGCCGGTCCGGCTCGCCCAAAGGTTACCAGCGAGTGATGCGTAGATCCCACCCTCGGCCGGTGGTGGGGCTATGCAGGGCAAGGGCTGACCGTGCCGGGGGGCTCCGTGCTGCGAGCTGGACCATTGAAAAGAGTCTGCCCCACCAAGCGGCGGGGCAGGGCGGCCAGCTTAGCCAGCCATCGAGATCACCAGCGTGCGGAATGGTGTCGTCCGGTACCCGTGGGCGGGCGCCCAAGGCGGTGGTCCGCCTTGGCGATGACCGTACCCGTACCCGTCGTCGTAACGGTCGCGCCGGTAGTAGCGTTGCCGTTGCTGGTAATACTCCATCTCAGCTATCCGATGATCGCGATTGTGGCGCGTGTATTCCGCGGGCAGCTTGTCCAGCGACTCGGACGCGCGGAAGTTTGGGTGCGGCGTTGGCCATCGTGGCCGGCGCCCCAAGGAAAAAACTAGCGATCAGAAGCGGACGCATTGGGGCCTCCCTGCACCATGCCGGAGGGCGCAATGCTTGGCGGTCGCGAAAACTCAGAGGCGGCCCTTGGAGGGGGCGGCTACACCGGGTCTGACTTGACCCGTTCGAATAACTTCTTCGCGGAAACACTCCGCACGTCGCCTCCGCTGCCCAGAGCCAGGAAACTCCCTGATTATAAGTTGTGCCGTGGAACCGGCAGTTTCGCGGTGGGTTCGATTCACGCGTGTTGGCGTCGCCGCACATCCGGCGCCCTCACGGCCTGGTCGCCCCGCCGCCAAATCCCCCGGAGGCGGGGCGACCAGGCCTAACTTCGCCGAGTTCAGACCTGCCTAAGCGATGCCGGACCTCCGTATGCCATGATTGTTTGTCGGAACCGTTCCGCAGCCCGCCACGTTAGGTCGTCTTCGTCTTCGGCGACGTGCAAGAATGCAGCCACGATGTAAGCTAACCGAGCACGCTCCCGCTCCTCAAATCCCTCGGGAACGGTCGATCTGACTTCGTTCCAAGCGGCCTCCAGAGCCGCCTGCGCGCGAGCGAGGTCAACGGGGTCCCTCAGCGATGAGAATGGCATGGCTCCCTCCTTCCCCAGGAAACTGCGAAAAAAATTTAGGCAAGCAGCCTGCGGCGACAAGGGGTGAACGATAGGATTCCGCAGATGATTGGCTGCGAGCCACTCGCCCAATGCATCGACTCGGTCAGGCCTGGGCGTTACCGCGCCCCTACTTCCCACGAAGCAATCGCTGGCGCGCTTCCTCCGCGGCTTTGGCGGAATTCTTCGCCTTCAGCGGCAGACGGCGCTCGGGCTTGTCGACGCTAGGCTCGATATAACGATCTTTCGGGCTTGAGGTGCGCTCTGCGATCGACGGCGGGCTCTATGACCCCGCCGTGGGCGCTTTTGCTTGACTCCTACCGCCCCAAAAGAGAAGGCCCGCCCCCCCTTTCGGAGCGGCGGGCCATTTTCAACAGGGTAGCGTCAAACCGAGAGGCAGGAGCCACTCGAAATACGCTGCTGACAGATCAGGAGATCGAGGCCCGCGCGCGCCGCGTCAATCCCCGCGTCATGGGCGTTCCGGACCTTCGCAGCGGCGCGCAGCGACTGGATGTGCGCTTCATCCAGTTCGACAACGTCGTGATCGAGCTTCTGCAGTACCGCGACGCCAACGAGCCGGCGGGAAGCGGTGCCGCATTCGCCGAGCCGCTCGATCATATGAGCCCGGCCTTCCCGCGCATGATGCACATCTGCTTCCATCTCCGCGACGATGTCGATTTCAACCGATTCATCGCCGATCTCGAAGCCGAGGCGGCGCGCCGCGGCATGACGCAGGTCAAGGCGAACCGGGTGATCACCGTCACCAGCGAGCCGGAACGCCGCGCCGCGCCGATCGATGCCAACAGCAACGGAATCACTGAAGGCCAATCGAACGGCTGGCGGCTGATCCGCCGCGCCCGGCCATTTCATCTTCTATGAAATCTTCGCCAGTGAGGCGGATTTCAAAGCTCACAACGCGACACCGCATGTACAAGCCTGGTTCGTGCGCCTGCCCGAACTCGCAGAAGATGGTGTCGCGGTCACCCATATGCAGTTGCGGGGCAATACTCGTTAAGACGAACGCGAGCCCGCAACGGCAAGGCCACCGGACAGCAGGGGAGCAGGATCTGTTCCCCTGCTCGAAGAGCAGAATAAGGTGCACGATCTACACCCGCGCCCCATCCGAGCCGGTCATTCGGCGTGGTGGAATGCTCAAGGCAGTGGCGCGCCAGTTCCAGACATTGGGCTGCTGCCCGAAAGCAGACTTTGCTATGGGGCGCGCACGTCGTGGCCGCGATCGCAACGCCGCGAACGGCGCATTCGTGGAACAAGCGAATACGCCCTCAGGTAAGGCTTCTGTAATGGGCCTTTGATCGTCAAGTCCCTCTGAACGATATCTCGTCGCCAGGATCATGCTTCTGTCCGTGGTCAGTACGAAGACCGCCACACCATGCCATCAGATCCAGAGCCGACAGGTCAATCTAGGGGTGCGTGATGGGGTGCGTGAT
>NZ_JBFTKS010000036.1:0-48137 GCF_056396065.1 Allobosea sp. 05T433 | reverse complement strand
GGCCCTGACGGTGAATGGTGACCGCGAGTTCGGCCTCGGCGACATCAACCCGAGCTTCTTCTTCTCGCCGAAGCAGCCGACGCACGGCATCATCTGGGGCATCGGGCCGACCTTCGTATTCCCGACCGGCACCGACAAGACCCTCACCAGCGGCAAGTACTCGGCGGGCCCGGCCTTCGTTGCCCTGGCGATCGAAGGGCCCTGGGTCGTCGGCGTCCTCGCCAACAATGTCTGGTCCTTCGCGGGCAAGAGCAACCGCAGCGCGGTCAATGCGATGACGCTCCAGCCCTTCGTGAACTACAATTTCCACGGCGGCTGGTATCTGACCTCGTCTCCCATCATCACCGCCGACTGGGAAGCCGGCCACGGCGACCGCTGGACGGTGCCGATTGGAGGCGGTTTCGGGCGCGTGTTCAAGATCGGCCATCAGGCCATCAACGCGCAGCTTGCAGCCTATTACAATGTCGCAAAGCCCAGCGGCGGCGCCGACTGGCAACTCCGGGCCCAGGTGCAGTTCCTGTTTCCGAAATAGCCCGGCGAACACGCCGCATCGAACGTTCAACCCAGTACCGTTCTGGTTAGGGCTGCACCATGGCAGCCGCGACTGGTTCGGCCCATTCCTCACTCCCCCTCGCATGGTTTCGCGAGGCTAGCCCAGCAGGAACCGATACCCGCTTGCAATCAGCAGGCCGCGCGCCGGCAATCCTTTTTGATAAGGAAACGCTTCCCCGCGGTCATTGCTGGCCAAGGCCGGAATAATAGGCAGCAATCATCGCGATCTCTGCGCTCGTCAGTTGGCGAGCGATGGAGCGCATTTGCTCCCTGATGTCATTGCGGCGGCTCTCCGTCGCAAAGGCCTGCAGTTCCTGTTCGAGATAGGCACGCTGCTGGCCTCGCAGGCTCGGAGCGCCAATCGTCGAGCCGAGCGGTCCGTGACATGCCGCGCAGGGCGCCATGCCTCGTCGGGGATCGCCGACTTCAATCAGGTTCCGGACGTTGGAGGTCGCTGGATCGCTCTTTTCCGGACGCCCGGCAACGGGGAGCGGCAGCGACGCAAAGTGCTTCGCGAGATCGAAAACATCCTGCTCCGACAGGGATGAGACGAACACGCCCATCACCACCGGGTTGCGCTTGCCGCTCCGGTAATCCTCGAGCTGCTTGTAGATCGCGTCCGCGCTCTGACCGACGAGATTTGGGAAGGCCGCGTCAGTGCTGATGCCGTTCAGGCCGTGGCAGTTGTTGCAGTTGACCGCAAGCGCTGCACCGCGCGCGGCGTTACCTTGCGCAAGCTGCTGTCGCGTCGAGGCGGTCCAGGCAACCGTCGAAGCGGGCTGTGCGGTTATCGCGACGGGAGCCCGCGCACTTGCGTTGGGCAGGCCGACTGCACGGCAAATCACGCTCCAGAGATCGAGACCTTCGGCGTCCCTCTGGACGGATGGCAACCATATGAAGCCGATCAGCACCGCGACGATGAACAGCGCGACGGTGGCGCTGATCCATACGGCGAAGCGGGAATCGCGCGATGCTTGGCGCCCCCCGCTGCTCATCGTACCTGGCTCGAATAGGCAGGAACGCTCGTCCTGTTCAGGAAAAGAAACTGGGCCAGTGGATAGCCATAATTCGCGGCGGTCAGGGCCACGACCAGCAGCGTCCAGACCCCGAAACTGTTCAGGGATTTGGGCAGCCGGCGAGGAGGATTGACCGCAAGGGAAAATCTGAGCGGCGGGATCGTGGCTTTCGGGGCACGATGCGATGCGAGCAGCACGCCCACGAGCAGCATCGCCGAGACAACTAGGATGAAGCCGCCGATCGTCGACACGCTCACCCAGATCGCCTGCGGCGCGAGCGCCGAATTGGTGAAGTCGTAATAGGCCATGCGCCGCGGCTGTCCCATGACACCGACCAGATGCCAGGGTAGCGTGACGACCATCATGCCGACGAACCAGGTCCAGAGCTGCAGCCGGACGAGATGCGGCGATGCGAGCGGGCGACCGGTCAGGCGCGGCCAGAGTTCATAGGCAATCGCGAAATACATGATCACGATCGCCCCCCCGTAGATCAGGTGGAAATGCCCGGTGACCCATTGGGTGTTGTGGATCGTCAGGTTTAGCGCATAGCTCATGTTGATCAGGCCGCTGGCCCCACCCATGCCCAGCATGACCAGCGAAAGCACGGAAGCCAGCACCAGTGGGCGGTCCCATGGCAGAACGGCGATCCAGCCGAAAAGACCGCGCCCGCCCCGCAGGCGGCCCGCGATTTCGAGAGACGCGCAAATGGTGAAAATCGTGAGCAGCGTGGGGACCGCCACCATTCCCGTGAAGACGGCATGGAGAAACTTGAAGCCGGCACCGATCTGCGGATCGGCGAAGAGATGATGAAGGCCGATCGGCATCGCGAAGATCAGCAGTTGCAGGAAGGCGATCCGGCCCATCTTGTCGCTGTAGAGCCGGCCGCCGGCGGCCTGCGGCAGCAGCACGTAGAAGGCGATATAGGTGGGGATCAGCCAGAAGTAGACGATGGCATGCAAGGTCCAGGAGAACAGCAGACGCGCAAGGGCGGGGTCGATCGTGTCCGTCCAGCCGAAGGCATTGGGCAGGATCAGAAAGACGATCTCCGCCCCGACTCCCAATGACGTCCAGGCCCAGAGCAATGCGCCGGCCGTGGTGGCAAACATCGCCAGCGGAACCGGGAGATCCGGATAATCACGCTTCCAGCGCCTGAAATGCGAGATCATCAGGCCGACCCAGATCCATGAACCGATCACCGCAATCAGGATGCCCAGGTAGTAATACGGGCTGCCCAGCAGCGGTGGATAGAAGGTGTAGAGAACAGTCGCCTTGCCGGCCGCCACGGTCGCGATCGCCAGCACGCCCCCTGCGATCACCAGTCCGAGAGACGCCCAGGCAAGCCGCGCCCCGTGCATCGGCCGGCCGAACGACACCGCGCAGACCGCATAGCCAAAGCCCATCGCAACGAGCGTCGGGAAGACATAGGCGAGCGAGGTGCCGTGCGCCGTGACCGCCCGGTAGTAGAGTTCCGGGTCTATCCACCGATGCAGCGGGCTACGCACCAGCATCTGCCAGGCGCCGAGCGGAATCATGACGGCGAAGACCGTGAAGGCGGTCCAGAAATGGGCGAGCACGAGGCGGTTGCTACCCTGCACAGGACGCTCGCAATCTGCCGCCATAGGATCGGGCGAATTCGAGGCGATCGACGACCTTCACCCGCGCCCACATGCCCTGGTGCCCAACGCTGCAATATTCCTGGCAAGGCATCAGGTGTTCGCCGGGCCGCTCGAAGCGCGTACGCGCCTCGGAGACAAACCCGGGCACCACCATGCTGTTCACATTCGTGCCGGCGATCAGGAAGCCATGCACCACGTCGGGGCTGGTGACGCGGAAAACCACCCTGGTCTCGGTGGGAACGACGATGCAGGCCGGCACGAACGAATATTGCTCGGCGACGACGCGCACGACCACCGATTGATCCGCCACGACCTCGGTGCCCAGATTGGTCTCGACAAACTCCCCGGCGAGATGGAGGCGATCCGCATCGATCGTTTCGACATTCGACGGGGGTTGCACGGCCCAGTGCACGCCGTTGAACGTGATCACCGCAAGCACGAGGACCATGACCCCGGTGACGACCCAGGCCCATCTTCGTTCGGATTCGCCTGTCAGATCAGTCAACGGCGCCTCGCGGGAGATAGATGAACAGGAAGAAGGCGAACCAGATGACGAGGATGGCGGCCACCGCCAGGCCGGCAACGGCCATGGCGCCGCTCACGCCTTCTGCGGCGACCCTTCGGATTTCGTCGGGGCTGCCCACGATGGCGACGTTTTCACGCCGAAAAGCGGAGGAGACGTAGTCCTCTCCTTCGTGATCCTGTGCTTCCACGGTGCTCATCCCGCTATCTCGCTTTCGCCAGGCGCATCGCCGCCAGAACTTTGGCCGCTCTGAACGGCACCGATCGCAAGCGCACGCCGGTCGCGTCGAAGACCGCATTCGCTATGGCCGAGGGCACGACGGAAGTAGTCGGCTCGCCCGCTCCCCATGGCGCTTCGTTTGGCCGGTCGATCAGGTCGATCATGACCTGAGGGACGTTCGGAAAGGTCAGGATGGGGTAGCTACCCCAGTTGAGGCTCGTGACCGCACTGCGGCTGAAGGTGAGTTGCTCGACCAGCGTCCGGCTGATCGTCTGGACGACGTTGCCTTCGATCTGATTGCGCAGCCCGTCAGGGTTGATGATCTGGCCGCAGTCGTGAACGACGAAGACGCGATCGACCTTGATCCGGCCGTCCGACCAATCGACCGTCACATCGGCGACGATCCCGACATAGGTCCGGACCAGCTCGTATTTGGCGTAGGACACGCCCCGCCCCCGCACCAGCATGCCGCCATCGCGCGGCCGCGAGCCACGCGGCTCCCACTGCGCGAGGTTCCGCAGGCTCTCGAGCAGCTCGAGCCCGCGCGGGTCCTTGAGATTCCGGGTGCGGATATCGAACGGATCGACAGCCGTTGCGGCCGCGATCTCGTCGAGAAAGCTCTCATTGCCAAACGTGTTCTGCATGCGGGCAGGCGCGCGAATCCATGCCGCCGGGAGTGGCGTGTCGGCGAGCCAATGCGCGGTCAGCTTGCTGTTGGCCAAGGCATAGGGGATGCCGAGGCCCGGATTATACACCCCGGCTCCCGACCCGAATTTCGGCAGCTTCGCGAGAGTGGCCGCCAGGAGCGTCGCTCCGGAGCGCTGCATCGGTCGTTCGCTGAGGAAGATGTCCGATTGCCAGGTGGCAATTCGACCCTGGTCATCAAGACTGGCGCGGTAATCGAGCAGGACCGGCGGCCCCTTCGGATCCCAGCCATGTTCGTCGCTTCGCATCCATTGCAGCCGGACCGGCCGGCCGAGCAGCTTTGCAAGCAACGCGGCTTCGGACGAGCAATCATCGGCTCCGTTGCGGCCATAGCATCCTGCGCCTTCGACAAAGATGCAGCGCACGCGCTCCTGCGACAGTCCCAGCATGGTGGCGAGTTGCGACCGCAGGAGGTGGCTCGCCTGTGATGGTGTCCAGACCGTGAGAACACCATCCTTGAAGTCGGCCACCGCGCAGGACGGGCCGATCGAGCCATGCGTATTGAGGGCCAGGTCGTAGGTCGCTTCGATTATTCTACCGCTCGCCCTCTCGTCGCCGGTCGTATCGCCGGTGGCCTGCAGCACCTCGTTGCGGACGACTTTCGAGCTGCGAACATATTCGAACAGCCTGGCCTCGTCGGGCAGGCCCGCCCAGGCCGACCAGGTCGCGACGATCGCGGTCGATGCCCGGATGGCCGCCCATTCATTGCCGGCGACTACGGCCAGAAAGTCGCCCTTGCGGACCGTCCGCACATAGCCCGGGATCTTGCGGCAGGCGGCATCGTTCCAGGCTTCGAGCTTGGCGCCGAGCGCCGCTGGATGAACCATCCGCGCGTGCAGCATGCCAGGCAACGTGAAATCCTGGATGAAGGTAAACCTGCCAAGGACTTTCGCGGGAAGATCAAGGCGAGGCACGGGCGTGCCGACGATCGTGTAATCTTTCGGGTCCTTCAGCGCCGCAGCGGGATCGACCTTGATCTTCAGTCTTCGTTCGCCGACCAACTGCGCATAGGAAAGGCTCTCGCCGCCTTGCCGGGGCGTGATCACGCCGTCACGCACCTCAAGCATGTCCTTGGCGACCTCGAGGCGAATTGCAGCCTGATCGAGCAATGCGGCGCGTGCGGTGGCCGCAGCACGGCGAATCTGCATGCCACCGTCCTGAATGGTCAGGCTGGCATAGGTGGGCCCCTGGTTGGGCGTGAGTTCGGTATCACCCTGGATCATCGTTACCCGGCCCATCGGGATGGACAGCTCCTCGGCCGCGATCTGGGCGATGGCGGTGATCGCACCGGTGCCGAGCTCGACCTTCCCGGATTTGATCGTGACGCGCCCGTCAGTATCGATTGCAATGAAACCGCCGACTTCGTCTGCGACGCCGACATTCGTCGGGGGTGGGGCCTGCGCCCATGACGGTGATCGCAGGGCTTCGAACGTTACGACGAGCGCTCCGCCATAGGTCAAGACTGCACGACGAGAGAGTGGCGCCCCGGAGATCTGCCCCCCCGCCCTCATGACATCTGCTCGGCGGCGCGCATCACGGCGCGCAGGATCCGGACATGTGTGCCGCATTTGCAGAGATTGCTCGCCAGTGCCAGTCGGGCCTGTTCCTCCGTCGGCCGCTTCGTGGTCGAAAGAAACGCGGCCGCCTGCATGATCATGCCGTTGATGCAGTAGCCACACTGGGCAGCCTGTTCGTCGATGAAGGCCTGCTGCACCGGATGCGGCTTTTCCGCCGTCCCCAGGCCTTCCAGGGTCACGATCTCGGCCCCGGCGACCGCCGAAACCGGCATGAGGCAGCTACGCAACGCCTCCCCGTAATAGTGCACGGTACAAGCTCCGCACTGACCGAGCCCGCAGCCGTAGTGCAAGCCATGCAGGCCAAGCTGCTCGCGCAACGCGTAGAGCAACGGCATATTGGGATCGTCAATACTTAGGACACGCGCCTCGCCATTGACGGATAGCTTGATCGTGTCGGCCAAGGTGATTCTCCGCACATAGCTTTCCGTGTCGTCGTCAGAGCCCTCGTCTCATCATCGCCAGGCCGTTCGCCATCCATGACCGACGCGCAGCCAGACCTGACTCTCCGGGTCGCTGTCGTCGGGATTGCTCCAGCCTGCGACCATCAGGACAGGCGCAATTACAGTTGCCCGCGCCCGAGAAGGCTGCGGCAGGGACAAGGCGACAGCTGGCGTGACGGCGGCCAGGCCTGCGCCCAACACAAACGTACGGCGGTCGATCATGCGACAGCTCCATCGGTTTCGGCGACTGGGTGTTGTGCGAGCGACGACAGTCGGAATGCGGCCGTGGTGGCCCAACGCCCACGCGCCGACGCGGCGATCGCGGCGGCGGCCTCGGTTTCGCCGGCGCCAATGGCGGTCTCATGGGCCTGCTCGAAGGCGCGTAGCGTCGGTCGGTTCTCGAGATTGATCCGCGACAGTTCGAAGGCTCTCCGAGCATCGCCACCGCTGCCGGCGTAGAACTCGGCGCCATGATCGGCAAAGGCCAGCAGATGCCTGGCGAGGAGCGCTTCGAAGCCTGAGCGTGCGGCGTCCAGATACGCGTCGGCCTCGCTGCGCCTCTCGTCGGAGACGGCCAGCGTATCGGCTAGGCGCCAGAGCACTTCGGGGTCGCCGCTTGCAATGGCGGGAACAAGAGTGGCTTCAGCTTCCCTCGTCCGGCCGTCACCGGCCTGGATTTCGGCCAGATGCACGCGGGCCTTCACATAGCAGGGCAAGCAGGCGACGGCCTTTCGGTACCAGCGCTCGGCGCGGGCCAAATCGGGTTCCGGCACGAGCTCGCCCCAGAGCGCGCCAAGCTGGAAGCAGGCCCAGGCCACGGGGAATGGCGACACCTCGCGGTAGTCGCGGAGCGCCTGCCGGTAGATCTGGTCGGCGCCGGCAATGTCGCCGAGATCGGCCAGCAGGGCGCCGAGCGCCACCTGATCCGGCAAGAGCCCGGATTGCTCCGCGATACGGCGCCGCTTCTCCAGCACCGCGTCCAGCGCGGTGCCGCAGGCCTGATCGATCGTCAGCAGCAGATTGTCCGCCGCTGAAGCGTCGCCGAGGCTCGCTTGCGCCACGTGCCCCCGCGCCTCGGCAAAACGGTGCAGGGCCGACGCGACCTGGGCCTGGATCAATGCGGTCCGTGGCGACGAGGGGTCGAGTCGCGCCAGTAGATCGGCCAGCGTTTCCATGCGGTCGAATGCGGACAAGTCGCCCAGGAGTTGCGCCGTCAGTTGCTCATGTTCGAGCACGGTTTCGGAGACGCCCGTTCGTTGCGGATCCTGTTCGAAACGCGTCCAGGAACGCAGGCGCGCGCTATTGAGATTAATCGCGGCGATCTCGCCGTCGGTGGTCTGAAAGACCACGTTGTCGGACTCTGCTTGCGCAATCATACCCCTGTCCTCAAAAGCGCGACTTGAGGCTATCGAGCCCGGTCTTGAACAGCGTCGACACAATCGTCTTGACGATAATCGTGCCTTGGCCGTTCGGAACGAATTGTGCGCGCCACTCGACGGTGCTGCCTGAGCCACTCGGCTTGACCGAGAGCATTCCCGTGTAATTCGCCACCGGCAGCCCTGCGATAATCGTATAGCGGTAGAATCTGGCCGTGCTGTCGCTTGCGTCGAGACGTTCGATGATCTGCTTGCCTTCCGTCGTCTGGATCGTGCGCAATTGGCCAACACCCGTGCCCGTCAGCACGATCTGGGCGATCAGCGGGTGCCAGGTGCCGCCGAATGGTCCGATCAAGTCCCAGACCCGGTCGGGTGGAGCACTGAGCTCGACGGTTTCCATGATGGTCTGCAAGTCGGTGTTGGGTGTGGCGAAGTAGGGGAAATTCCTGGTGCCGGGCTTCGTTGCCTTGGTCGTACCGCCCTGGAGGGGGGTGCGGTCGCGATTCACCAGCCAGGTCAGAAGCACATCGATGACATCGGCATCGACGGTGCGTCCGCCGCCGGTCTGATAGGGTTTTCCGTTCAGTGTGCTTCTTTCGATTTCGAAATGGCTCGTATCGGTGATCGGCTTCGCCACGTCGAACAGCATGAAGTCGTCGAGAAACATGCTGGCGTTGGATGCCAGCGCGGCCGGGGTCCAATCCTGCCTGCCGTCGCGCATATCCCAGTTGGCCAGGCTGTCCTTCAAGCGCTGAAGGAACAGGGGCTTGAGCGTTTCGTCGATCGCAAACGGTGTCTGCTGGTTCCAGAGATCGCGCAGATCGTCCACGCCGGCCAGCCCACCATTGTTGAGCCGGACATTGGTCTGTTCGGGACGGCCGACCCAATCGAGGCGTGGCGGTTCGTGCCCAACAAGAGCGCCGGCATGGGGCAACGGCACCGTCTCGGCGATCACTCCAAAAAGAGACCCCCTGTCGGGATCGAGCACACGTTGCGTATCAAATTCGATAGCGATGCAGAGCACGTTGTCGTTGTACAGGAGGTTCTCGAACTTCCTCATGCCATCGCCCCCGAGCAGCCACGCGAGGATGAATGGATCAGACCGCACCCCCGCATAGACCCTGAAGACGCCATCGGGCGTGGACGCACCGCGCTCGTCGTTGACGACGAAACGAAGCGTCTGACCATCAGGCAGGGTGCAGGTGCCACGCTGGATCGGAGGCTGTCCGGCCGCGCCATGTTCCAGCGCGTCGAACCGACAGGAGAACCGGATCTCCGGGTCGCTCGTCTCGAATTTCGTTGCCTCGCCAACCCCGGCTACCTTCGCGCGACGAACCACGATTGCGAAGCCGACAGCATTGGAGAAGATCGCGTCCGCACCACAGGTCGGAAAGGCATTGGCGGCCAGCACCGTACGAGCCGGGTTTTCCGGGCTGGTGAACGCGAACAGGTCAGTGAGATCGGCCGAGGGGTCGCCGATCTGCCTCGGCCCATCGATATGATCGGACATCGCCCGGCTCCCGTTTACGCTGTCAAAACCTCGCGACCGCCCGGCCTGATGCCGGACGATTCCCCACGCGCCCCGAAGGTCACGGCCTCGGGGGAAGGCTGGCTTGCGCTGGGCCTCCGAACGGCGTCACGCGGCCGGGCTCCTCCGGAATGGATTTCAGGTACTCGACAAGCGCCCAGCGCTCCTGTTCCGCCAGCAAGGGGCCGATGATGCCGTTTCCGCGCGGCCCGTTCTGGAACGAGTGACCAGCGTTCGAATTCCCCAACAGTGACGTATCCACGAGGAAGGTCCCGGACGTCGCGGTGGTATCGAGGCCCACCTTGACGGGATCGAAGTCGCCGCCGAGGTAGAATTTCTTGGTGCGTTCTGCCGCCGGTATCAGCATCTCGTAGAGGTTGGGCACCGACCCGTTGTGCAGGAATGGCGGTGTAGCCCAGACCCCGTCCCGCGGAGCAGCCTTGTAGACATGTTCCGCCGGGCGTGGCGTAGGAAGCTCGCGATAACCGCGCAGGTCCAATAGCTGGGCTTCGGTGAGCTTGAGCTTTGCAATCGCCAGGCCGCGCACCTCGTCACCAATCAGTGCGTTCAACAGCATCGGCGGCAAGAATGGTTGGCCGCGGAATTCGGGGGGCAGGAATTTGCTCAATTCGCCGGTAAACGCCAGTGGCTTCGGCGCCTCGATCTGGGCCCTGTCGGTGCCTACATATGTCTGTGGAGTCAGTCCAACGAGGACGAATTGCTTCCCGTGTTTGTTCGGTTCGGTCCAGCGATAAGGCCAGGCATTATGGCAGCTCGCGCAAAGCTCCACGAACAAGCCCTTGCCCACCTTCGCTTTGTCACGGTCGATCCTGCCGAACACCTCTTCCGGCCAACTTGGCGGCGCCAGTCGTTCCAGTTGCTTCTCGACCCGCCCAAGATCGAGGATGGCTGCGTTGGACTGAAACAGTCCTTCGGCGGGAGATTTGGAGCTCAGGTCAACCGGCAGGTAGACGCCCAGCGTTTCTCCAAAATTGCGACCGATCGGATTCTGGGCGAACGCGCCCCACTGTGTCCATAATCCCTGCGGAGCGTTCCATAGGAACGGCGGTTTGACCGGTGCAATTGCCATCGCCCAGTTCTCGGGGATTCCCGGTAGTGTCGCGGTCGTGCGATTGATGATCAGCGAGAGCGCGTCCATGCGGCCGGGACCCCATGGGTGCGAAGTGCGGGACGTTCGGGTGGCATACTGATTCACCCGCTCCGCTTCGCTCTCAACCCGTTTGCGCAGCTTGTCCTTCCCGTCAGGGGCAGTGGCTCCGAGCCGCCCCGCCAAACGGTCGAATTTCGCCGCATCGGTCAAAGTCGCCTGCACCGCATCGTTCAGGCTCTGAATCATCCTCTGTATATCGAACGCGGTCGCGATGCCGCCATCAATGCGAATGGCCTTGTCCTTGTAGTTCAGCTGCCCCTGATGGCAGGCGGCGCAGGTCAGACCAGCATAATCACCAGCCGGCCAACCCTTTACGGTTTCAGAAACAGCGGTCTTGGTGACGCCGATCGGCAAGCCATCCCTGTTATTGGCGCTCGCGGATTGGGGGGTAAGTCCGTGGGCCTTGTTGTTCGCGTCGGATCGAAACAAATCCTGGCTGTTGGCGACTTCCAGGTTCAGATAAAGATCGTACGTAATAATCGCGGAACCCTGCGAGAAATTATAATACCACTCGCGATCTTCCTGCGACCAAGCTTGGTTGAGATAAACGACGGACGGGCTCGTCGCAGGCGGAGCAGCCTGCTGTGCGCTTGCCGATACTGCCAGACATGATCCAACGGCGAGCAGCGACGCGTAGTTTGCCTTTTTCATGCGAGCGCTCCTGAGGACTGGCTTGAGTGATCCGGCTGGGTGCCACCGCGCCTCGATGAGCGTCACACCGTGCCGGTCAGAAAGGCGATCCCGGTGCACGCGATGGCGGCGCCTGCGGCGCAGACGGGGACCGAGCCCCAGTTCCAGCGCGTCAGCAGGCCCATCCCGATGCCAGCGAGATGAAGCAGGCCTGTCGCGACAACGAAGCCGACGAAGAACGTTACCGCCTCCGCGGCGTCCGGCACCTCACGACCATGCGCATAGCCATGGAAGACGGCGAACGCCCCGACGAGACCGGCGGCGATCCAGAGCGGCGCACGCACGGCGAAGGCGACCATCAGGCCAAGCACAAGCGCAGATGCTGCTATTCCGCTTTCGAAACCAGGCAGAGGAAGGCCAAGGACAGCGATCACCCCCCCCAGAACCATGACGAGGGGAAAGACGATCGGCAGGACCCAGATGGCCCGACCACTGAGGTAAGCGCCCCAAAGACCAACCGCGAGCATCGTTGCGACGTGGTCGAGTCCGGTCAGGGGGTGATGAAAGCCCTCGGCAAATCCAGCGAAGGCGCTCGCCTCCGTGTGCGCCAAGGCTGGCACGGCCAAGCCGATCACAAAAATGAGCGAAGACAAAACAAGACGGCGCAAAGCACATGCTCCTCAACCGGACGGAAGGGTAGGCTTGGACTTGCCTTGGCTAAGCCCGGCCAAACTAAGGGGGCGTCCCGAGGATTGTCGACCTGTCCCTTGGGCCAGTAGCAAGCACGATCGTTACCCCAGCGACTTTGACATCAGGCTCCTTTTCCCGCCCCCCCCAGCATGCGAGGAGAGACGATCCCGTCAGGTCTCCAGGAAGAACCGGATCATCTCGCGCGAGGCATCGGGGCCCGACACATCGGTGAAGCTTCCCGCCCCATCCCCGCCCGACCACGCATGACCGGCTCCCTGGACCAGCCAGTATTCCGTGGTGGCCGGACCATGGGTGGGTCCGACCAGCGTGCGGGTGACATGCCGGCCGTTGACGACGGCATCGGTCGTCAACTCCCCCAGCGCGCCATTGCGGGCGCTAGCCCGAGCAAACAGCGTCTCGCCATTCGAGGGGTGAACGGTGGCATCGGCCGTACCGTGGAAGATGATCTGCCGGGCGCCGCTTCCCGTCCCCCGGGATATCGGCTTCGCATTGCCCTTCATCGCCGCAAAGGCCGACATGACGTCGCTTGCGGCGCCATGGGGAAGGCCGGAATGGATGCCGGCGGCGGCAAAGATATCGGGATAGGTCGAGGACAGCACATCGGCCATCGCGCCGCCCGCAGACAGGCCGGCGACAAAGACGCGCGCGCGATCGATGCCAAACTCGGCAGCGAGTTCCTGGGCCAGGCCCGCGAGAGCCGCGGGCTCTCCCGCCCCCCGCCGCTGATGACGCGGATCGAACCAGTTCCAGCAGCCCTGGGCATTGGCCGAACGCGGTTGGTGGGGATAGGCGACGATGATGCCGAATTCGTCGGCGAGCCGGTTCATCCGGGTTCCCCGCGCAAAATCATCGGGATCCTGCGTGCAGCCATGCAGCATCACGACGAGCGCGAGTTCGCGCCCGGCATGATCCGCCGGCACGTAGAGCTTGTAGGCCAGAGCTCCGGCGGCGCTGCGAAAGCTGCAGGAACGAAAGCGCCCGTCCTCCTCTGCCGGGCCAGGCTGGCGACGCGCCGTGCCGGGCTGATCGGCGACGCGCGCCTGTACAGTCCGAAGCGATTGCAAGACGTCACCGAGGCGGCGCGGGACGATCGACCCGGCCGTCCCCGTCTCGTCGCCGCCGGGTTCTTGCGGGGGCTGAACAGGCCGCCCGGCGAGCGCCTGCTGAATGGCCGCAGTCGCGCCTGCAACATCGGCGCCTCTCAGACGTGTCATGGCTTCGCCCACAGCGGAGCGGATGCGGATGTTCATGTCGCTGTGCCTTTTCATGCCAGTCGGTCGGCCAGGGCGGCCTTGATTTCGGGGGCGGCATGGAGCGCGCCGAGCACGGTCAGTGAGGCAATCGTCTCCCGCGCGAGGTCCGGCGAGACATCCGCTTCGATGACGGCGAGGCCGAGGACGCGGATCTCGAGGCGTTCGCCGGCGGCCTTGGCCGCTTCGAGATCGCGCCTCGTGAAGACGCGCAGGCCCAGCTCGAGAGAGAGCCGCGTCGTCGCCTGCGCGGCGACATCGGCATGGGTCGCGAGTTGGTTTCGCACCGCAGTGCGAATGAAGTCCGAGCGGTTCGAATAGAACCCGTCCCGGACGAGCAGGTCGATGCGCCCGAGATCGACGAAGCCGAGATTGAGCGTGAGCTTTTCGCTATCGGGCATTTTCATCTGGTCATCCATATACCATCCATAGGGATGGTATATGGATGGAATTGGCCGAAGCACAAGGGCATCGGGCGCCCCCTGTGCGAGATCGAGCCAAAGAAACGGCCCCGGCAGCCTTGGCCGCCGGGGCCGGATCGGCCGTTCGCTCAGGCCGCCTTGGCAACCGCTGCGGAATTGGCGGGCCCGCCAAGCTGCGTCAGGGCCTTGTCGGTCCTGGTCTCCTCGGCAAGGGTCGCGTCGAGCAGCTTGACGGCATCCTTGTGGCCGAGCTGCTGCGCCCATGCCTTCAGAGTGCCGTAGCGCGCCATCTCGTAATGCTCGACTGCCTGCGCGGAGGCGACGAGACCCGCATCCAGAGCCGGGCTGTCAGCATAGTCCTCCATCACGGCTTTGCCCTCCTCGAGAATGCCGAGGATGGCATCGCAGGTCTTGGCGCGCGGCGCCTTGCCGATCAGATCGAAGACCTCGCTCAGGCGTTCAACCTGGCCTTCCGTCTCGGCCCTGTGCGTCTCGAACGCCTTCTTGAGCTCGGGCGAAGTGGCGACCTTGGCCATCTTCGGCAACGCCTTCAGGATCTGCTTTTCCGCGTAATAGACGTCCTTGAGCATGTCGTGAAACAGCTCATCGAGTGGCTTCGGTGTTGTGGCCATCGGGTGTCCTCCAGCGATTTCAGGATAGCGCTGGCGAAACCGACGACGCAGCCATGTGTTCCACCCATCAGAAGTATTTATTTGCGGAACTCTCTGCCGGGGGTGCCGGTTGATACGACATCAGGACGTACAATCGCGAACCTGCGGAGAATTACCATGAAAAAGCTTCTCATCGCCTCTTTGATCGCCTCGACGACTGCTTTCGGAGCGCTTGCGCAGACCTCGACGACGTCGCCAATGCCGGCACCAAAGGCAGAGGCGGACAAGAACGCCCCGTTGCCGGGCGCAAACAGCTTCACCGAAGGCCAGGCCAAGAGCCGCCTTGAAGCCAATGGCTATTCGAACGTGACAGGCCTGAAGAAGGACGCAAACGGCGTCTGGAAGGGCACGGCCATGAATGCCGGCGCCAAGGTCGACGTCTCCGTCGACTATCGCGGCAACATCGTCCGCCACTGAGCGCCAGATCACTGAGCGCAGATCACTCGCCGCCGGCTCGCCCGGCGCCAGATCGCGCCTCCCGCTTTCTCAAAGCAAGAGAGTTGAACATGACCCGCACCATCACCCGTTCCTATGACAGCTATGAAACCGCTCTCTCGGTCGTCGAGCAACTCGAGGCCGCAGGCGTTCCCAGTCGCGATGTCAGCCTCGTCGGCCGACACAGCAAACCCGAGGAGAGCAATGCAGCCGAGGGCGCCGGGATCGGCGCCGGCGTCGGCGGCGCGGCCGGTCTGCTCGCCGGCCTCGGCATGCTCGCCATCCCGGGCATTGGCCCGGTGGTGGCAGCCGGCTGGCTCGCCTCAACCGCGGCCGGGGCGGTCGCCGGCGCGGCGGCCGGCGGGATCGTCGGGTCCTTTACCAGCGCCGGCGTCGACAAGGACGAGGCCGAATACCATGCCGAGACGGTGCGCCGCGGCGGCACGGTGATTGCGGTCAGGGCCGAGCCCGAGCACGAAGCCACCGTCGTCGCGATCATGGACGGAGCGACGCCGATCGATCGCTCCACCCGCGAGGCCGAATACCGCGCCGCCGGCTGGAGTCGCTTCGACGAGAACGGCACCGCCTATCGTCCGCCGGTCGTCTGAGGGCGGAACCGGAAACCCCGCGGCCTCGCCGCGGGGTTTTTCCGCGCATCCGCCGCCAGCGGGGACCACCCCGAACATGGCCATCACGCGGCCGTTCAACGCAAGGGAAGCAGGAGGAATGCCATGCCGACGCCAAGCGAACTGGAAGCAAAATTCTGGAAGGCCCTGAAGTCCGACATGACCGTCATGCTCGGCCTGGCCGGTTCCGAGCAGGGCCATACCCGCCCGATGACTGCGCAGCTCGAGGCCGATCATGGGCCCATCTGGTTCTTCGCCTCCCGCGACACCGAGCTGGTCAAGGCGCTGTCGGGCAGCAAGCCCGCGGCCTTCAGCCTGGTCTCGAAGGGCCATGACCTGTTCGTCTCGGTCGAGGGCGATCTCATGATCGACATGGACCGCCAGGTCATCGACCGGCTCTGGAACAGCTTCATCGCGGCCTGGTTCGAAGGCGGCAAGGATGACCCCAATCTCGCCCTGCTGCGCTTCGACCCGAGCAGCGCCGAGATCTGGGAGAACGCCAACAACCTGGTTGCCGGCATCAAGATGCTGCTCGGCGTCGACCCCAAGGACGACTACCGGGACAAGGTCGCCAAGGTCCGGCTGGGCTAAAGCATCGGCCCCAAAAGCCGATGCGGACACAAAAACCTAAAGCATCGGCCCGAAGGGTGGATTGCGGTTTTCGGGAAAGCCGATGCAAACACAAAGGGTTAGATCATCGGAGCGCGGCTCTCAGCGCGTTCCGATGCGCAGGCCGAAGAGTTTTGGGATCGCCGCTGCGGCGCTCATCGCGGAGCCAGCACGCTCGCCCCTTTCCTCGGCCTCCTCGCATCCAATGATGCCCCATCGCACCAGCCGGCCGCCGACGGCGCGGAACGGCTCGGGCGGAAGCGAGGGAAGGCTGCGGGTGCACAGCGGCAGGCTCGCCCAGTCGTCCCTGGCATTGAGGACCAGCGAGGCCAGGCATTGCCCGCCGATATAGGTCGGGTTCACGCCATGGCCGGAATAGCCGCAGCCATAATGGACGCGCGTGCCCGGCACGGTGCGGAAGAAGGGCAGCCGATCGGACGAGACGTCGATGCCGCCGCCCCAGATCTTGGCGATGCCGACATCGGCGAAGCCCGGCAGCAGCCTGCGCAGCCCCTTCTCGGCCCGAGCGGCCGAGGCGAGGTCGGTGGTCAGGCGCGGATCGCGGGCATTGCCGCCGAAGCTGATCGGGCCGGAGCCCGAGCCCATCAGGATGCGCCCGTCGACCGTCTTGCGGAAATAGTGGACGAACATCCTGAGATCCGCGAGCCCTTCATCGCGGGTCCAGCCCATTGCGGCGAGCTTCTCGGGCGCCGGATCGGTCATCAGCGCAAAGGAGGAGAACACGCTGACATGCGGCTTCACCTCCGGGCGCTTCGCCAGCTCGGTATTGGTGGCGAGCACGACCTCCCGGGCGATGATCTCGCCATCCGGGGTTCGCACGCGGCTCGGCGTGCCGGCATCGAGCGCGACCATCGGGGTGTTCTCGAAGACGGAAACGCCGGCATCGATCACGGCCCGCCGCAGTTCGCGCGCCAATCTGGCAGGCTGAACGGTTGCGCCCTCGGCCAGGTAGACGCCGCCGCGGAACACCGGCGAGCGGCAATAGGCTGCCACCTCGTCGGGCGAGAGCTCATGGGCCATATCCGGCACGCCAAGACGCCGCGCGGTCTCGACATACCCCTTGATCTTGGCATCCTGCGCCGGCGAGGCCGAGACGCGGATGCTGGCGCCGTCGCGCCACCAGACATCGCGACCGGGCGCCGTCGCGAAGGCGCGGATCGCGTCCTGGGCGCGGGCTCCGGAACGGGCGACCGCCAGCGCGCCGTCTGAGCCGATATTTACTTCCATCCCGGCAAGCGAGCCCCAATAGCCCGAAACCTTGCCGCCGTTCTTGCCGCTTGCCCCCGAGCCGCAGCGCGAGGCCTCGATCAGCGCGACCGAGAGCTGTGGCGCCCGCTCCTTCAAGGCCAGCGCCGTCCACAGCCCGGTGAAGCCCCCACCGACGATCGCCACATCGACCGTGATGCTGCCCGACAGCGGCGCTGAATCCGGCCGGCCTGCTTCAGCGCTCATGGCCTCGATGAACCACCAGGACGGGTCGCCGGGGACGACGCTCGGAAGGGCAGATGACTGAGGCATGGCGGACCGCTTGCGCTGGAGGACGCGAGGATTTGGGGACACGCGAAAAAAGTCCGCCGCGATCACGCGCGGCGGACGTTGAGGCTCAGACGAGGGCCTGGACCTGGATCTCGACGAGAATGTCGTCCGCAGCCAGGCGCGACTCGACGGTCGCCCGTGCCGGCGGTTGCTTCGGGTCGACCCAGGCTTCCCAGGCCGCGTTCATCTCGCTGAAGGTGCTGATGTCCTTCAGCCAGATGTTGCCGACGACGATGCGGGTCTTGTCCGTGCCGGCCATCGCCAGATAGGCGTCGATCTGGGCGAGGATATCGGCGGTCTGCTCCTTGACGCCGCCGCTGCGGTCCTTGGCGGTGAGGCCCGACAGGAAGGCAAATCCATTGGCGACCAGCACCTTGCTGAGACGGCCGGTGACTTCGTGACGCGTGATCATGTTTCCTCTGGGTCTGCTGGAATGGCAGGCGAAGGCGGCCTTGCCGGCCCCGCCTGATACGATCGCCCTACAGGTGCGATTCCCGGATATTGATGATCCAGATCAGCTTCGCCTCGCTCGCGGAGCGGTTGACGACCTGATGCGGAATGGTGCTGGGGAACTGGAAGCTGTCCCCCTCCCCGATTTCGAAGACCTCGTCGCCGATGCTGAGCTCGACCCGACCGGAGAGGACATAGCCGCCCTTGTCGCCGGGCCCGCTCAGGAAGCTGCCGCTCTCGGCGCCCGGCGGTACGGTGAGGATCATGAAGCGCAGCTCGTTGTTGTCGCGCGGCGACAACAACTCCTTGGTCAGTTGATTGGTGCCGACGACGATGCGCGGGCGATTGGCCTGGCGCCGGACATATTGCGACTCGCGGGCCGGTTCGGCCGCGTCGCTTTCCAGGAACGACCAGAGCGTGACGCCAAGCGCGGCGCGCAGCTTCTGCAGCGTACTGACCGACGGGTTGGAGGCGCCGCGTTCGATCTGGCTGATGCTGCCGGAGGAAACGCCCGCCTTCGCCGCCAACTCCAGGATCGTCAGCCCACGCTCGGCCCGCAGGGCTCGCAGCCGCTGCCCGATCCTCATGGCCTCGAGCTGCTCGTCGCTGTCGATGTCGGCGTTCTCGGCGGGCAGCACTGTATCCGGCATGGGGTCCCAGGGAAGCGATTGAAGGCCCGCAAACGATATGATGATGAAAATGCCCGCGCAACTATTTTGATGAAATTCCGATGATTTATAAAATTACCCTTTAAATACAACGCATTGCTTGTAATACCGGCCAAATTCCACAGACCGGAGCGCCCTCAGACCTTGACGCACGATATCATATGATGAAGATTTTTAGCCGAATGACGCCCATTATGAAAATGGGTTGCCGCTTGTGTTCATTATTATGATGATGCCTTTCAGCGCATTCGCTGAAAGCGGTTGCCTTGGGAGAGGGGAAGCACGATGCGAGACAGTCACGATCCACGGCGGTTTTCGAACTGGAACCTGAACCGGCGCGATCTCTTCGGCCTCGGCGCCGGCGCGCTTGCCGCGAGTTTCGGCTTTGCCGCACGAGCTCAGACGGCGACTAAGCCCACCGCCCCGCCGCCGGCCAAGCCGACCGGCGTCGTCGTGGTCGGGCTCTCGCAGGAACCGGTTTCCTTCAACCCGCTGATGCCGGGCGTCGAGGTCGACGAAGTCGTCTGGACCAGCGTTTTCAACTCGCTCTGGGTCGCCGAGCCCGATGGCACGCTGCGCCCGGATCTCGCTCTCGCGGTGCCGAGCGAGGCGAATGGCGGCATCTCGGAAGGCGGCCTCGCCTGGACCGTGAAGCTCCGCGACAACGTGAAATGGCATGACGGCACGGCCTTCACCGCCGAGGACGTCAAATACTCGCTGGAACTGATCAACACCGCCGGCTTCAAGGCGCGCACGCGCGTCGGCCATGCCTTCGTCAGGGATATCGTGGTCAAGGGCCCGCACGAGATCTCGTGGCGGATGGAGAAGGCCTACGCCCCCTATCTCGCGATGCTGGCGAACACGCATATCGTTCCCAAGCACATCCTGGGCAAGGCGGCGGACCCGAATACGGCGCCGTTCAACAATGCTCCCGTCGGCACCGGCCCGTTCCGCTGGGGCACGCGACAGCCCGGCGACAACATCACGCTCGTCGCCAATGAGAGCTATCACGGCGACGGCCCTTATCTCGAGAAGGCGGTTCTCAAATACATCCCGGACCTGACGGCGCTCTATGCCCAGTTCCGCACCGGCCAGGTCGACCTGGTCATCATCTCGGGCATTCCCGCGAATTTCTACCAGGAGGCGATCAAGCTTCCCGGCCGCAAGGTCGCGGTCGCGCCGAGCGGCAATCTCGAGATCATCATGCCGAATCTCGGCAACAAGGTCTTTGCCGAGAAGGCCGTGCGGCACGCGCTCTATGCGGCGATGGACAAGCAGGCGATCATCGACGCGATCTATTATGGCGTGCCGAAGCCGACGGAATCCTTCGCGCCGCGCGAATCCTGGGCGTTCAACCCCGCCCTCCCCGTCCAGCAGCGCGATCTTGCCCGGGCCAACAAGCTGCTCGACGATGCCGGCTGGAAACGTTCCGGCTCGGGCACGCGAATGAAGAACGGCGTGCCGCTCGAGTTTGCGGTCTCGACGACGACCGGCAACCAGCTGCGCGAGCAATGCCAGCAGCTGATCCAGCAGGATTGGCAGCAGGTCGGCGCCAAGATGACGATCAACAACATGCCGGCAGCGGTGATCTGGGGCGAGTTCTACGTGCGCTCCAAATTCGAGTCGCTGCTGGTCGGTACGACCTTCCGCACCGGCGTCGACCCCGACCCGGCCTCGCGCTTCGCCTCCGATGCGATTCCGGTGAAGGGTGGCAGCGGCGGCAACTACATGCAGTGGGAAAATGCCGAGGCCGATGCGCTGATGAAGGAAGGCCAGGAAACCTTCGATCAGGAGAAGCGCAAGGCGATCTATTTCAGGCTGCAGGAGATCGTCCGCGAGGAGCTGCCGATCCTGCCGATCTTCCAATACGCGCCGATCGAGGGCGTGAAGGAAGGCCTGATCGGCTATCGCCCCAATATCAACCAGCGCCAGAACGCCTGGAACATGGGCAGCTGGTACTGGGCCAAGTGATTGGCACCGAGCGAAGTGATTGGCACCGGGTGAAGTGATTGAACGGGCGAAGTGACATGAAGCGCGGAGCGGCCGGGAGAACGGCGCCATGATCGGATTCCTCCTGCGCCGCCTCGGCCAGTCGCTGCTGTTGCTGCTCATCGTCTCGGTGATCGGCTTCGCCATCCTGCACCTGGCGCCAGGCGGGCCGCTCTCGCAATTCGCCGCCGGTGGCGACATGACCCAGGCCGATCTCGACCGCATCGCGGAACAGCTCGGCCTGAACCGACCCCTCCCCGTGCAATATGCGGAATGGCTCTGGCGCATGCTGAGCGGCGACTGGGGCCGCTCCTATCGCGACCAGCAGCCGGTGCTGCACGTCATCGCCTCCCATATCGGGGCGACGCTGGAGCTGATGCTGACCTCGACGCTGCTCGCCATGCTGCTCGGCGCCTGGGTCGGCATCCTCGGCGCGATCAAGCGCTATTCGATCTTCGACTCGCTGGCGACGATCGGCGCGATGATCGCGCTCTCGATCCCGACCTTCTGGTTCGGGCTCGTCATCATCTATGTCTTCTCGGTCGGCCTCGGCTGGCTGCCCGCCGGCAACCGCTACACGGTGGGCGACGGCTCCTTCCTGAACCAGCTGCATCACCTGATCGGCCCCTGCATCGTGCTGGCGCTGGTCTCGACGGCAGTCTGGAGCCGCTACATGCGCTCCTCGATGCTCGACGTGATCAACCAGGATTACGTGCGCACCGCCCGCGCCAAGGGCGTGCCGGAGCGGACCATCCTGCTGCGGCATGTGCTGCGCAACGCGCTGCTGCCGATGATCACCATCACCGGACTGCATGTGCCGACGCTGCTGTCGGGCGCGCTCGTCACTGAGACCGTCTTCACCTGGCCGGGCATGGGCCGGCTCTTCCTCGATTCGATCAGCTACCGCGACTATCCCGTGGTGATGGGCATCCTGATGTTCTCCGCCATGCTGGTGCTGCTCGGCAGCCTGATCGCCGACCTGCTCTACGGCGTCGCCGATCCGCGCATCGCCGGAAGCCACTGATGAGCCGGATGTCACCGATGAGCGAGAGGCGCCCTTCATGAGCATGGCCGAACCGATGCTTGCGCCCGCCCCGGGCTTCTGGAACAGCCCGGGCATGCGGCGCTTCCGGCGCCACAGGCTTGCGGTCTTCGGGGCTGCGACCATCACCCTGCTGACGCTCGCCTGCATCGTCGGGCCGTGGCTGCTGCCCTATACCGACACCTTCATCGACATCCGCTCCCGCTTCGCGGCGCCCTTCTCGGGCCCGCATGTGCTCGGCACCGACCCGCTCGGGCGCGACATCCTCGCGCGGCTCCTGATGGCGGGCCGCATCTCCCTCGCCGTCGGCTTTTCCGCCATGGCGATCGCGATGGCGATCGGCGTCGTGGTCGGGCTGGTCGCGGGCTTCTACGAGGGGGCCCTGGGCGCCGCGCTGATGCGCTTTGTCGACGCGATGCTGTGCTTCCCCTCGATCTTCCTGCTGCTGGCGGTCTCGGCGCTGATCCAGCCCTCCGTGCCCTCGATCGTGCTGCTGATCGCGATGACCTCCTGGATGGAGGTCGCCCGCGTCGTCGAGGCGCAGATCCGCTCGCTCAAGACGAGGGAATTCGTACAGGCCTCGGTCTCCTTCGGGGCCAGCAGCAAGCGCACCATGTTCCGCGTCCTGCTGCCCAATGCGGTCGCGCCGATCGTGGTTGCGGCCACGCTCAATGTTGCGCACGCGATCCTGGCCGAAAGCTACATCTCGTTCCTCGGCTTCGGCATCCAGCCGCCGACGCCGAGCTGGGGCAACATGCTCGAAAGCGCGCAGAGCTACCTGACCAGCGCACCCTGGCTGGCAATCATCCCCGGCGCCGCGATCACGCTCGCCGTGACCTCCTTCAACTTCATCGGAGATGGACTACGCGACGCACTCGATGCGCGGCAGGCTTGAGACGCCCATCAGACGGCCGCTCGAAAGCGCGGAGCGCGAGCCAGGGCTGCGCCGGCTTAACGCCGCGCCCGACATCGCCGGTCTCGCCGCCCATGTCCGCCGCCGCCTGCCGAAGCTGGCGCCCGCTTGAAGCCGGCCGCGGCCTGTTCCGAGCCTGCCCTCGCAGCGCGGGCAAAAGCCGCCCTGCCCAATAACAGATTTTGCCCCTCCATTTTTCGCAGGCACGCTTCCCGGACGGAGACGTCGCTCAGTGCAAAGTGGTCATGCCATGCATTTCCAGAGCTTCGACCACGCCGTCGAAAATCAGGCCGCCCCCGATCGCGGAAACAAAGAACCCGACAATGCGCGTGATCGCGTCGATCCCCATCGGGCCGATTCTTTGCGTGAGCTTCTCGGCATAGATCAGGCAGATATAGGTGGTGAACATCGTTGCCAGGATTGCCGCAGAAATGGCGATGAACGAGAGGATTTCCTTGGATGAATCCTTGATCGTCGCGGTCATCCCGATGATCGTGGCGATGCCGCCGGGACCGAACATGATCGGCATCGCCAGCGGCACGAAAGCGATGTTCGCTTCGCCGGTATCGGCGCCCGAGAGACCCAGATCGTCGCCAGATTTCTTCGGCATGAACAGCTCGAAGCCGATCTTCATCAGGATGATGCCGCCGACGACCCGCACCATGCTGAGCGGAACGCCGAAAATCCGGAGCAGGAGCGTTCCGAAAATGAAGAAGAAGAAGCAAAGCAGCAGCGCGTAGACCGAGGCTTTCAGGGCGACCGTGCGGTGCGTTGCGTTATCCTTGCCGGACAACAGCTTGAGGTAGACCGGCAGGACCTCGAACGGATTGATGATGGCAAGCAAGGTCGTGAAGGTGCCCACGAAGAGAGAAAGCTCGGTCCTCATCCGCATCTCCCCTTCCGATTGCGTGTGCGCGCAGGCCTCTCTTGTCAGGAAATTGCTCCCGGTCGGCGTCCCTGCCGCGCGTTGTCACCTCGAGAACGTCGACCCGCCGCCAGGAACCGGTATCCTGGCCTTGCTTCAGAACCGCAGGCTGAGCCCGACGACCGGGCCATGCATCAACATATCGAAAGCATAACGCCGACGTCCCTCTCCCTGGGCATAGTCGGCGTAGAGCGCCCGATAACCGAGGATGCCCGAATAGGTGATGCCGTTCTTCTCCGCGAAATCGAAGCTGTAACCTGCAATGCCCTGCCACGAGAATTTGCTGCCGCCACCACCAAGGTCGCCACGCAGGAAGATTTCGTGGCCCGGCGCGACGCCGATCCGCATGCGCGCGCCGGCAAAACCGTCAACCCAATCCACCGAGCCGGAACGGGCGATCGCGACATTGCGCCCGAAGCTGAGATCGCCGACATCGACGGTCGCGCCCGCATCGAAGGAGATATCGGCGCGCTGATACCAGTAGCGCGCGCCCGCCAGGACGTCGAAGCCGACTGATCCGTAGCGCGCGAACTCGTAAGCGGCCCCAGCTTCAAGGATGGCCATCGAGGTCTTGGCATCGCCGGACGCGCCGATCGCGCCCGAGATATCCGGCGTAACGCTCCGCGTCCTGACGTTACCGCGATCGATGCTGACCTTGAGCCCGGCGAAATTGCCGAGGAGGGAGAACCGGCCGTTGCGGGCCTCGATATCCGCCATCAGGGCAAACAGCGTGCCCCCATCTCCGAGTGTGGCATCGACGATATCGATGAAACTGGCATCAACCTTCGCGGTTCGCCCCTTCACGGTCTGGTTTCCGTTGAGCGAAATGAGCCAGCCATAGGGCGTGAATCGGTAGGTCCATGCCGAAGTCATCACGGGCGGCACGGGCGTGGTCGGGGGCGGCAGATCGGCGGCCTGCGCCACGACGCTGCCGAGCCCGAGCACCATCGACAAGGTGAAGCCGCAGGCCCTCGCGTGGTTGAGTATCATCGCAATCCCCTTTTCTTGCGATTCATGCTGCGAATTCCACACCCAGCATCCGTCGAAGACTGATCCCGCTCAATGCGCAACTTGCTTCCCACCGCAAAGCAGCGATGGGTGTGACATATTTACTTATCCCACACGCCCAAATTCGGCTTCACAATCACCAGCTTGACGACATGGACCTGGCGTTGCTGCCTTCACGGTCCGCGGCAAGAATGGCCTATCGGATTCGCGCCGCGTTTCCTGAGAGAATCCTCATTACGATCGCCCTAGGATCGAATCGAATACTGTCGCCGGCACAGAGGAACCTCGCGACAACCCTTGCGATAGGTATCCCGCAGCCAACGTCGGCTCGGATTTACGGCCCGCTTTTTCGGCTTGGAGCGAAAAGCAAACTACGTGAATCCCGTGAGCGTTTTCGGAGTCGCCTTCGAATGTCCTCTCAGCGCGCGCTCCGAACCCATGCAGTGGCTCAGGCGCAGGTCGGCACTCCACACCCTTGTGGAACGGCCAGGCATCGGCTTGCCGAGCCGTGCCCCGGTTGACGTCGATTGCGGCTGGGCGCAGCTTTGGAGGGCGTGGGCGACGCGCACGGCTGTAGCTGGCCTTCGCCCATCGGGGAGTGCCGCGCATGGAGGATTGCGAGGCCCATCGCCATGACCTTCGCCTGAAGGCCGGGATGCTGCGCCTTGCGGCCATCTTTCTGGTCTTCAGCGTGATGCTGCTCGCCGGTGGGCCGATCAAGGCGCTTGCGCAATCAGCGCCCCCGACGGAGGCCAGGACGATCGGCATCCTGCTCGTCCGGGAGATCCAGGAGCGCCCTCTCCCGCTGTCGCTGCTCGACATTCCGCCGCCCGACGACGGTATCGCCGGCGCGCGGCTCGCCATTGCAGACAACACCAATACGGGGCGTTTTCTCGGCCAGGAGTTTCGCCTGGACATCATCGAGAGCGCCAAGGCCGATGAACTGCTCGTCGAAGCCGAAAGCCGCGTCGCCGCGGGGCAACATTTTCTGGTGCTCGACGTGCGCGCCCAGACCGTTCTCAGGCTCGCCGACGCGCTGAAGGGAAAGGATGTGCTGCTGTTCAACGCCGGCGCGCCGGACGAAAACCTGCGCGAGGAGGATTGCCGCGCCAATGTCCTGCATACCGCCCCGTCACGCGCGATGCTCGCCGATGCGCTGGCGCAGTATCTCGTCTGGAAACAGTGGCGGCGCTGGTTCCTGGTTCTCGGAACGCGGCCAGAGGACGAGGCCTTCGCCGGGGCGGTGCGACGCGCGGCAAAGCGCTTCGGCGGCCGCATTGTCGAGGAGCGGGTTTTCTCCGACGAAGGCGGCTCGCGGCGCGCCGATGGCGGTCACGAACAGATTCAGCTGCAGATCCCGGTCTTCACGCAGAATGCGGCGGCCCATGACGTCGTGGTCGTGGCCGACGAGGCCGGGCTGTTCGGCGAGTACTTCCCATTTCGGACCTGGGAGGCGCGACCGGTGGTGGGGACACAGGGGCTGACGGCGACAAGCTGGCATCCCGCGCTCGAACAATGGGGAGCGACCCAGTTCCAGAACCGCTTCAGGCGATCGGCGAACCGGACGATGCGCCCGCTCGACTATGATGCCTGGCTCGCGATCCGCAGCATCGGCGAGGCGGCAGCGCGCCGTCGCTCGACCGCGTTTGCCGAGATCGCGGCCTATCTGCGCTCCGCAGAGTTCGACGTGGCAGGCTTCAAGGGCCAGAAACTGACATTCAGGGACTGGAACGGCCAGTTGCGCGAACCGATCCTGATCGCGACGCCGAAGCTCCCGGTCTCGGTTTCGCCGCAGCCGGGCTTTCTGCACCAGTTCTCGACGCTGGATACGCTCGGGCTCGACCGGCCGGAAACGAAATGCAGATTGTAGGAGAGTAAGTCAGAGCCTGAAGCCAATCGCGTCCTGGTTTTTCGACATCATCATCGGAAACGGAACACCATGCGGCTCACATCATTTCTTTCGGCGGGCGCGCTTTTACTGCTCGGATCCACAGCCAACGCCTACACGGTGTTCGTCTCCAATGAAAAGGACAACACCGTCAGCGTCATCGACAGCACGACGCTGGAAGTGACCAAGACCATCAAGGTCGGTCAACGTCCGCGCGGGGTCGTGCTGGCCCGGAACGGCGAGTGGCTGCTGATCTGCGCGAGCGACGACAATGTCGTGCAGGTCTTCGACACCAAGACCCTGGAATTCGTCAAGAATCTGCCCTCGGGTCCTGACCCGGAGCTCTTCACCCTGCATCCGAAAGGCAACCCGCTCTATATCGCCAACGAGGACGACAATATCGTCACCGTCGTCGATATCGAGAAGGGCTCGGTCCTGTCGGAAATCCCCGTCGGTGTCGAGCCCGAGGGCATGGGCATCAGCCCTGACGGGACCATTCTCGTCAACACCTCCGAAACGACGAACATGGCGCATTTCATCGACACGGGAAGCAATAAGACGACCGACCATGTCCTGGTCGACGCCCGCCCGCGCTATGCGCAGTTCACGCCGGACGGATCGCAGGTCTGGGTCAGCTCCGAGATCGGCGGCACGGTCAGCGTCATCGACGTCAAGACGCGCAAGCCCGTCGGCAAGGTGTCGTTCCAGATCAATGGCGTCAACGCCGACGCCATCCAGCCCGTCGGCATCCGGATCACCAGGGATGGCAAAACAGCCTTCGTCGCGCTCGGGCCGGCCAACCGCGTCGCCGTCGTCGATACCGCAACCCTGAAAGTGGAGCGCTATCTCCTGGTCGGGCAGCGCGTCTGGCAGCTCGCCTTCACGCCCGACGAGAAGCTGCTCTTCACGACGAACGGCACATCGAACGACGTCTCGATCATCGATGTCGAGAAACTGCGTGTCACCAAGTCAGTGAAGGTAGGACGCTACCCCTGGGGTGTCGCCATCGCCCCATTTTGATCAGCGCGCGCCTCGGCACGCAGAAGGCCAAGAGTCGTTCGGAGGAGAGCATGAAGGCTTGCATCGTTGCTCCATCTTTGGCTAACGCGGCGCGGATCATCGTCACGTGAACGCAGCATTCGACGATCGGCGGGTCGGCATGGCGCTCTCGGTCGCCGGGGTCAGCCATGCCTTCGGCGAGCGGCGTGCCCTCGTCGATGTGTCGCTGGAGGTTCCGGCCGGTTCGTTCACCGTTCTGCTCGGCCTCAACGGCGCGGGTAAATCGACGCTGTTTGCGCTGATCACGCGGCTCTATGACAATGTCAGCGGCGAGATCCGGGTCTTCGGCAATGATGTGCGTCGCGCCCCGTCGGCAGCGCTGCGGCAGATCGGCGTGGTGTTCCAGAGCCGCTCGCTCGATGCCGACCTGAGCCTGCTGCAAAACCTCGCCTATCATGCGGCGCTGCATGGTTTCGGTCTCGCCGCGGCGCGGGCGCGCGCCATGGAACTGCTCGACATCATCGGGCTCTCCGACAAGGCACGCGACAAGGTGCGTGCGCTGTCGGGCGGCCAGGCGCGCAGGGTCGAGATCGCGCGTGCCCTGCTGCACGAGCCGCGTTGCCTTCTGCTCGATGAAGCCACCGTCGGCCTCGATATCGGAGCGCGCGAGGGCATCATCGCCCTGGTGCGCGATCTCGTCGCCAGCCAGGGGCTCGGCGTCCTGTGGGCGACTCATCTGATCGACGAGGTCGCGCCGAGCGATCGCATCGTCATCCTGCACAAGGGCCGGGTTCTGTTTGCCGGCGATCACGACAACCTGCTCGCCATGACGGGCACGGCAACGATACGCGAGGCATTCACGACGATGACGGGCTCTGCGGCTGCCAATCCTGCCGGCACGGTGGCGGCATGAAGACCATCCCGCTGGATCATGCGCCACCGACACTGGCGGACGCGCCGGAGCGCTCGGGCTTCTCTGGTTATCTCGCCTGCTTCAACGGCATCGTCTGGCGCGAGATGCTGCGCTTCATCCATCAGCGCGAACGCTTCCTCTCCGCGTTGGTGCGGCCGCTCGTCTGGCTCTTCATCTTCGCCGCCGGCTTTCGCCAGGTTCTCGGCGTCTCGATCATCCCGCCCTATGAAACCTATGTCCTCTACGAGGTCTTCGTGACGCCGGGCCTGATCGGCATGATCCTGCTCTTCAATGCCATGCAGTCCTCGCTCTCGATGGTCTATGACCGCGAAACCGGCACGATGCGAACCTTGCTCGTCAGCCCGTTTCCGCGCTGGTTCCTGCTGACATCGAAGCTGATCGGCGGCGGCGCGGTGGCGCTGCTGCAGGTCTATGTCTTTCTGCTGATCGCCTATTTCTGGGAAATCGAGCCGCCCTTGCTCGGCTACCTCACGGTGCTGCCGGCCTTGTTCCTGGCGAGCCTGATGCTGGGCGCGCTCGCCCTGTTCATGTCGTCGATCATCAAGCAGTTGGAGAACTTCGCCGGGGTCATGAACTTCGTGATCTTCCCGATGTTCTTTGCCTCGTCCGCGCTCTATCCGCTGTGGCGCATCCGGGAATCGAGCCCGCTGCTCTATGAGATCTGCCGCTTCAATCCCTTCACCCATGCGGTCGAACTGATCCGCTTCGCCCTCTACGCGCAGATTGATCCTGTCTCGCTTGCGGCGGTGCTGGGTTTTACCGCCGTCTTTCTCGCTGCCGCCATTTACGCCTATAATCCATCGAAGGGTTTGCTGGGTCGGCGTGGTGCTCCCGGAGGCACGGCATGACGTTCCCGAGAGGTCTTGTCCCGAGCCAACGCCTGATCCGCACGAGGCTCAGGATCGCCTGCGGCGCGGCCCTGTTCGCGGGCATGTTCGCAGCCTTGCCGGCGCGCCCGGACGAACCGGAATGGCCCTGCGTGCAGCGCAGGGTCGCGACGCTCACTGCGGCGCAGATGTGGGATGGCCCCGATGTCGAGGCGCTCACCGGCTGGCAGGACGACGCGGAGATGGAGCGCCTGATCAAGGCACTCGTCAGCCGCGCCAACCCGATGGAGCAAGCAAGCGAGAGCCTGGCGCAATGGGCCAAGGCCCAGCCGGACTCAAGCCGGGACGAGAAGCTGAAAATGCTGTTCGCCGGCGTGTTGAAGACCATCAATGACGACCGCGCCATCGTGCTCGCAGGGATCGGCCGGTTTCAGCATCGGCAAAGGCAGCTCGCCGAGCGGATCCAGGAGCAGGGAGCGGCGCTGGGTGCGCTGCGCGCCAAGGCGGCGCTGGACGAGAAGGCCAAGGCGGAGCTCACCGTGGCGGAGGACAGGTACAAGTGGGATACGCGGTTCTTCGCCGAGAGGCAGGAATCTCTGCCCCTCGCCTGCGAGATACCCGTGCAGATCGAGCAGCGCGCCTTCGATCTCGCCCGCGAAATCCGGGCGCTGATGAAGGATTGACGCCGCCTCGCCGCGGCCACGGCACTTCGGTGCCGGGCGCTTCGGTCCGGCGCGGGTCTCATAGCCCCGGCGCAATCTCGACGAGCGGAAGCAGCGCCTCGCCCCAGCCATCGCTGCCGTCGGGAAACCAGATGACATTGCTGTACCCCCAAGAGACGGCGCGCTTGGCTGCGTTCCAGGACATCCAGCAATCCTTCAGGCAGAAGAAGACCAGCGTTTTCGCCTTGTCGCCGCCGGTGAGCGTCGCGAGCTGCGCCTGGAAGGCCTGCAGCAACGGTTCGGGGATGACGCCATAGCCGGTATTGGCCAGCCAGACCGCGCCCGGAATGCTGCGATGCGGCGCCTCGCGCCAGACCATGTTCGCCGGCAGGTTGTCGGGTTTCACGGGGCGTGGCAGGACATCGATGAAGACGGCTGATTTCCCGCGCCACAGCAGCTCTGCTGCCCGTGTGTCGATGACGCGGGCGCCCTGGAGCATCGCTGGAACCGGCGCGCGATAATTCTCGGTACGATAGCCTGCGGGTTCGTCCGGGACGGCCCACGCCAGGCCGCCGGCCGCTGACCCCGCCGCCAGCCAGAGTGCCAACAGGGCAGTGCCGCGCCACATGGTCAGCGCCGCGGCGCTGTGATCGGCACCGTGTCCTCGTCCAGCAGCGGCACGCCGAAATCCAGCAGGATCGCATCGATATCGCCCTGCCTCCTGGCGATGATCTCGTTCAACTTGCGTTTCCAGTCATCCTCCTGATGACGCACGCCGAAGGTGATCCGATAGGCCATGCGCGGCCCCATCGTTTCCCTCAGCAGCGGCGTCACGGTCAGCTTTTCGCCGCCGCGGCTGGCGAAATAGCCGCCGATCGGCCCCCACAGGATTCCGGCATCGATCTCTCCGGAACGGATATCGGCGATCATGCGCTCCGCGGGAGAGTCGAAGCGCCGGTCGACCGTCAGCGGATAGGGCCTTGCCTTCTGCATCAGGCCGAGCATCGCCATGATGTTCCCGGGCGGTGTGCCGGCGACGATGCCGATGCGCTTGTCCTTCAACCGCTCGTCGGCAAGCGTAACGACGCCGTCGAGCCTCTGCCCCGGCCGATGAACCAGGACATAGCTCGAGCGGTAATAATGGTTGCTGTTGAGGACGAGATCGTCGCCCTGCGCGTAACCGATGATCAGGTCGCAGCGCTTTGCGAACAGCGTCTGGCGCACAAATCCCGTCGCCTGCGGAAACCAAGTGTATTCGAGCGGAAGCTTCAAATCATCCGCGACGAGTTCGGCGATCTTGTTCTCAAAGCCCTGCCCCGCCTCGTTCGAGAAGGGCAAATTGGCCGGGTCGCTGCAGACGCGGAGGACTTCGTGATTGACCAGATCGGCACGGCCGGTCTCGGCGGCGTGGCTGGCGCCCCCCGCGGCGAAGAGGAGGATCGCGCAGCAGATCAGCCAGCGAAAGACATCAGCGGGCCGCCATGCCCGCACTGGTGGCCGGGTGGTGGCAGGGCCGGACACGCAGCTGCTGCGCAGCCGTCCGGGCCTCGCTCTAGGAGCCCATGCAGGTCTTTTCATTTTGGACGGCCGTCTCCGGCTTTTCGACGGCGCGTTCCGGACGCGTGCCCCGCGGCAGCACACCATCGGCGCGCGCCTTGAGATAAACGTAGATGTCGTCGAGATAGCACATGACATTGGCGTTATCGCCGAGCGCCGGCATGACGCTCGTCTTGTCGGGGCGCGTGATCGTGCGCCCGCCAGCCACCACTTCCGTGAAGTCAGTATATTTCATGGTTTTCAGGGACCCGACCAGGGCCGGGGCATAGCTCGACCCTTCCCCCTCCGGCCCGTGACAGACATGGCATTCCGAATGGTACCGCCGGAAGCCGGAGTAGGTATACCAGTCGACCTTGCCGTCAGCCGTGATGTTGTAGGTCGGCGTGCCGTCCTCCAGCGTCCATTTTCCATCCTGTTCGGTCTTTGCCGGCTTGTCCTGCGACGACCCGCCGGTCGCCGGCAACAACACGGCCAAAAGAGCGAAACCTGCAAGTGCGAAGCCGATGCCGAAATGTTTCACTTTCAGCCTCTCCGGTAGCCGCTGCATCGTCGATTGTCGGCCGTGACAGCCGGGGCGGGCATCAAAAAGGCCGGCGCAACCTGTTCAGCCGCGCCGGCCATCCGTCACGCGCCGATCATGGCAGCGTGAAGACCGTTAACACACCACCGAGCGCGGTGTAGTCGCGCAGCGCGGCATAGCCGCCGACTGCGCCGAGACCGTCGGTCGGATTGGTCAAACCGGCAGCGAGACCGATCCCGGCCCAGCCACCGATGCCGGACAAGACCGCGACCTGCTGCTTGCCCTTGTGGGTATAGGTCATGACGTTGCCGATGATGCCCGACGGCGTCTTGAACTTGAACAGTTCCTTGCCGTCCTTCTCGTCAACCGCCTTCAGGTAACCTTCCAGCGTGCCGTAGAAGACCACCCCGCCTGCGGTCGCGAGCGCACCCGACCAGACCGAGAACTGCTCCGGAACCGACCAGACGATCTTGCCCTGGCCTGCATCCCAGGCGACGAAATTGCCCATGCCGCCATGGCTGCCGGGTGCCGGATACATCGAGAGGGTTGCGCCGACATAGGGTTGGCCGGCCGTATAGGACACGCGGAACGGCTCGTAATCCATGCAGACATGGTTCGTCGGCACGTAGAACAGACCCGTCCGCGGCGAATAGGCGGCCGGTTGCTGGTCCTTGGAGCCCAGCGCCGCCGGGCAGACGCCCTTCGTGTTCTTGTCCTGGCCGGTCTGGAATGTCGACATGGCCGACACGACCTGCGGACGGCCATATTGCGGGCTGTTCTTGTCCATCACGACCCCGGTCGTCCAGTTGACCTTCGGGTCGAATTTCTGGGCGACGAGCAATTCACCGGTGACACGATCGAGCGTGTAGCCAAGCCCGTTGCGGTCGAAATGAACGAGCGCCTTACGGGGCTGGCCGCCAACCGGGATATCGGCGAGGATCATCTCGTTGACGCCGTCATAGTCCCACTCATCGAATGGCGTCATCTGGTAGGCCCATTTCGCGACGCCGGTGTCGGCATCACGGGCAAAGATCGACATGGTCCATTTCTGGTCGATCGGCTTGCCGTCGGCGCCGGCGCGCTGCACCGGGTTCCAGGTCGAGGGATTGGCGGTGCCGTAGAAGAACAGGTTGGTTTCCGGATCATAGGAATACCAGCCCCAGCTCGAGCCGCCGCCGATCTTCCACTGATCGCCCGTCCAGGTCTTCAGCGAGGAATCCTTGCCGACCGGCTTGCCGAGCGACGTGGTTTTCTCAGGATCGATCATCATCTCGCTGTCGGGGCCGGTCGAATAGGCCCGCCAGAGCTGCTTGCCTGTCTTCATGTCGTAGGCGGTGACATGTCCCCGCACGCCGAATTCCGCTCCGGAAATGCCGACGATGACCTTGTCCTTCACCGGCAGGACAGTGGCCGTATTGGTCTCGCCCTTCTTCGGATCGCCGTTGACGACCTTCCAGATTTCCTTGCCGGTCTTGGCATCGAGCGCCACCACCGTGGTGTCGGCCTGATGCAGGAAGATCATGCCGTCCGCATAGGCGACACCGCGATAGACCGTATCGCAGCACATCACCGGAATGACCGACGGGTCCTGCTTGGGCTCGTATTTCCAGAGGATCTTGCCGTCCTGATCCAGATCGAGCGCATAGACGATGTTTGGAAACGGCGTGTGGACATACATCGTGCTGCCGATGACCAGGGGCGCGCCTTCATGGCCGCGCAGCACGCCGGTCGAGAAGGTCCACGCCACCTTCAGATTCTTGACGTTGTCTCGATTGATCTGGTCGAGCTTGGAATAACGCGTATTCGCGTAGTCGCCAGTCTGGATGGCCCATTGGTTTGGATCAGATGTCTGCTTGATCACATCAGAATTAGCCAGCGCGAGCGCTGGAAAGGCCACGGTCGTCAACAAAGCTGTCGATTGTATAAGCTTGCGCATGACGTTCCTCCTGGCGTTTTTTGTCTGCTGCGATAGCGCTCCATAGCGTGGTCACGGCTGAACACCCGAAGCGTCCAGGCGTTTCGGCATGCGTTCAGGCTACGACTGCATCAACGCCAACCGGGCGTCAGTCATAGAAGCCGATTTCTACCGGTGCATGTGTAAGCCCTTTTTCGATGACGGACAAGATCGCAGCAAGATTCCATCCCCTCCAATCCTACAAAATTACGCCCAAACACGATCTGGACACGCGCCAACACGTCACGATTACTGACCTACGCAAATGCAATCGCAATGAATGCTGCATCGCACAATTCAGGGAGGAGACAGATCAACTTGAGACACGGCACGACCTAAGCGCGAAATGGCACTGCCTTCTTCCGCATGCTAAGAGAGCGGATGGCCGCCGCTGCCCTGCCATCGCGCCCGGATCTGCGATCTTCGCTGCGCGCCCTCAATCGGCGGCCATGTGCAAGACGGGGCCGGCGCATCCGGGCTGTGCTGGGAGCGATGCTCTGTCTCGCACTGGCACTGCCTGGCCGTGAAGGCGGACCCGTTTCCCCGGCGGCGGCCCAGACAACCCCGGCAGCCCTGCCCTTGAGCGTCACCGAGATCGCGCCTGGCGTTTTCGTGCATCAGGGCGCTTATGCGCTCTTTGCGCCGTCAAATCGGGGCGACATCGCCAACCTGTCCTTCGTGATCGGTCGCGATGCCGTCGCCGTGATCGACACCGGCGGCAGCCTGGCCATCGGGCAGGCGCTGCGCGCCGCGATCCGGACGGTGACCGACAAGCCCATTCGCTACGTGATCAACACGCATATGCATCCCGACCATCTGTTCGGGAACGCCGCCTTTGCCGATGACCGGCCGGAATTCATCGCCCATCACAAACTGGCGCGTGCCTTGGCCGCGCGGGCCAAGCGCTACCTTGCCCTCAACGCGCAACTGCTCGGTCCGGACGCCTTTGCCGGCACCCGCCTGATCGCGCCGACGCGTGCCGTCGAGGACCAGTCGGTCATCGATCTCGGCGAACGCGAGCTCATCCTCGAAGCGCAACCGACGGCGCATACCGACAACGACCTGACCGTTCGGGATACGGCCTCGGGAACACTCTTTCTCGGCGACCTGCTCTTCATGCGGCATGTCCCGGCCCTCGACGGATCGATCCGCGGCTGGCTGGCGCTGATCAGCCGCCTCGAACAGGTCGCGGCAAAGCGTGTCGTGCCCGGCCATGGGCCACCGGCGGCGGCCTGGCCCGAGGCCGTGCAACCGCAGAAGCAGTACCTGCAAAGAATTTCCGCGGATGTGCGGCGCATGATAAAAGAGGGACGATCGATTGCCGAGGCCGCCGCGACCGCCGGGCTCTCCGAGAAGGAGAGCTGGCTCCTGTTCGACGAGTTCAACGCCCGCAATGTCACGGCCGCGTTTGCCGAGCTTGAATGGGAGTGATCGCAGCGCCGCCAGCCTGAACCGGAGGATGCCATGACTGAGCTCATCGCACGCCGCAGCGTCCTTTATCTTGTCGGCGCCATGGTCACGGGCCTGCCGGTTACGCTGGCGCGGGCCGAGGACGATCCCTGGCCCGGCCTCCACCAGGACGTGTTCCAGAACCGGCCGATCAGCGAGGAGGACGGGCTGGTGACGCTGGAAGCGCCCGTGCGCGCCGAAGACGCGGCCCTGGTTCCGCTGACCGTGAAAATCGACCGCGACAAGGCATCGGCCCCGCTCACACTGACCTTGCTGATCGACAAGAACCCGGCGCCGGTTGCCGCCACCTTCTTCTTTGGCGAGGGCTCGGGCGAGATCATGCTGTCGACGCGCGTACGGATCGACGCCTATTCGAATGTGCGCGCCGTGGTCGAAACCAGCACCGGGGCGCTGCACATGACCACCAAATATGTGAAGGCATCCGGCGGCTGCTCGGCGCCGGCACCGAAGGATGCCGAGCTCGCCGAGGCCGAACTCGGCAAGATGCAGCTGCGGCAATTCGAGGCAAGCCTCCCGGCCTCGACCTCCCGCGAGGCGCAATTGATGATCCGGCACCCGAATTATTCCGGGATGCAGATGAACCAGCTGACCGGCTACTACATCCCGGCGAAATTCATCACGGATGTCGAGGTAAAGCGCGGCGATGCGCTCGTCTTCCGCATGGAGGGCGGCATCTCGCTAAGCGCGGACCCCAATATCCGCTTCACCTTCCGGTCGACAGGTCCTGATGATGTGCTCACCGCGGTCGCGAAGGATACGGACGGCCGCGTGCTGCACGGCAGCTGGCCGGTCAAGAGCGGAAAGGAAAGCTGATCACGCAGCCCTATAACCCAGCCAGACGCGCCCGCAGGACAGCCGCGCTTGTCGCGCTCTGCCTGTTCTGCACGCCCATGCCGGCGGTCGCCGAAGCCAAGCTGACCGTTCGCGAGGTTACGCAGCGATTGTTCCAGCTCGCGCCCGGCGCGCGTGCCGATCTCGGCGGACAGGATTTGCGCGGCCTCGATCTGAGCGGCCTCGATTTCCGGCGGGCGCGGCTCGCCGGCAGCGATCTCTTTGGCGCCGATCTGGTTCGTGCCGATCTTTCTGGAACCGATCTGCACGGTGCCCGGCTCGACCGGGCGGTGATCATCGGCACCGATTTCAGCGGCGCCGACCTCTC
Source organism: Allobosea sp. 05T433 (assembly GCF_056396065.1). Classification (NCBI taxonomy): domain Bacteria; kingdom Pseudomonadati; phylum Pseudomonadota; class Alphaproteobacteria; order Hyphomicrobiales; family Alloboseaceae; genus Allobosea; species Allobosea sp. 05T433. The sequence continues at coordinate 11,538 of NZ_JBFTKS010000036.1, read as the reverse complement.
CGACGCGACCCTGCTGCTGCCCAGCGCCGTTTCGAGCCTGTCCTATGATGCAAGCGAAGCGCCTCGCTTCCGGAACGCCAATCTTGCACGCGCCGTCATTGTCGCCCACCTGAGCGGCGCCGATATGCGCGGAGCCGACCTGACCGCAGCCGTCTTCAACTATGCGGATATGCGGGGAACGCTGATGACCACGCTACGCACCGAGCTCTTCGGCTGCGACCTGACAGGCGCGATCCTGCGCCATACCGACCTGACAGGCATCGTGCTGCGCTTTGCCAAATTGCGGCATGCCGATCTGACCGGGGCGATGCTGGTCAATGTCGATCTGTCCAAGGCCGACCTCACCGCCGCGGATCTGAGCGAAGCCGATCTGACCGGCGTCGATTTCGACGGTGCGATCCTGACCGGGGTGAAGGGCCTGGAGAGCGCCCGGGGCCTCGCCCTGGCGCATAATCTCGACAAGGCGGTAAGGTAGCTCAGTCGAACGCGTTGCGGAGCACATGCCGGTGCTGTTGCTCGATCGATCTGTTCGCCCTTTGCTTATCGCCCTCGCGGCCGCGCTGGTGATGCAGCCCGGCGCCCGGGACGGCAGCGCTGAATCGCGGGGAAGCGTCGATACCGCCCTCATCCTGGCAATCGACGTGTCGAATTCCGTCGATGCGCGGCGCTATCGGCTGCAGATCGACGGCATCGCGGACGCGCTCGATGCCCCCTCCGTGCAGGCGGCCATTCTCGGCGGGCCGCGCCAGGCGATCGCGATCAGCGTCATCCTCTGGGCCGACAAGCCTAGCTTCTCGATTCCGTGGGTCAGGGTCGCCAGCGCCGCCGATGCGCGGGCGCTGGCAGGCAAACTGCGCCGGCTCGCCCGGCAAGGCGGCGAATTCACCTGCGTGGCGCAGATGATGCGCTTCGTCGCCGACAAGATCACGCCGCAAATCCCGATGCGGGCGACGCGCGTCCTCCTGGATGTGTCGGGGGACGGACAAGAAAACTGCAACCCCGAGGCCGCCCCGATGCAGGTTCGCGATGAACTGGTCGCGATCGGCCTGACCATCAACGGGCTGCCGATCCTGGAAGGGAGCGAGGCTGAGACGCTCGCGCGCTGGTATGGCGAGAACGTCGTCGGCGGCCCCGGCGCCTTCGTGCTCCCGGCGCAGGGATTTGAGGATTTCGGGCGGGCCTTCCGGCAAAAATTCATCACCGAGATCAGCGCATGGCCCGCCGCTCCGGGCCGCCCGCCCTCGCGCCTTGCCGCGCATGAACAGCCCTGATCGGCCCTCGCCAGTGAGTTTCCGGACAGACGGCGGGCTCTGTTTGCAACAGGCTGCCGGCGGGTGTAGGCTCCCGGCGCCTACTCTTGAGAAGGCTGGCGACGATCTGGAGAAACCGATCATGCGCAAGTGGAAAAAACCCGCAATCATCGAAGTGACAGTCGGCTGCGAAGTGACGTCTTACGCTCCGGCACAGTTCTGAAGCGTCCGTTCTGAGTAACAGGCCGTCGACCCGGGAGCGGTTGCGGGCGCTGGCGCCCGGTTCCGCCGTCGGGGATGGCTGCCACGATGGGATTGTTGGTGTCCGTTCACGTGTCAGGCGGGAAGCCGTCGGGTGCGGTCGCAAGCGGCGTCTATTTGTGAGCATCGCGGATGGCGGGCTCATAGCCGCGCGTGCTGTGCCCTGCGCTTGCTGTCACACGATGGGCGGTCCGGCGCGCGCTCGACAGTGGAGGCGACGGGTTGAGGTGCCCCCCAGCCGTGGCGGCGTGGTCGCGGCAGGTCTGGCGTCGATCCCGCCATCGAGCCCCTGGCACCGATACGCTAGACGAACCTGAACGAGGCGCTGGCCCATGACTGCTGGCATTACGACCGCTGACGTCGCGAGCATCGTCCCGGTACTGCCCCGTGGCGTGCGCCTGCGCTTTGATGATAGCCGCCGGCAATGGTTCCTTCTCGGTCCCGAGCGCGTGTTCGAGCCCGATGAGATGGCGCTCGAGATCCTGCAGCGCATCGATGGGGTGAGTTGCGTCGAAACCATCGTCCAGGATCTGGCGACGACCTTCGACGCGGACCGGGACGAGATCGCCGCCGACGTCATGACGTTCCTGCGCGGCCTTGCCGATCAAAGGATGGTCGACCTGTGAGCGATGTCGAGACGCTTCCACAGACCCAGCCTGCTCGGCCCGAATTGCAGCCGCCGATGGGTTTGCTGGCGGAGTTGACGCATCGCTGTTCCCTGCGTTGCCCCTATTGCTCCAACCCGCTCGAGCTCGACAGGCGCTCGGGCGAACTCGCGACCTCCGAGTGGAAGCGGCTGATCGATGAGGCTGCCGCGCTCGGCGTGCTGCATATCTATTTCTCGGGCGGCGAGCCGATGCTGCGGCGCGACATCGCCGAACTGGTCGCATATGCGCATCAAGCCGGGCTCTATACCAACATGATCACCTCCGGCGTCGGCTTTCAGCCGGCCGTGCTGGACGCGGTCACTGAGGCGGGCCTCGACCATATCCAGCTTTCCATTCAGGCGATCGATGCCGAAACCTGCGATCGCGTTGCCGGTTACACGGGCGCGTGGCAGCGCAAGCATGAAGTCGCTGCCGCCATCGCCCGGCTCGGATTGCGGCTCACCGTCAATGCCGTCGTGCATCGGGACAACGTGCAGCAGATTCCGGCCTTCGTAGAGCTTGCGGAAGAATGGGGTGCTGCGCGCATCGAGATCGCGCATGTGCAGTATTACGGCTGGGGCCTGGTCAACCGCGCCAGGTTGATGCCGACGCGCAAGCAGGTCGAAGCTGCGATGGTGGATGTCGAGGAGGCAAGAAGCCGCACGGCCGGGCGCCTCGTCATCGATTGCGTGCTGCCCGATTACTATGCCCGCTACCCGAAAGCCTGCATGGGCGGCTGGGGCACGCGGTTGATGAACATCACGCCGACAGGGCGCGCCCTGCCCTGTCATGCGGCCGAGACGATAGCGGGGCTGGTCTTCGACAATGTCCGCGACGCCAGCCTGTCGGAGATCTGGTATCGCGGCAGGGCGTTCAATGCCTTCCGCGGCACGGACTGGATGCAGGAGCCCTGCCGCAGCTGTGCGCGCAAGGAGCTGGATTTCGGTGGCTGCCGTTGCCAGGCCATGGCGCTGGCCGGCGACGCGGCCGCGACCGACCCTGCCTGCTCATTGTCGCCGCTGCATCGCGAGGTCGTTGCGCTGGCGGAAGCCGAAGCCGCCTCCGAGCGCAGCGATTTCATCTACCGGACCTATCAGGGCGTTTGACGCAACCGTCTCCAGGCGCCCCTCGCGTCAAATGTCCTTCTCATCCGCGCCGGCGCAGCGCCAGCGGACGACGCGCCAGTCGGGATGTTCGCCATTCCATTGCGCGACATAGGGCGCCGCGCTCTTCGCGCACTGGTTCGGCGAGACAGTGATCGCCAGCGGAATCCGCTCATTCCGGCAAATCGAGGGGTCCGTGACGAGGCAAACCGAAATGACGATCGCAAGCATCGACTGCTCCCCCACTTTTGCGTGGCCCAGCCCGTCCGACGACGAGGCAGACCGCGCGCCAGCCGCCATCGGAGAGGCTCATCCTACAGGTCTTTGACGGGAAATGCGAAGACCAACGGGCAGCGCATAGGGGAGGCTGCCGCGCTGGAGCATCTGCCTGAACCGCCAAGAGCGGATCATGCTTGTGATCAGCCTCGGGGACCGCTCGCAAGGCTGCCCCGTTCGACTGGCGGGGCGTGGCCGAAGCCCGCAGGATCACCGGCCTGCCTTTGGATGGCCGAAGGCGGCATGCCGTAGCGCTTCTTGAACAGATGGGTGAAATGCGAGGAGCTGCTGAAGCCCCAGGAAAAGGCGATATCGGTCAGGGTCTTGCCCGTTCGCGAACCGAACTCGAGCTCTTCCAGGCATTTCTCCAGACGCTCTTGCCAGATGTAGCTGGTGATCGTCGTGCCTTCATCGGCAAAGGACATGTGGAGATAGCGCTTCGTGCAATCCAAGGCCGACGAGAGCTGCTCGATGCCCAGGTCCGGATCGCTCAGGTTCTCGCGAATGAAGGCCTTGATCCGGGATGAAAGAGCCGCGCGCCCCGAGGTCCTGAAGGACGTTTGCGAAAGGAAGGGCATCAGCACGAGATCGAGCAAGGTGTCGGCGACCTGGACTTCGCAGCCCGCCGCCAGTGCCGGGGCCTCGTTAAAGGCGGACAGGACGAAATCATGGGCCAGGCGGCCCGCGCCTTCGCGAGCCGAAACCTGTTGCGCCAGGAGCGGATCGAGCGACACGCCACGTTGCTCCAGCAATTGCCGGGGTATGATGACGACATGATGCTTCGTCAGGGCCGCGCTCGTGATCACATGGGGCCTGGACACGTCGTAGATCAGACAGTCGCCGGGCGTGATGACGCAATGGCGGCCATCCTGCTCGAACAGCGAGGTGCCATCGGTCTGAAACAGCACCTTTATCGGGCGACCGCCCAGCTCAGTGCATGAAGCGGGGTGCGCGATCCGGTGTTGGCTGACCTCGATCTGGCAGAGCCGCAGCCGCCGGATCGTCGCATAATCGATATGCCCGTCGATCGTGCCGGCCCCGAAGGCATCGACGCGAAGCGGCCCGCATAGCGTGCCCAGCGCCTGAGCCCAGTGCTCGGACCGCAGCGGAGCCGCTGTCGTGGCGGTGCTCAAGGATATGATCGCGTGGGTCATTGTCGCGCATTCCGCTTCGACCGTGCCACTCTACATCGCCGCCCCCTCACAAGGAATGGCCTTCGGCGCGTCCGGCCGGGGCGTGTCTTCGCGGGCAGACAAGGGATGCTTCCCTTTAGGGCAAGCGTCGCGAAGAGAAAAATACCACATTGCACGCCGGACATGCGCCATCAGACGCATGTAGACGAGCACCGGATTTCCATGCGCGGGATCGAGGTGGTTCCAGACGCGTGATCATACCGGCGACAGGGAGGACGAAATCATGACCCAGACCGTTGCCATCCATCCCTCGATCGATCGCGGCCTCCCGCCGGCTTCCGCCGATTTCAAGGGCGGAACGCTCGTCTGCAAATGCACGGACCGCCCGGTAAAGGTCCGCGTCGACTCGCAATCGGCCCATAATCACGCCTGCGGCTGCACGAAATGCTGGAAGCCCAAGGGCGCGTTGTTTGCGATGGTCGCGGTGGCGCCGCGCAACAAGGTGACCGTGATCGAGAATGGCGACAAGCTCGCGATCGTCGATGAGTCCGCCACGATCCAGCGCCACGCCTGCAAGGGCTGCGGCGTCCATATGTACGGGCGCATCGAGAAGGCTGCCCATCCGTTCTACGGGCTTGATTTCGTTCATACCGAATTGTCGCCGGAAACCGGCTGGTCGCCCCCGGAATTTGCCGCCTTCGTTTCCTCGATCATCGAGTCGGGGGCCGATCCGGCCAATCAGGGCGCGGTACGCGCACGCCTGCGCGAAATTCGCCTCGAGCCCTATGATTGCCTCTCCCCGCCCCTGATGGATTTCATCTCCACCCATATCGCAAAGGCGTCGGGGGTTCTGAAATCCTGATCGGGATTGCTTGGGAGGGCCCGGGTCATGAAGACACGCGCAGCCGTCGCCTGGGAGGCGCGGAAGCCGCTGACCATCGAAACGGTCGAGATCGGCGGACCGAAGGCGGGCGAGGTCCTGGTCGAGGTGATGGCGACCGGCATCTGCCACACCGACGCCTACACGCTGTCGGGCATGGATTCGGAGGGCAAGTTCCCGGCGATCCTCGGCCATGAGGGCGCCGGCATCGTCCGCGAGGTCGGCGCCGGCGTGACCACGCTCAAGGTCGGCGACCACGTCATTCCGCTCTACACGCCGGAATGTCGGAATTGCAAAAGCTGCCTGTCACGCCGCACCAATCTCTGCACCGCGATCCGCGCGACGCAAGGCCAGGGCGTGATGCCGGACGGCACCTCGCGCTTCTCCTGCAACGGCGGCGAGGTCTTCCACTATATGGGCTGCTCGACCTTCGCGAATTTCACGGTGTTGCCGGAGATCGCCGTGGCTAAGGTCCGCGACGACGCGCCCTTCGACAAGATCTGCTATATCGGCTGCGGCGTGACGACGGGGATCGGCGCGGTGATCTACACCGCCAAGGTCTGGCCCGGCGCCAATGTCGTGGTCTTCGGGCTCGGCGGTATCGGCCTCAACGTCATCCAGGGCGCCCGCATGGTCGGCGCCGACAAGATCATCGGTGTCGACATCAATCCGGGCAAGCGCGCCATGGCCGAGAAATTCGGCATGACCGGGTTCATCAATCCGGCCGAGATCGGCAACGACAAGGTGGTGCAGGCGATCGTCGATCTGACCGGCGGCGGCGCCGATTTCTCCTTCGACGCGACCGGCAATACCAACGTGATGCGCCAGGCGCTGGAATGCTGCCATCGCGGCTGGGGTGAATCGATCATCATCGGGGTCGCCGAAGCCGGCAAGGAAATCGCGACCCGGCCGTTCCAGCTCGTCACCGGGCGGGTCTGGAAAGGCACCGCCTTCGGCGGCGCGCGCGGGCGCACCGATGTGCCGAAGATCGTCGACTGGTACATGGAGGGGAAGATCAATATCGACGACCTGATCACCCACAAGCTCAGCCTGGACGAGATCAATCACGGCTTCGACCTGATGCATGAGGGCAAGTCGATCCGAAGCGTCGTGGTCTACTGAACCGGTCGTCCGAAGCCCCGGCAGCTGGGACATCGCCAGATCAGAAGCAGCGCAATTCGCCTTCGATCTGTGCCCGCTTCAGGCGTGCGACCTTCTCGCGCATCAAGGGCATGGAGATAAACATCGAGGCGTTCTGACCGCCGCGCTGGCGCACGGACATGATCGTCTCGGCTTCCTCATAGGCCCTATAGGGCAGCACAGACGCGATCACGTCGATCGAGCACGAGCATTTCTCCAGCGCCGTACGGGTCTGGCCGTTCGCGGCCATGCACCCGAAGATGTAATCGGCGCGTGCGACCGTCGGATAGTCATTGACCGGCGTCTCAGCTGCGCCGCCATTGCCCGCAGCGAGGATCGTCGCCAGCAGCCCCCCGGCCAGAGCCGTCAGAAACCCGTGGTGCCGCGCTCCTGCCGTCCCGACCGTGCTCATGGCTGGGCGCTCGCCGATTTCAGGACGATGCGCTCCTCGAGTTTCGGCGCATCCGGCAATGTGCTGACGAACCTTGAGGTCATTTGGAGCAGCATGCCAGGCGCGGCCTCAGCCACCAGAATCTCGAACTGGCTGTCCTCATAGCCGAGCATCCGCCCGATATTGGTATCGTCGACAAAGGGCCTGACGGTGATCCGCGTCGCATCCAGCGTCTTGCCCTCGAATTCGACCTTGGTGGCCTCGCTTGTTGCCTTGTCGCGCAGGCCGGCGCGCAGCCGGTCCTTGAAATAGGGCGTCGTTCCACCGGTGAGCTGCGCCATGTTGCTCACTGCCCGATCGAGGAAGATGACGAGCACCGGATTGCCGGTCAGATCGGTAATCGACATAGGCTCGCGCGCCCGCTCGCCCGTGAACAGGCGCAGGTCGACATTGCGGCTGCCGTTGGCTGCAACGGATCTGACCACGAGCTTGATATCGTCGCCGAAGGGCTCGCCCAGCCGTTTCGTGTCGGAGGGCAAGCGCTCAAGCCGATAGGTCAGCTCCGTGCCCGAAGACACGCCGGAAAGATGAGGACGCGCGAACAGGATATCGACCGGCGTTTCCTGCGCCTGCGCCGGCCATGGCGCGATCGCCAGCACCAGAGCCATGACCTGGCAGAGCAAGACGGCGAAAGCTTTTCCGCTCACGATCGCATCTCCCTGACATCATAGCAGGTCGAGCAGGCCACGCAGGCAGCAGGATAAGGCTTGGCGCCCGGCGCAGCAATCAGCTTTGCAGGCTCAGCCGCTCAGGACCGCGATGATCAGCGCGCCGGCACGAAGGCGCCGGGCGGAATATGGCCAGGCTCGACATAGGCGTGATGGAGCGCATCCAGCATGGCCCAGAGCACGTCGCATTTGAATTCGAGCGCCGCGATCACCGCCTCCTGCTCGGCCGGCGTGCGGGCATGGGCCGTGACATAGGCAAGCGCGGTCTCGACATCGCGCCGCGCCTGTTCCGGGCGGGCGGTGAAATAGCTCAGGCTCTCCGGGCTGACGAAGTCGTAATGCGCCAGCATGCCTTCGACGCGGTGGCGGATGACCTTTGGCGAAAACAGCTCGGTCAGGGAGGACGCGACGGCTTCGAGCAGCGGGCGCTCGCGCACGAAATTGACATAGGCCTCGACCGCAAAGCGCGTCGCCGGCAGCACGCCGCGATGGGCCTGCACATCGGCGCGTGCCAGGCCCAGGCTTTCGCAGAGCCTGAGCCAGCGTTCGATGCCGCCCTCACCGTCCCCCTCGCCATCATGGTCGACGAGACGCTGGCGCCAGGCCCGGCGGAGCGCGGGGTCGTGGGTCCGGGCGATCAGGAACGCGTCCTTCACAGGGATATGGGCCTGGTAGGTGAAGCGGTTGAGAGCCCAGGCCTGGACCTCGCCCTTCGTGCACCGTCCGGAATGCAGTCTGGTGTGGAAGGGGTGCTTGTCGTGATAGCGCGCCTCTCCGACCTCGCGCAGGCGCTGTTCCAGTTCCTCGGGCGATAGCAAAGCAGTCACAGCCGCACCTCCATGCCGTCATAGGCCACCGCGATACCCGCGGCTTCGATCACGAGACGCTCCGGCGACCCCTCGATCAGCGCCGAATTGGTGTTGTTCAGATGGATATAGATCTTTTGCGCCGCAGGCAGCTTGGCGAGCCAGGACAGCGAGCCGCCAGGGCCCGTGATCGGCATATGCCCCATCCTCCGACCGGTCTTTTCGCCGACGCCGCTGCGGATCATCTCGTCATCCGTGAACAGGGTGCCGTCGAAGAACACCACGTCCGCGCTTTCGGCCGCGTCACGAACGCTGTCGGACAAGGCGGCACAGCCCGGGATATAGACAAGCGAGCGCCCTGCGCCGCCGATCCGGATGCCCGCCGCTTCGCCAGCCTCGGACTCGAGCCGGGATGCGCTCTCCTCGAGATAGAGCGGTGCCTTGCCGGGGACCGGAAACAGCTCCGCCGTCAGTCCGCCAGCCAGCGCGATGGGGTTCGCGGCCGTCGCGATCATGCGACGCGCCGGCACGGCGGCGAAGATCGGGTTGGCCTCGATCGCCTCAAGGACCGGTGCGAGCGCGACCAGATCGAACGGATGCCGCTCGCGCAGCGTGAGCAGCCCGGCGACATGGTCGATCTCGGCGCTGCTGAGAATGACCGTGCCGATCGGCGACTGGCGCTCGGCGCGCGGCCACAGGGCCGGCGTCGTCCGGATCTGGCTGCCAAGATCGGGGGACGCGTTCAGAACGATCCAGCTCTCGTCATCGAGCGTCACCGCGAGGCTCGATTGCGTCCGCCAGGGCGCGCGGGGATCCCTGCTCCAGGCCAGCGCGCAGACCCGGCACCGGCAATTCCATTGCGGAAAACCACCTCCCGCAGCCGCGCCAAGAACRATGGCTTTCATCGGGGCGCCTCAGGCAGCCGGCTTCCCGCAAGTGCACGGCGCGAAAGACTGCATTGCCCGCGCTGTTGCACACGCCGTTGCTTCCACTCCGCATGCGACCCAGGACATGTCCGGCTCCTTCGATTGTGCTAAGAACGGAATGGTGCTGACAAAGACTGCCTTCACGCTCCGGACGCGAGCCTCCGGCATCGCGATCACCTCAGCGACGATGGCAGCGGTTCTGTCTTCTTCACGTCCGCGCCCGTGTTACTGTCGACCTTGGCGATTGCTGGGTATCATTACAGAGGGAGAGGCTTCGGGCCAGTCCTTGCCCGGTCTGCAATATCACGCCAGCTCCCGGCAAAGACGGAGAGACCCGCGATCGAATATCTGATGGCGCGAGCGACGATCCAACGAAGGTCGACTGATCCCAGGTTATTCCAAAGCAACAAGAACGGGGAGGATGACATGCATCTGCTGTGGTTCTTGCTGGCGGGCCTGCTCGGGTTGAGCCAGGCGACGGCCGCCGACCTTGTGAAGGGCCGGACAAATCTGCCCGAACTGGTGCTCGGGAATGACGAAGGCCGCGACTACGTCGTCTCCCAGAAGCAGATCGAGATGGAATCCGGCAAGTCCTACCGCCTCTCCGTCACGGCGAAGGGCGGCAAGGAGTACAAGTTCTTCGCACCGGAGTTCTTCCGGAACAGCTGGATCAACCAGATCGTCATCAACCATCTCGAAGTGCACATGCAGGGTGCGCCTCATCATCTCGAGTTCGACGACCAGGGCACGATCCATGTCGAGTTCGTGGCGATCCGGCCGGGCGAGTACCCCTGGTATATCCAGGGCCTGGAGGCTCAGGGGATGACCGGCACCTTCATCGTGAAGTGACGGAGGCAAGCCATGCGCATGCTCGCTCTCACCTCCGTCCTGACCCTGGTGCCGATCCCGCAATGGCCGATGACAGGTCGGAATGCACGAACGGCATCGTCATGATCCAGGCCGAGATCGCCAGGAAGCCGCCGGCGGCCACCCTGCGCAAACTGGAGACGGCGTTGCGCGTCGCGCGGCGCGAAGAACAGGAGGGCGAATTCGACGAGTGTCTCGATGCGGTCAACGACGCCCGCAAGGCACTGGGACGATGAGCGCTTGTTCCTCATGGACCGGGCTCAGCCGTGGCAACGCRGGCGACCGATCTCCGGCCCCCCGAGCGCCCAGCGCTGAAGCGTGGTCTTCGCTAGGTTTAGCGGCTGGTTGAGCCATGGCCGCCGTAGCCACGCTCAGTTTCATCGAGCGTCGCCCTTTCGACAAACGCAACGCCGCTGACCGGCGCCACTACCATCTGAGCGATGCGGTCGGCACGCTGGATTAAAAATGGTGCCTTTCCGTGATTGATCAGAATGACTTTGATCTCGCCTCGATAGTCTGCGTCCACGGTCCCCGGTGAATTGAGAACTGTGACGCCAAATTTGGCGGCGAGTCCCGAACGAGGCCGGATTTGGGCCTCGTAGCCCTTGGGTAAGGCGATGGCGAAACCGGTGGGTATTGTCGCGGTCATGCCCGGAGCAAGGGTCACGACCGTACCGGGAGCAATAGCAGCAGGCAGATCAAGACCCGCCGAGCCAACAGTCTGCGATCGAGGGATCTCAAGCCCTTGTCCATTTTCAAGCCGGCGCAGGCCGACGCTGACACGCCTGTCGTTCCTCAAAATTCTACCAGCGAGCTTACCGAGTAAGTTCGACTTCCCCCCAGGCGTTGGCCAACAGAGCCGCGGATCGTGCGTAGGACAGTAAACGGGAGAGTGCCGGTTATCGAGCACCTAGGCGGCCTTGGCGCCCCCGTCGCCGCAACCTTCGGTTACTGGTTATGTGTCCGAGGCCTTAGGTGTTCAGTCCCGGCATTTGATGGATTGGATCGAGCCTGAATCGTTCTGGCTCTGAAGTCCAGCATTTGCAGATGAACTCGTAGGGTGTGAGCCCCCTAAGGGTCTTCAGCCGGCGGCCGAAATTGTAGGCGGCAACGAAGTCTGTGAGGTGAGG